>JAJRQZ010000125.1 GCA_024279935.1 Bacteroidota bacterium
ATATCTAAGTGAGTTTTGTTATCGAATTAACCGGTCACAGACCAAAGAGAGTATTTTTAATAATTTAATCAGAAGAATGGTGGTTGCAGACAAGATTTATCAAGTCAATTTAATATGCAACTAACTACTGACCTCAATAAATATTTTATGTTTTCAGCATATTCATAATCGAAAATTGTACCTGTGCTTCCTATGGTAATATTAGTGCCTTGAGCGCCAATAACTCTATACCATTTTGTATTGCCCTGATTATCTACGCAATACATTGCACGATAATAAGATCCGGAACCATTTGTTTTAAATATTAAGTCGCCGTTGTTAGCTAATGCTAGCCCACCTACTTCACCATAACTGTAAACTTCATTTCCATCGTGCATAATATGTTCAGGAACTTCCCATTCCCAATTGGTCAAGCCCGAATTAGGATCAATAGAGTAAAGTTTAGTGTATGAAAGGACATAAACAGTTCCATCGTCGGCAACAACTATATTGCTATTAGGATGCCAAATGGCCAAAGCATCTGTTTTCCATCTCAAACTACCATCGTCTTTGTTTATGGCATAAACCCGAGTCGCATCCCATGTTGCCATTCCCCCGTCAGCCAGATAATATACGCTTCCATCCTTTCCAATCGCAAGAGGCATTGCCCTGATGTAGGTAGTATTTTCAAGGATAGGCTTATCATGTACCCAAAGTGTATCGCCAAAACTGGTTTCGGGTTCTGGTAGTGGGTTATTATTAAAAATGCCGTCGCAACCGCTAAAAAGCAAAACAAGCACAATTATAAAAGACAAAAGTGCTGAAATTTTATCAAACTTTTCCACATTAAATAATTTTGGTTTTATCAACAAAATATGTTAAATATTTCCCAAAATTAATATTATTAATTCAAAAAACCCAATTCTTAAACAGATATTTTCCCTCTTAATGTCCAAGTCTCTGCGAATATTCCTATTTTTGAGGCCGGAAATATTATGGACACTATAATTCTGATCATCATTTCTATGTTGTTGCTCTCTGGCTTTTTCTCGGGAATGGAAATCGCTTTTGTGAGTTCCAGCCGTTTGAAACAAGAGCTTGACATAAAGCGCAAATTGCTTCCGGCGCGCATATTATCGATTTTTTATAAAAACCCTTCCAGGTTTATCGGTGCTTTGCTTCTGGGAAACAATATTGCCTTGGTGGTTTATGGTATTGCAATGGCCAAATTGTTGCAGCCTTTCATTATATATATCTTACCCGATGCGATAGAGACCGAATTCTCCCAACTCCTGCTTCAAACGATTTTTTCGACGCTCCTGATACTGATAACCGCTGAGTTTGTGCCTAAAATTCTTTTTCGCATCAACCCCAACGGGATTTTAAAATTTTTCTCGCTCCCCGTCTGGCTGTTTTATTTTGCGTTTTATCCCTTAATTTATATTTATATCGGCATAGCCGAATTGCTGCTGAAAAACATCTTCAGGATACAGTTGTCGCCTGACCCTTATCGTTTTACGTCATTGGATTTAAATGATTACGTGACTAATTTTAGGCCGGAAGGCCAAATTGATGACGAAGATGCTCTTGAAGTCAGCCAGAACATCCAGATGATCCGAAATGCCATAGACTTTAAAAACCTAAAGCTCAGGGAATGCATGGTTCCAAGGACGGATATAAAGGCTATTGAGCTTAATACCGGCATTGATAAGCTGTTAAGTGTTTTAACCGATACGGGGCATTCCAAAATAATGGTTTATAGCGGCTCCATCGACAATATCGTCGGTTATGTTCATGCCCGAGACCTTTTCGTCAATCCTGTTTCTGTTGAGAGCATCTTGCGCCCGGTAGATGTTTTCCCTGAGACAATGGCCGCGAACGAGCTTTTAACCGAGCTTATAAAATCAAAAAAGAGCATAGCCGTTGTGCTCGACGAATTCGGGGGAACTTCCGGGATAGTTACTATCGAGGATATAATAGAGGAGATATTTGGTGAGATAGAGGACGAATATGACGTTGACGACAGCCGCGAGAAGGTGATATCTGAAAAAGAGTTTGTTTTCTCGTCGCGTCTGGAGATTGACTATTTAAACGAAAAATACAACTTCAAGCTTCCTGATTCTGACGAATATGAAACCCTTGGCGGTTTAATCATCAGCAATTATGAGGAAATACCCATGGAAAAGGAAAAAATAGAAATAAGCGGGTTTTTGTTCACCATCTTAAAGGCAAGCGAAAACAGGATAGAAGAAGTAAAAATGGAGATTCTTAACCACAATTGAAATGCCTGTCAACAAGTTCCATCACCTTTTCTTCGTCGTCCTGGATCTTGAAAATCAAACCTTTGTCATTAAAGTCCTTCAATCTCTTCGAAAGCATATCGATTAACACTTCGGGAAACACATTGTCCTTTGTGTAATAGTCTTTCTGATCAAGAAGCAAGTTTGCTGATTCAACACAAGAAGCCGGCAGATGCGCCAGGCTGTCAAGCTTGTCCTTGAAATCCTTGTCGAAAATATTTATGTCAACATAGGTTTTTTCGGCTTTTTCTATGGCATCGTCCATTTCAAACCCTGTCCTGGCAGCCACGGTCAATCCTGCCAGGAGCAAATAAATATCCGCTGAGCCGTCGGGGCTTCTGAACTCAACGGTTTGCTTGTCGGAAAAATCGATTAAGCCACCTTTTTCCTGCGGGTTTACCTTTTTAATCATATTTGTCGGTGTTGCCCATCCCAACGGAACCCTGACCAGCACCGAACGGTTCCTGTCGCCCCAGCAAATATTGGTAGGCGCCTCCTGATGAGGCACCAATCGGAAATATGAAGTGGGGTTCATATTGCCAAAAGCGGTAAGTGAAGGGGCAAGTTCCATATAACCGGCAATGGCCGTGCGGGCAATCTTGCTCAGCACTCCGTTTTCAATCATCCGGCTCTTGCCGTCCTTCATTATGCGCGTATGTACATGCAATCCGCTACCGGCTTTGCCAACGGTTATTTTAGGGGCAAAAGTAACGGTAACGCCATATTGGTGCGCCAACGTCCTGACAATCCATTTGGCTTTAACCAGCTGGTCGGCGGAATCTTCAACGGATGTGGGAAGAAATTCTATTTCGTTTTGCTCATAAACAAGCCCGTTTTTGGTGAAGTTGCCCACTTCCGAATGGCCGTATTTTATCATCCCCCCCGATTCGGCGATAAGCTTCATGGCCTCTACCCTGAAATCTCCCCACTTTGAAAATGGCGACGACTCATGATAGCCTTTTTGGTCGTCTGCCTGAAACAAGCCCTCGTCCCGGCTGATAATATAATATTCCAGTTCGCCCATGGTCTCGAAACAAAAACCTGTGGAATCAAAAAACGACTGATGTGCTTTTTTAAGAATATTTTCAGGTGCGCCGTCAAAAGGTTTCCCGTTTCGGTCGTAATAAGAACAAAGAATGTTTAAGGCCGGGATTTCTGAAAAAGGGTCCACAAAAGCGGTTTTATATCGCGGGATGACATATAAGTCGCTGGACCCGGCCTCGATAAAAGGAAACAGGCTGCTGCCGTCAACACGTTCGCCGGCAGTTAAGATATTGTCAAGATGGCTGATGCTGCCGATAATAAAATTCAATGTCTTCAACCTTCCGTCCCAAGCCGAATATTTAAAGTTGATCATCTCGATGTCATTGTCCTGTATATATCTTATAAGATCCTGCTTGGTAAATTCCGCAGCCGGTTTATTTAAATATTGAACCACCGGATTCGGGTTCATTGAAATGAAATCCTTCATAGTTATAAAAAATTTAAGGGGGCAAATGTATCAATAATTGAAAATATAGGCCCATTTAATGTTAATTAATTAACAAAAAATGTTGGTCTTGAATACCCGGCATCTGAAGCGGCTGCCTAAGTGCTTGTCAGCTAACCACTAATTTAAACCCGACGCCGTGTACGTTAATTAGGTTGACCGAATCGTCTTCTTTTAAGTACTTTCTCAATTTCGTGATATACACGTCCATTGACCGGGCATTGAAATAACTGTCGTCGTACCAGATTTTGTTTAGGGCAACTGAGCGATCGAGCACATTGTTGAGGTTTTCGCATAATAATTTCAACAATTCGGCCTCTTTTGAGGTGAGTTTTTGATCTTTTCCGTTAAAAACCAGTATTTGTCGGTTATAATCGAAAGTATAGGACCCGAACTCAAAAATACTGTTCTCAGGTTTGTTCTCGTTGGCCTCGTTATATCTTCTGAGTATCGCCCTAATTCGCAAAAGCAGTTCTTCCATGCTGAAAGGCTTAGTGAGATAATCGTCGGCACCAACTTCAAAACCGGCGATTTTGTCTTCCTGCATCGCTTTGGCAGTTAAAAACAAGATTGGTATATGTTTATCTATTTTCCTGATTTCCTTGGCAAGCGTAAATCCGTCCATTACGGGCATCATTACATCGAGTATGCAGAAATTGAAATCGCCTCTCTTAAAATTCTCAAGAGCCTCTTTTCCGTCAACGCTCAAATTTGTTGTATATCCCTTTGCTTCAAGATACGACTTTAGTATCCCACCTAGGTTTTGATCGTCCTCAGCCAATAAAATTGTGTTCTTTTCTTTCATGATTTAATTATTTGTTGGTAATTTAATTGTAAATATACTACCTTTTCCGGGTTCGGAGTCAACGCTGACATTACCTTCGTGCATTTCAACTATTGCTTTTACGTAACTAAGGCCAAGGCCGAAACCCTTGAAATTATGCACGTTCCCCATTGGAACGCGGTATAGTTTGTCAAAAATTTTCTTTTGGTCGGAACTGCTGATCCCAATTCCGTTATCCTTGATATTGATCAATATGCTTCCGTTTTTGTTTGTAGTGTTTATCAGTATCTCAGGTTTTGAAACATTGTACTTTATGGCATTGTCCAGCAGGTTTATTATAACGTTGGTGAGATGGATCTTGTCTCCTGTTACCATTAGGTTGCGGGCAAGCAGCTTGCTGCGGAGATGCCCGTTCTTGTTCTTTATTTGTATGCTTTTGCTGTTAATGGCCTTTTCGATTATTTCATGAACGTTCAGCTGTGCAAGTTTTAACCTCAGCTGCCCCTTGTCCATCACCGCCGTCTGCAAGATCTGCTCCGCCATGCTTCCCAGCCTTTTGTTCTCGGTGCTGATAACGCCAATATAATTGTCGTATAAGTCCTCCGATTTTTTAATGTCGCTGTCCTTTAATGCCTCACAGGCCAGGGAAATTGTAGATATAGGCGTTTTGAACTCATGGGTCATATTATTGATGAAATCGTTTTTCATTACTGATAGCTTCTTTTGTTTGTTAATAGTAGCAATGCTAAAATAAAACGACAGAATAATAACTATAAAGAGGATGATCGAGATAAAGAGCATCAACCATAACTGATATAGCACATATCTTTTTTCGTTGGGGAAATAAAGCAACAGCTTATTTGGAAATCCGAACGCCGGACCCAGCGGCGACAAATCGTAAACATAGCTTTCGTTTAAAAGCTGATCGGGGTATCTTCCGGTTTTTTGCAGTATCATCGACCTGGTGGCAGGACTATAAATACCGAACTCGAAGTCGATATTGATGTTTTCTTCGGCCAAGGCCGATTTGATCTGAGTATTGATCAGCTCTTTCTTGTTTAGCAGATAACTGGCGTCGTCAACGTCCGAAAAACTGAAGTTTAGTTGCGAGAGGGCTCTGTTTGCCCTGTTGGTCGATTGCAGGAGGATGTCGATATCGGTTTGTGAGTGGATGTTTTCAAGCCCCTTAAAAAGCAGCTGGTTTAATGAGTCGCGAATAATTTTCAGGTTTCTTTGCTGCAGATAATTCTTCCTTTGCTTGCTTAGCCTTTCCTCTATCCTTATCCTGTCGAGGTTTAAAACAACTTGTCCCATAGACTGTTGCACGTCCCTAAAAAAAACCGCCTGCTTAACTTTTATGGCATCCCTTATCCAATAGGCCTGAATTAGCATCAGTCCAATGGTTGCCACGCTGACAATTGTAATTATTACGCTTTGGGGCCACTTAAACATTTAGCTAAATTAACACTTCAACGTATTGATTTACAGCAATTAACATTTATTAACACTTCTTAATCTTACTTAACTTTTAAGCGTTTCAACTTAATTTATATTTGCAATGAATTTAAAGGTAAAATTCTTTTCCCGGCATCCCAAACTCCGGGAATCAAGATTCTGCTTATTTTCATAATTGTTGGTTTTTGGTAGCGGTCCTCCCCGGGCCGCTCTTTTTTTTATGCCAAAAACCCATCTTGCACGGGCAGAAATAAAAAATACTCTTTAACTTAGCCGGCTAAAACTATTCGGTTTTGATAAAAACGGAAACAATACAAACTATTTTCGAGACTGCCAGGGTCGAAGAAGTAGTGGGCGATTTTGTAAGCTTGAGGAAAAGGGGAGCCAATTATCTGGGACTGTGTCCGTTCCATGACGAAAAAACGCCTTCGTTCTCTGTTTCCCCCTCAAAGGGGATTTACAAATGCTTTGGTTGCGGAAAGGCCGGCAACTCGGTTAAGTTTGTTATGGAACATGAGCATTATTCATATCCGGAAGCGCTCAAGTGGCTGGCCAAAAAATATAATATCGAAATCGAGGAAGAGCAGATGAGCCCCGAAAGGCAACAAGAACTTGACGAAAAAGAGTCGATGTTCGCCCTTAACGGCTTTATCAGCAAATATTTCAAAAACAATCTTCTCAAGAGCAGCGAAGGCAAGACAATAGGACTGAGCTATTTGAAGGAAAGAGGGTTCCTGGAATCCACCATTGCCAAATTTGAGATTGGATATGCAATGGATAGCTGGAACGATTATTCCGACTTCGCTGAAAAAAACGGTTATAAAAAGGCCGTTATCGTAAAAACAGGCCTTGGTATTGAAAAAGACCACCGCCTGATCGACAGGTTTAAAGGAAGGATCATGTTTCCTATCCATAACCTTACCGGTAAAGTTATAGGTTTTGGCGGGAGAATATTAAGTTCCACAAAAACAGCGGCCAAATATTTGAATTCCCCCGAATCGGAAATTTATCTTAAAAGCAAAGTTCTGTACGGAATTTATTTTGCCAGGACCGAGATGGTCAAGCTGGACAACTGTTATCTGGTCGAAGGCTATACAGATGTTGTTTCGCTGCATCAAAACGGGATATTGAACGTGGTTGCCTCCTCAGGAACATCGTTGACCGTAGATCAAATCAAGCTTATAAAGAGGTTTACCCTAAATATAACAATACTTTACGATGGCGACCCGGCAGGGATAAAAGCATCTTTTCGGGGCATCGACCTTATCTTAGCGCAAGGGATGAACGTAAAAATCGTCCTTTTCCCCGAGGGGGAAGACCCTGATTCGTATGCCAGGTCGCATCGCACCAGCGAGATAGAGGAATATATTACCAAACAAGCCAAGGATTTTATCGGGTTTAAAACCAACCTCTTGCTGGACGAGACAAAGGGCGACCCCAATGCAAGGACAAAACTGATCAAAGAGATCGTGCAAACAATTTCGCATATCCCCGACGGGATAGGCCGTACGGTGTTCATACAGGAGTGCAGCTCTATAATGAATGTGCCCGAGCAAACCCTTATGAACCAGCTGAACAAGGTTTTAAGGCAGAACCTCGACAAACAAAAGCAATCCCCTGATATCTCGGGCGTCAAAATTGCTGATGAAAAGGCTTTCCGCAGTGAGCAATTGCGTTTCGACCCCTTGGAACTGAAGCCTCTGGAAGAGGAGGTGATAAAACTGATGCTGCTTTATGGTTCCGATTCGTTCCTGCTCAAGCTTGACGAAGAAGAGAGCGAACAATTCAACGTGATTGATTTCGTGCTTGACGAACTGGATAACGATGCCATTAAATTCGACGACAGGGACCTCAACAATATCCTTGATGAATTGCGAAAACTTGAAACAGGTTACGATTACAGGCAACAATCGTTCATAAACCATCCTGATTCGCATATTTCCGAAACCGTCATCAATCTCATCACCGATCAATACGAACTGAGCAACAATTGGGAAAAGAACAAGATATTTGTGAAGTCGGGCAAGGAAATACTTAAGGATTATGTAATGTCAACGGTTCTTTCGCTGAAGTCGAAACATGTTGCCCGCAAGCTGCGCAAAATCAGCGAGGCCATGAAAACGGCTTCCGACCAAGCTGAGCTTTCGCTCTTGCAGATGGAGTTCCATGAACTAAAAAAATATCGGCCCTGATCGACAACGAGCTTGAAAGGCCTTTTAATCATTAGAGCTTGAAAATCAGGGGTCATATAAATTAAAGCTACGGGCTGTTTATATGTACAAAACCTTGTCCCGTCAGGGCCAAGATGTTTGCAGGAAACAGCATAAATTATTTTCAACAAAAAAATCCGGGAACCAAGCATCAAATTCAAATCTCTTTTTATCTTTGTCGCATCAATTATTGCCCGATGGTGTAATAGGCAACACATCACGGTTTGACCGGGAAGATTCCAGGTTCGAGGCCTGGTTGGGCAACAAAAAGCCTCATGACCATTTGGGAGTGGGGCTTTGTTGTTTCTATTAGTGACAGGCATTTTTAAGGTATTCTCAAATTCAGCGAAGCTCAGCTCACAGAAAAAAACCAATTATAATTTCCAAAACAAACGATTTCAACATCTTTTAATTGACAAATATCATTGCGTGCTTATTCACGCAATTACTTATCTTTGAAGCCGAAAAAAATAAATTTTTAATTAATATTATCTCTAAGATGAAACAATTAATCAGTTTAATATCGATTGTTGCGCTGCTTGCTTTGGCATCATGCGACAACACCAGCCAACAAACAACAAAAGTAGTTTCCGATTATAGCAACCAGGGGGTTGTCAAGGAAGTTTTGCAAACTTCGTCATATACTTATTGCCTCGTTAAAGAGGGCAATGTGGAGAATTGGATAGCCGTGAACAGGATAGATGTGAGCGAGGGGCAGACTCTATACTTTAACCAGGGAACCGAAATGTTCGATTTCCACAGCAAGGAGCTTGATCATGATTTTGCCTCGGTATTCTTCGTTCAGGATGTCAGCCTGACACCAAAGGCGGCAAATACCGCTGCGGCAAGCCCAATGATGGGCAAGACACCGCAAAAACCCGAAATTGTTAAAGAAGAAATCAAGGTGGAAACCGTTGATGGCGGAATTACAATTGCCGAACTGTTCGCGAACAAGGCAAAATATAGTGGCAGGAAAATTAAGATTTCCGGAAAAGTCACCAAGGTCAACCTTGAAATAATGAACACAAATTGGTTCCATCTTCAGGACGGGACTGATTTCGAGGGCAATTTCGACCTGACCGTTACAAGCAACGAAATAGTAAACAAAGGTGCTACCGTAACTTTCGAGGGCGTTGTCGCTACCGATAAAGACTTCGGGGCGGGTTATTTTTATCCTGTTATCCTTGAAAACGCTAAGGTTTTAAATTAAGAAACAAGACATTGACAAAAAACTGGTCTCAACCCACTATTGGTTGGTTGACTAGTTTTTTGATTTTTTTGCACGATATAATATGCTTATTATTTGCTCATTTTAAAATATAGCAATCAGGGTATTGCACACATTCTACAAAAGTTTTAATTGCATGTCCTTTTTAGGGTGAAAAGTCCCAATTATCATAAATGGATTACGAGAAACATAATGATGGATTTGCGAAGTCCCCAAAAACAAGTATAAATCTTTTGTTTTGGCAAAATCATTAAAATATTTCTTCTTTACATCTGCAATTGCCTTGGCCTCATCACCTTTATGCTTTTTTATCAATTTCCAATAAAGCGCTCCTATCTCCCAATCTTCGATCATCATTTTACTAACTTTTCCTTCAACGTCTTTAAGGGTATAGGTGAATTTATATGGTAATTTATCAACTACATCAAGTGGGTCTTATGGAAATTCAAACATATTACCCTGCTCCCGGGCAGATTTAATTTTCTCCATTTTTTTCCTGTCCCATTCCCTTACAACTTCAGTAGCATTAAATTCAATAATTTCTGACGGACGGAATACTGCCAGTGAAGTACAGACATTCTTGTCTTTTGCCTCGTCTATTAATGTATTCATGTTGTTATACACTTTTGCGAGTACTATTTCCTTTCGTTTTGCCCAGTAGTTTTTTGTGTCCACAAAACTGCCTCTAACTATCTCACTATCGAATGAATATGGGCGATAACTTTCGGGTCTAAAATCACTTTTGTTTTTAACAAGGTTTATTTCAATCCATTCATGTTTTTTATACTGTTGATCGTAGGCTATTTTCCTAAATGGGATAGGGTAGATCCTAATCCATTTTCCATCCTCCGTGAATCCGGCTGTACAAACTAATTCTTCGTATTTTCCTGATATAGTGGGATACGTTTTAACGGTTATAAGTACTTTTGTTGTGGGCATTTTAAAATTGAATATTAAATGTGGTTAACTAATAATTGTGGGTTTATTTTATTAAGCGAGTTAGATAAGTGAAGCCTATGACACTGGCATATATTTGATTCAAAACAAGTTAAGGCTATTCGACGGTATTTGTTCAGTATCTCTAAAATCTCAAGTTGGCTATTAATATTCTCCTTGAGCGTTGTAGTCCTATAATATTCAAATAAATTATCATAATCTTTTTGAGTATTTAAATCTCGCCGTTTATTGGATTCTATTCCTACGTCTGGTATATGTATATATTTAATATCTAAACTTTCGCAATATTTCTTTAAAAGGGTTTTGCTAAATCCAAATTTCATGCTAAGTGGGTTTTTTCGCACATCTACTAAAACTCGGACGTTGTGTGACAATAATTTGTGTAGATATTTCTCAAGAGAAACACCCTGATACCCAATTGTAAATAAAAAAGGAGTTGTCTCTTTTGGCTTAGCATCAATAACTCTTTGATAAAAATAATTTGATAAAATATCTTTAGCAACAATACTTTTTGTTGCATAAAAAGGATAGTTGATATAGGTATGTACTATTAAAGTGGATGTGCTCATTTTCCCATAATTATTAACCACAGCCTGCAAGTGGCTTTTATCACTAGGCTTTAATGTGTTAAAATAGTCAATCTTGTCTGCTTTGGTATAATTTGTTTCTGATTCTTCAAGAAACCCCTTTTTTGTCATTGTATTTAAATCTGCTGCGGCAGAGAATGAGTAGCAACCATACTTGAAAGGAATAAAATCATATTCTCCGTCATTTTTAGTTTCACTATATAAAAAAAGCAACTTTTGAAACCTGAGTTTTTCAACTTTTCCGCTTAGCAACTGTATTAATGAGAGAATGATTTTTCTACGATAGAACATAAAACAAATATATTGTTTTTCAACTTAAATAGCAACGCCAAGTTTTGGAAGTCCAGGATAGTGCAACTAACGATCTCAAACTAATTATCTGAAACTCCAGCTTGCACCGTCCTTAGTGTCTTTTACCTGGATGTTCAGGTCGTTCAGGTCGTTGCGTATTTTATCGGCAGTGGTCCAATCTTTGTTTGTTTTGGCGTTCTGCCTGATGTCGAGTATGGTTTGCATCAAATATTCAATGACCTGGGTGTTGTCGCTGTTTTTTTCTGATCTCAGTCCCAGTACAGTTATTAAGAAATCGTCGAAAACTTGTTTTAAGGCAATAATGTCTTCTTTCGAGAGAGTTTCTTTCTTGTCATTAACCTGGTTTATAACTTTCACCAAATCAAATAAATGGGCAATCAATACCGGTGAATTGAAATCATCGTTCATGGCCTGCAGGCACAAATCGCGGTATTTTGAAACATCAACCGACGATGTTTTCGCAAACGGGAGCTTTCCGATCAGCTCGTAGGCGGCAAATAATTTGCTCATTCCTTTTTCCGCTGCCCGAAGGGCCTCATTCGAAAAGTCGAGCGTAGAACGGTAGTGGGCCTGTAAAAGGAAAAAACGTATGGTCATGGGGGTATAAGCCTGCTTCAGGGCCTTATGGTTGCCAGTGAAAAATTCGTTGAGCGTTATGAAATTATTTAAGGACTTGCCCATCTTCTGGCCGTTTACCGTGATCATATTGTTGTGCATCCAATATTTAACGGCATCTTTTCCCTGTGCAGCGTTGCTTTGGGCTATTTCCGATTCGTGGTGAGGGAAAAGCAAGTCCATCCCTCCGCCATGGATATCGAATGGCTCGCCAAGATATTTTTTGCTCATCGCCGAACACTCCATGTGCCAACCCGGGAAACCCTTGCTCCATGGCGATTTCCATTGCATTATATGTCTTTCGTCGGCCTTTGTCCAAAGGGCGAAATCAAAGCTGTTTTTCTTTTCTTCCTGACCTGCAAGCTCGCGCGTGTTTTCCAATAGCTCATCCACTTTTCTGCCCGAAAGCTTGCCATAATAATAATCCTTGCTGTATTTGTCAACATCGAAATATACCGAGCCTTCCGCTTCGTAAGCATAACCCTTGTCTAATATGGTTTTTACCATTTCTATTTGTTCAATAATGTGTCCGGAGGCAGTTGGTTCGATACTGGGATGCTGAATGTTCAAAGCGTCCATGTTCGCATGATAGCGATCGGTAAAGTATTTTACTATCTCCATGGGCTCCAATTGCTCAAGCCTTGCTTTTTTGGCAATTTTATCCTCCCCCTCGTCGGCATCGTTTTCCAAATGCCCTACATCGGTAATGTTTCTAACATATCTCACCTTATAACCTAAAAACCTCAAGTACCTGAATACCAGGTCGAAAGTAAGGGCAGAACGTGCGTGGCCCAAGTGTGCGGCGCCATAAACAGTAGGTCCGCAAACATACATGCCAACATGTGGTGCGCTCAGCGGCTCGAATATTTCCTTTTTCCGCTTTAGGGTGTTATATATCAAAAGCTGCATAATCAAATTTTCTGCAAAATTAGTAATTTGACTGTAACCGGGATTAATTGAGTTTGCCGTAAACAAATTTTCAACTGAGGCTTGTAGCCTCAAAGCTTCTCCAAAGGAGTGGTTAATTGAAAAGGCGCATGATTGTTTCTGAAACTTGGTTCATTTATAGCAGTATGTTTGTATAATTCCAATGCTTCACCGTTCAGGGGAGTAAAAAACCTTATCCTCGATTTGGTTTTTAACAACAATTCGCAAAAATGGCGAAAAAGAGCGATTAACCAAAACCATTTTATCAATCTGTTTAATACATTTGCAGCAAATTAAACGTAAAAAATATAATGGAAAAAATATTAGTTATCGGAAGTTCGGGGCAAATAGGATCGGAACTTGTTTTGGCATTACGGAAGATCTATGGTGGTGAAAACGTATATGCCACCGACATAAAAGAACCAACGGAAGAAATAAGCGCATCAGGTCCTTTCGACAACTTGGACGTTCTCGATTTTAACAATCTCCTGCACTATGTAGTAAGGTATAAAATAACCCAGATCTATAATCTGGCAGCTGTATTGTCGGGCAATGCCGAGAAGATTCCCTTGCAGGCGTGGGACATAAACATGAAGGCCTTGATGAACACTTTGGAAGTTGCCCGTCAAACGGATGCGAAAAAACTTTTCTGGCCCAGCTCGATAGCAATTTTCGGCCCGACAACCCCCAAGGAAAACACTCCGCAGCTTACTGTTATGGAGCCCAATACGGTTTATGGGATATCCAAGCTCGCCGGTGAGCGCTGGGGCGAATATTACCATAAGCGCTATGGGGTTGATTTCAGGAGCGTCAGATATCCGGGATTGATAAGCTATAAAACCGAACCCGGCGGCGGAACCACGGATTATGCCGTTGAAATATTCTTCGAGGCAGTGAAAAACGGGAAATACAAATGTTTCCTTAGTGAAGACACGGCCCTCCCGATGATGTTCATGGACGATGCGATTCATAATACAATCAAGCTTATGCGAGCCGACTCTTCTAAATTGAGCATCCGTTCGGCTTATAATATGGCGGGGATTTCTTTCGACCCCAATGGTTTGGCCAACGAAATCAAGAAAATCATGCCCGGATTCGAAATTTCCTATAAAACCGATTTCCGTCAGGCAATTGCCAATAGCTGGCCGGCAAGCATAAATGACGAACTCGCCCGCAAAGATTGGGGATTGGAAGAAAAATACGACCTGAGGAAGATGACCGCCACCATGCTCTCAAAAATAACGGAAAAGATGAAACAGGCCGATTCTTAAACCTACCGAAACAAATTGCTGCGCTATTTTTTGCACGTATGTGGATTTTAACATATATTAGCAAAAAAAAACTATGTGTCTTTCTTTACCCGGAAAAATATTATCCATCAGCAGTGATGACGGTTTCGGCATGGCCGTCGTCGATTTCGGTGGCGTTAAAAGAGATATTTGCGTAGAATGGGTTCCCGAGGCCAAAGTCGGGGATTATGTTTTGGCGCATGTTGGAACTGCACTTAGTTGCATGGACGAGAAATCGGCACTTGAGAACATCAATGCACTGAACGAATTAAGCAATAAACTAAACAAGGCATAATTAATCGCTTGAAGATGGGAGCTTTAAAGTCAGTTTCATTAATTACCCAAGATGCCAGAATGCTTGACCTCATCGAAAGGATAAACAGGATAGCAGATTCCGACATCAGCGTTTTGCTAATTGGCGAAACAGGTGTCGGCAAGGAGGTGTTTACCGATTATATCCATCATTTGAGCAAAAGAGGCTCGTATCCCTTGGTTAAAATAGGCCTGGCCACCCTCCCTCCTGATTTGCTCGAAAGCGAGTTGTTCGGCTTTGAAAAGGGATCCTTCACCAATGCCGACCATAGCAAGAAAGGCATGTTCGAGCTTGCCCACCTAGGAACGCTTTTCCTCGATGATATAGACGATTCCCCTTTAAACGTCCAGTCAAAGCTCCTCAGGGCCATCGAGGCAGAAGAAATAAGGCATATTGGGGGAACAAGTGCCATACCGATTAACGTTCGGCTGGTATGCGCCTCTAAAATGGAAGTCAAGGACTTGGTTGACAACAAGTTGTTTCGTCAAGACCTATATTATCGGATAAATGTGGTTGAACTTAGGATTCCCCCGCTTCGGGAGAGAAGAAATGATATCTCATTGCTGGCCAAGCACTTCTTAAAACGGTACAAGCCCAAGGAAAAACTACATATCAGCGATGAGGTCATGAGCATATTTATGAGTTACGACTGGCCTGGCAATGTCCGCGAGCTCAGAAACGTGGTACAAAGATCTTCCTTGTTTGCCGAGGGCGTTATCAAGGTCAAGGATCTTCCCGACAGGTTTAAATCAATCCCGAGGCCTCGGGAGATAGAGAAGATAGTCCAGGCATGTAAAATCTGCTTCGACTTCAACGGGATGAGCTATGGCGATTTAATCAAATGCATCGAAGTGAGGCTGCTCTCGGAAGCAATGTCGAAAACCAATGGCAACCAAAGCAATGCCGCAAAAAACCTGGGCATGAAGCTTTCTACTTTTAGGGATAAAATAAAGAAGCTCGAAATAAACTGATTGAACTTAGGTTTGTTTTGGGTATTAATTGCCGGTAACAAAAACACCGGAACGGACTTCTCTTCCCGGAAAGCAAAAAGCCTAACTCCTCACCTCACCCAACTTTGCAGCCCCACCAGGACTCCCCGGGACGCTCCGCTTCGGGATAGACTTCCCGCCCTGGGTGTAGCCCCACCAGGACTCGAACCTGGATCTAAAGTTTAGGAAACTTCTATTCTATCCCTTGAACTATGGGGCCAATTAAGAAGCTGCAAAAATAGTATATTTTTGTTTGCTGCTATTAAAAAAAAACTACTTTTGCCCGCTTTTTTGCATTAGGCATTGCATTAACATTTTTAACAATATAAACATCTGTGTATCATGGCATTCATTCAAAAGGACAAATTGTTTAGCTGGAGCTGGATTAAAAATTACAGCTTAATTCTGCTAGGTGCTTTTATAATGGCATCGGGCTATGTGCTTTTTATTACTCCTTACAAAATAGTGCCCGGAGGGGTTTATGGTATTTCCATAGTGCTGCACTGGGTTTTTGGGACACCGGTAGGCTTAACGGCATTGTTTTTCGATATACCTTTAACATTGATTGGCATAAAGGTTTTAGGCCCCCGCTTTGGCATTAAAACTGCCGTCGGGTTTTTCTCCACGGCTATTTTTATGGATACCATTACTTATTTTTACGGCTCAGGGCCGCTGGTGCAGGACGACGCCTTACTCTCGTCCATTTTCGGAGGCTTGTTTATCGGCCTCGGCCTTGGTTTGATTTTCAAGTCGAAAGCCACTTCGGGAGGCACCGACATCGTTGCCATGATGATCAGCAAATACACCAAGCTCCCTGTTGGCCAATTGCTTATTGTTGTTGATTCCGTGATCGTGATTATCGGTCTTTTAGTTTTTAAAGACTGGAAAATCCCATTATACTCACTAATCGTGATTTTTATAACCGGCAAGGTTGTGGATATTATCCTGGAAGGCATGAACTACGACAAGGTTTTGTTTATCATATCCGAAAAGCATCAGGAAATAAGGGATAAGATAGTAGGGGACTTAAACCGCGGGGGCACCTTCTTAAAAGGCGAAGGCATGTTTACCGGCGCCGAAAAATCCATAGCGTTTGTTGTTGTGAACAGAAGGGAAATGACGATGATGCAGGATTTCATAAACCACATCGACCCAAAGGCCTTCATCACCGTTTTAAATTCCAATGAAATACTGGGCAACGGTTTTCGTTCCCTTAAAGACAAGGTTGAATCTTAATAACGATTTTTCAATCATTACTTTCGGGCGCCCCAAAAATTTGGGGCGCTTTTTTTTACCAATTTATGAAATGCACCTTATATTCTTCGGCCTGATAAGATTCAATCACCTGCTGACGGGCGGCAACGGCTTCCCCGCGAGTCTCGAAAGCATTTGAAGTACGGTATCCCCTGTCGGCATCGCCCCAGTTGGGAACTGTTTTTATAAGTATGTCGTTAAATTTATAATTGAGCTCGTAAGATTTGTATTGTTTGTGTATATTACTGATATACATGTGGTAAGCCACTCCGTTCCCGTCGCCGTAGGGGTCACAGTAACATGATGAGAACACATAATAATAATATGGCCCGCATCTTTCAGCCTCATAAGTGTCAACAAACAAAGGGTTATCTTCGATTTTAGCAGGCGGATCCGTATTGTTGGTATAAACGGTTCCTATAAAATCGTAGCATATCGTAATTCCAGCAAGCAGTATGTCGAGGTCGCCGTCGTGATCATAGTCGCCCCATTGTGCCAGTCCGTTAGCCACCCCGGGCAACCCGGCAACAATATCCTCGAAGCTGAACCCAAGATTGTTCCTATAAACAAGGGTATAGGATCTTTCCAGTGATTCACCGGACATGAGGATGTCCAGGTCGCCGTCGGCATCATAGTCGCCCAAATCAACCGTGGCCCTTTTCAATGGCCTCACATTTACAGGAACGCCCTTAAAAACAAGATTCAATTCGTTTTTGTATGCATAAGCGACCGGATTGCCGTTTTTATCGGCACCGCTAATAAAAAAATCGAGGTTTCCGTCATTATTCAAGTCGCCCCATTTTGCCTCGCTTTCCCATAACTGCACCATGGTTTGTGCTAGTTTGGCATATCTGCCGTTATCATATTTATAAATAGCGGTATAGGGTTTTCCTCCCACATTGCCGGTAATCAAAATATCCAGGTCGCCGTCTTTGTCATAATCGCCCCAATCGACAGAGCCCTGATAAACGCCCGGAATACCGAAGTCCATCTCGCTGAATATTCCCTTGTCGTTGCGATATATTTTAGTTGAAAGTTTGTTGTTGTATTCTTTGCCGGTTATTATTATATCCAGGTCGCCATCGTTATCAAAATCACCCCAATCGATACTTCCGTCGGTAACAGGGGTGAAATAATCCTTTATAGGAGTGAAATGAAAAGGGCCGTCGTTCCGGTAAAGCCTGATAAGCACCTGCTTACCCCTTGAAAGCCCAGTCATTATAATATCGTCGTCGCCATCGTTGTCATAGTCGCCTGTTGCTGATGCCCCCCTGTGTAAAGGGGGGAAGCCGTTCTTAACCCTGACAAATTCGCGGTTCAAGCTGTTTTTTGCCAGTTGCGAAACTATCTTTTGATTGTCCTGGACGTAATTATCACCCATCAACAAAACATCCAAGGCATCATGATGGCCAGCGTTTATCCACCCACCAACAGGTTGCATAACACCCATCAAATTAGATTTTGCTTCGTTGAAAACCTGTGAAAAACTTATTGCTGATGCTGCCAGGAAGACAATTAAAAATAGATTAACTCTTTTCATGCTGCGAAATGATAGTTTTAAAAATTAAAAGTAATACGTTTTCATTATTAAAATAATTTAATTCAAAATAGCAATTAACAATTTCAAGTTGATATATACAATTGATTATATGCTACTTGCTGCTCGTGTTTTTAATAAACTTCAAAATCCTTCCAAATGTATATTCTAATTTGACTTATATTATTATCTTTGCCGACACTAAATTTTCGATAAATCATAGTCTATATGAATAAAAAAAGTGTTGGGCAAGTTGCACAGGTTATTGGTCCTGTTGTTGATGTAGTTTTTGAGAACGAAACTGACATCCCCAGTTTATACGATGCACTCGAGATCACCCACAAAAACGGTGGTTCGTTAATATTGGAAACTCAGCAGTCAATTGGCGAAAATACTGTTCGTACAGTTGCCATGGACTCGACCGATGGTCTTAGCCGGGGAACGGAAGTTGTAAATCTCGGCACTCCTATTTCAATGCCCACTGGCGATGAAATAAAAGGAAGGCTTTTTAACGTAATCGGCAAGCCAATTGATGGCCTTGGCGAGATTAAGTCGAAAACCACTTATGCAATTCACCGCGAGCCGCCGAAGTTTGAGGAGCTAAGCACGTCTTCTGAAGTTCTTTTCACGGGAATCAAGGTAATCGACCTTATCGAGCCTTATTCAAAAGGTGGCAAGATTGGTTTGTTTGGCGGTGCCGGAGTTGGTAAAACCGTGATCATCATGGAGCTTATCAACAATATCGCAAACTCTTATTCAGGGCTTTCCGTTTTCGGCGGCGTTGGCGAGCGTACACGCGAGGGTAACGACCTTTTGCGCGAGATGATTGAATCGGGCGTAATAAAATATGGAAAAGAGTTTGAGGAAGACATGGAAAAAGGCGGATGGGACTTGTCGAAAGTTGACAGGGAACAACTCGCTGATTCTCAAGCCACCCTTGTCTTCGGTCAGATGAACGAGCCTCCTGGGGCACGTGCCCGCGTGGCCCTATCCGGATTGACGCTGGCTGAATATTTCCGCGACGGGGACGAAAAATCAGGTGGAAGGGACATACTTTTCTTTATCGACAATATTTTCCGCTTCACTCAGGCAGGCTCCGAAGTTTCAGCACTTTTAGGGCGTATGCCTTCAGCCGTAGGCTATCAACCAACCCTTGCTACCGAAATGGGAATTATGCAGGAAAGGATTACCTCCACCAAGCGCGGCTCGATCACATCGGTGCAGGCCGTTTATGTGCCTGCTGACGACCTTACCGACCCTGCCCCGGCAACAACTTTTGCCCACCTTGACGCCACTACCGTTTTAAGCAGGAAAATTGCCGAGCTGGGGATATATCCAGCCGTTGACCCTCTGGATTCAACATCGCGCATCCTTAGTCGCGACGTTGTTGGCGACGAGCATTATAATACCGCCGAGAGAGTGAAAAACATCCTTCAGCGTTATAAAGAACTTCAGGACATCATTGCAATTCTCGGCATGGACGAGCTTTCGGAAGAAGACAAGCTCATAGTCCACCGTGCCAGAAGGGTACAGAGGTTCTTGTCGCAACCGTTCCACGTTGCAGAGCAATTTACCGGTTTAAAAGGAACAATCGTTTCAATAGAGGATACCATAAAAGGCTTCAACATGATCATGGACGGTGAAGTTGACGAATATCCGGAAGCAGCCTTCAACCTGGTGGGAACTATTGACGAGGCAATTGAAAAAGGCAAGAAAATGATTGCCGAGAGTAAATAATCTTCAATAAAAAATCTATTATGAACCTCGAGATAATAACTCCTGACAAGACCATTTATAATGGGGACGCCGATTTGGTACAATTACCCGGCATAGATGGCTCTTTCGAGATTTTAAACAATCACGCACCCATGATCTCGGCACTGTCAGCCGGGAAAATAAAAGTTAAAAAACCTTCGGGCGAAGAGTTTTTTGAAGTAAAGGGCGGGATTATCGAAGTTCTGAAAAATAAAATTCTTATACTGGCCGAGTAAACATCCGGCCACCTCATCAAAAAATCCCGTTAATTTATTTAGCGGGGTTTTTTTTGCAATATATGCCCACTGCCTTTATGGCCTCGGCATTGCCCATCGAGGCCGCCTTATTCCAGTCGGCACAGGCAGCATCCATGTTTTTGTGGAAATAATATGCCATTCCCCTGTTCATAAACACTTTTGAGTCGTTGGGGCTATATATTGCTGCTTTATTTAAATCGTCGAGCGATTTATCATATTTTTTTTGCTGGCCATAAAGCGTTCCCCTGTTATAATAAGCAAGCCCATAGCCGGGAGCAATATCCAGGGCCTGGTTGAAGTAATCCTCGGCCTGCCCTAATTGTCCCCTCTCAAAATAAATCAAGCCTATGGCAACAATCGAGTTCGAGTCGGCAGGGTTAAACCGGGAAGCGTCCTCATAATACTTCATAGATAACTCTTTCTGCCCTGTTTCGTAGTATATTTTTCCGAGGTTATAACTCGCCAGGGCATTTTCGGGGTCATACATCAATGTTTCCTTGAAGGCCTCTATGGCTTTTTCGGTTTCCTTGGAGTTATAAGCATTAATACCTCGCTTGAAGGCGCTTCTTGCGTTTCTTATTTCCTTGTCCCTCTTAATTTCCTCGTGTGTTTTTTTCTTTTTGCTCTTTAATTTTATGGCATTGTTTTTAGTGATGCTTGTATCAACCTTAACAACTTGAGGTTTGGTTTTGGAGCCGAACCATTCTCCGTTTCCTGCAGGAGTTTCTGTCTTTTCCTCTGCGGCAACTTCTTCTGTTTTTGTTTTTTGCTGCTTTTTTTCATTTCTTGAATTCTGACAGCCGGCGGTAATTGCGATAACTAAAAGAAAAAATAAATACGGTTTCATATCTTATTGAACATGTTTTTGAGCCGCAAAGATATAATTTTGAACAGTAAGACTTCATCGGGCTTAACACAAAAAATATTAATTCTATTTTCCGACACCTACGCTTGCGGGGACAGAAAGATGCGCCTGAACAATTTTCCAGCCATCTTCATGCTTCGACAAAACACCCGTAAACCTAAGTCCCTCATACTTTTGTGCAACACCATTATACATGAAGTTATAGTTAAGGTTTTCGGCAAACCATGCTGTTGTGCCATCATCGTTTATTTTAATGAATTGATCGGAAGCGGCGATATAAGTGTCTTCGATTTGCGAAAACTGGGATTTTACAGCCTTGCGGATATTAGTCCAGCCCATAAGCCGTTCGTGCGAATCAGTGCCGTACAGGATTATATCGCTTTGCGGCGACCATATAGCCTCAATCAAGTCGAAATCCTGGGTTTCGTTGGCAATAATATAATTTTCCAATAAATGCTCGACGGCAATGGTCTCCTCAGCCATATCAACTTTTTTATTGCAATCAGAACAAGAACTAAAAAACACTATTACAAAAGCCGCAGTGATTAAATAAATTTTTTTCATGAGATTAAAATTTTTCAGTTGATAAATATACAACAAAAACGGCGATAATTCAAGTTGCGATTCCGGTTAAACCGGAAATAAACTATTATACCGCCGGTGCATGGCACATATAAAAAGGCATTAAATTACCTAAATATATGAAACCCGGCTTCGGAACAAAGTTTGAAATCGAAATCGCAAACATTGCATCATCTTGGTTATCAACTGTTTAAGCAAGGCGTAAATATTTGACCAAAAGGCTTTTGTATATCGTTAATTATTCGTAAAATTGCACACATTTTAACCACATATTTGCCATTTTGGATGAATAAATTTTCAGCTATAAAAAAAGCATTTTCGCTAGCAGGAATCTTACTGTTGGTGATGATAATTTCAAGCCCGGGCTTGATGGCTCAACATAATGATAATGAAACAGATGAGGCTTGGGAAGGAGCAGTTTTGAAGGAAGAGTTCAAGGCCGGCGACATGATTATCGAGCACATTACCGACTCGTATGAATGGCACATAATAAGCATTGGGGAAGCCCATCTGAGCATTCCTTTGCCGGTAATTTTCTATGATCGGGGCAAATGGCATTTTTTCATGTCGAGCGCATTTCATCACGGCCAACAGGCTCATGACGGATATTTTGTCTCGCACAAGGATTTTAATGCCGGCAAGCTTGTCAGGCTAGATGGGGAAGGAAATGAAATCCGCCCTCAACTGGATATTTCCATAACAAAAAACGTATTGTCCATATTCATCAGCATGTTTTTGATGATGTGGGTATTTATAAGTGTCGCCAATACCTATAAAAAGCGTAAAGGGCAAGCCCCTAAAGGATTACAGTCGTTTATCGAGCCTATTATCATCTTCATTCGGGACGATGTTGCCAAGGCTTCCATAGGCGAAAAAAAATACGAGAGGTATTTACCGTTTCTCTTGACGATTTTCTTTTTTATATTGCTTAACAACCTCATGGGAATTATCCCAATAATCCCGGGAGGGGCAAATATTACAGGAAACATAGGGGTAACAGGTGTTTTGGCTGTTTTCACTTTCATAATAACAACTTTTAGCGGAAACAAAAACTACTGGCTTCATATCGTAAATGCGCCCGGGGTTCCCTGGTGGCTGAAATTACCTGTTCCGTTAATGCCGATCGTTGAGCTGATGGGGGTATTCACAAAACCATTTGTACTAATGGTTCGTTTGTTTGCAAACATCAGCGCAGGCCATATCATTATCTTAGGCTTTATTAGCTTGATATTCATTTTTGGCAAAATTGCTGAGGGCCTTGGATATGGGGTAGCCATAGTATCAGTTGGGTTTTCTATTTTCATGGACTTACTCGAACTGCTTGTAGCCTTTATTCAGGCTTATGTATTTACCTTGCTGTCAGCACTTTATTTTGGAATGGCGACAGAAGAACATCATTAAAATTAAATATGGGATTCCATTAATATTAACATTAAAAATAACAAAGATTATGGATTTATTAGCAATTTTATTACAGGTGGCCGCTGATTTAGCCCCTTATGCAAAAATGGGGGCCGGAATAGGCGCGGGTGTTGCTGCGATAGGCGCCGGTATCGGTATCGGACAAATTGGTCGTGGTGCTGTTGAAGCTATTGCCCGTCAGCCCGAAGCAGTTGGTGATATTCGTTCGAATATGATCGTTGCGGCCGCGCTGATCGAAGGTGTTGCTTTTTTTGCAATCGTTGTTTGTTTGTTGATCGTTTTCTTGTAACCAAACAACATATTCCCGGTAAGGTATTGCGATTGGCCGTACCTCACCGGTTATTATTCTTAAAAATACAAAATTAAATTATTTAATATATGTCACTTATAAATCCCGGTTTTGGACTTATCATTTGGATGACGATTGCTTTGCTCGTCGTTCTTTTTGTGTTAAAGAAGTTTGCATGGAAACCTATAATGGAAGCCCTTAAAGAAAGAGAAGAAGGCATAGACGCATCGCTCAAGGCTGCCGAAAGGGCCCACGACGAAATGAAAAACCTCAAGCTCGACAACGAGAAACTTCTTAAAGAAGCAAAAGAAGAACGGGACGCGATATTGAGGGAAGGCCGCAAGATAAAGGAACACATCATCGAAGAAGCCAAAACCAAGGCTTCCAGCGAAGCAGCAAATATTGTGGAAAGCGCAAAAGAAAGAATCGAGCACGAGAAAAGCGCTGCGATCGTCGAGATCAAAAACATCATCGCCGAGCAGGCAATTACAATTGCCGAAAAAATCCTCAGGGAAGAATTAAAAGATAAATCTAAGCAAAAGGAGTACATAAACACCCTTTTGAAAGAAACTAACTTAAACTAATAAAGATTAATAATGAGGGTTACTTTATTAGCAAAAAGATACGCACAGGCACTGTTCGACCTGGCCTTGGAAACCAAGACAATTGAAAAGGTCGCCAACGACATGTTGCTCGTGGAAGAAGTTGTGGACAACAGCAAGGAACTAAGGCTGCTCTTGAACAACCCTGTTATCGACTCATATAACAAACTTAATGTCCTCAAGAAAATATTCCATGGGAAAATCGAGGATCTAAGCCTTAAATTCCTTCTTCTGATAACAAGGAAAGGCAGGGAAAAATATATCCGCTTCATTTCCAAGGCATTCAACAAGATTTATAAGGAACATAAAAACATAGTTGACGTAACATTAACTACTGCCTATAAAACCGACAAAGCGATTAAAGACAGTATCTTGAATATGTTGACCACAATTACGGATAAAAACATCGATCTCGAAGAAGTTGTTGACGATGAGCTTATTGGGGGTTATTTGATTAATCTCGAAGACTATCAGTATGACACATCGGTAAAAACACAGCTCAAGAGGTTGCGGAAACAATTTTCGGACAACCTTTATATTAAGAAGTACTAAAACAGAAAATAATATTAATATGGCAGACATTAAACCAGCTGAGGTATCAGCCATTTTACGACAGGAGCTTGCAGGTTTCGACTCTACGGCCGTTTTAGAGGAAATCGGGTCGGTATTGTAAATCGGCGATGGTATCGCGCGCGTTTACGGCTTATCGAATGCCGAAGCAGGAGAATTGGTAGAATTTGAAAAAACAGGTTTAAAAGGCATAGTCCTTAACCTGGAGGAGGATAATGTAGGCATTGTCCTGCTTGGTGAGGTTGAAGACATCAACGAAGGCGATAAAGTTAAGCGTACCGGAAAAATAGCATCAATCAAGGTTGGTGAAGGCCTCCTGGGACGTGTTATCAACACCCTCGGCGAACCTATAGACGGAAAAGGCGAAATAGGTGGCGATCTTTATGAGATGCCCCTGGAAAGAAAAGCCCCCGGCGTGATTTTCCGCCAGCCCGTTAACGAACCTCTCCAAACAGGCATCAAGGCCATCGACGCCATGATCCCTATCGGGCGCGGACAGCGCGAGCTGATTATCGGCGACCGACAAACAGGGAAAACCGCCATTGCGATAGACACTATAATAAACCAAAAGGAGTTTTACGAAAAAGGCGAACCTGTTTATTGTATCTATGTTGCTTCGGGGCAAAAAGGAAGTACAGTTGCCAACATAGTCCAAACGCTGGAAAAAAACGGTGCCATGGCTTATACCACTATTGTTATGGCCACAGCCTCGGATCCTGCCGCAATGCAATTTTATTCTCCCTTCGCAGGTGCCGCAATCGGCGAGTATTTCCGCGACACAGGACGCGCGGCCCTGGTAATTTACGACGACCTGTCGAAACAATCGGTTGCTTATCGCGAAGTCTCGCTGCTACTGCGCCGCCCACCAGGACGCGAGGCTTTCCCCGGAGACGTATTCTATCTCCACTCACGCCTTCTGGAACGTGCCGCCAAGATTATCAACGCCGATGATATCGCAAAAAACATGAACGACCTCCCGGATGTCCTTAAACACAAAGTAAAAGGCGGCGGTTCGCTTACAGCGCTTCCAATTATCGAGACTCAGGCAGGCGACGTTTCCGCCTATATCCCGACTAACGTGATTTCTATCACCGACGGCCAGATTTTCCTCGAATCGGACTTGTTTAACGCAGGTATCCGCCCTGCC
Organism: Bacteroidota bacterium; assembly: GCA_024279935.1. GTDB lineage: Bacteria > Bacteroidota > Bacteroidia > Bacteroidales > F082 > BM524. The sequence goes on from JAJRQZ010000125.1 coordinate 25,715, forward strand.
ATCAACGTTGGTATTTCTGTTTCGCGAGTAGGAGGCAACGCACAGGTAAAATCAATGAAAAAAGTTGCCGGCACGCTTAAGCTCGACCAGGCCCAATATCGCGAGCTGGAGGCTTTCGCTAAATTCGGTTCCGACCTCGATGCCGCCACCATGGCCGTTTTAGGAAAAGGAAAACGCAATGTTGAAATCCTCAAGCAGCCTCAGTATTCACCAATGACCGTTGGGCATCAGGTAGCAATTATTTATTGCGGCTCCCAAAACCTGCTGAAGGACGTTCCAGTTGAAAGAGTAATCGATTTCCAAACCGAGCTTTTGCACCACCTTGACGCTCACCACCCTGATGTAATAAAGTTGTTAGGCGAAGGAAAACTTGATGAAAAAACCGTTGAAACATTGAAAAAAGCCGCTTCCGATGTTTCTGACAAATATAATTGATAATCATATTTAACTAATATGGCCAATTTAAAGGAAGTAAGGACACGGATTAGCTCGGTTAAATCGACAATGCAAATTACCAGCGCCATGAAAATGGTTGCTGCGTCCAAATTGCGAAGGGCACAAAATGCTATTGTTACCATGCGCCCCTATTCTTCTAAGCTTCAAGAGATAATGCAAAACCTAAGTGCAAGCCTTGAAGGATCGAGCGATGGGGTCTTCGGGGCCGACAGGGGCAGCAACAAGGTTTTAATCATCCCCATCAGTTCCAACAGGGGCCTGTGCGGTGCTTTTAACGCCAATGTGATGAAGGAGACCATTTCTGTCATCGAGGGCGAATACAAACAACAGCACGAAGACGGGAATGTCGATATCTTTTGCATAGGAAATAAAACAGCCGATTTGTTAAAATCGCGCTCTTATGTCGCAAAACAAATCAACCATGAAATTTTCGACGACCTCACTTTTGATAATGTTGTTGCCATAGCCGAGGATTTAATGCAAAAGTTCTCTGAGGGAAAATACGACAAGATCATCTTGGTTTACAACCAATTTAAGAATGCCGCAACACAGATGTTGATAAAAGAACAGTTTTTGCCCTTGTCCGGGACAAAGCCGGAAAAAGCTGAAACTAGTCTCCAGGCCGATTATATTTTTGAGCCCGGCAAACAGGAAATCCTGGACGAAATGGTTCCCAAGGCCATAAAGATCCAGCTTTACAAAGCCATGCTCGACAGTTTTGCGTCGGAACATGGGGCGCGCATGACAGCCATGCACCAGGCAACCGACAATGCCAACGAACTACTCAAGGATCTTAAGCTTACTTACAACAAAGCCCGCCAGGCTGCAATTACTAACGAGATACTGGAAATTGTGGGAGGGGCAGAGGCTTTAAATGCTTAACTTACAAAAGAATCTTTTTTTTAGGTTCTACTGATATTTTAATGGGTAAAGGCTCAAACCGCCATGAAAAAAAAGAATTGCACTTCTGAATTTCTCAAAAGTCCTATAGCCCCTACCTGCTGTTTTCAGTTCTTGTATTTTCCCGTTTAGCCTTTCGGCCATCGCATTGTTGAAA
>JAJRQZ010000126.1 GCA_024279935.1 Bacteroidota bacterium
CCCATGCTTCAGCGTGGGGTTATATATTTGAAATCTCAGTAGTTTTGGCGGAAATTTTGTGTTTTTCAAACAAAAATTGTGACAAAACGGATAGGTAACCAATGAGTTAATATTTTTCTCTACTGCTGAGTAGTAACAAAAAGTTAAATGATAAAACGTATCCTGATGAACAGAAAAAGTTGAATAAAAAATAACGACACGCCAATAAATAGGACTCTGAGCGGTCTGCAAGACCTAGCGATGAGTCCCGGTTGAACTACATCCCGGGCAAATGCTATGTACTTATCTAATGGTTTTGTGTTTTTTAGAGAAGGAGTTTAAGAGAATAACAACTTAGAATTAGTGCTGTCATCTCATTTTTGATGCAGCAACAATATTAATTGACAGTCTCTTAGCTTTAAAACCAACAAGTTAGACAATACAATTTCAGACCTCATGATAATGAAGTTTTTTTGTGGTGATAGTATATTTATTGCAACCTTGAAAACAGTACTATAGCCAAATGTCTTGGTGGAGACCTAATGCGTGGCATTACGCCAATAACACGCATTCTTCCCTTTTCACAAGTTGGACAGAGTCCTATATCAAAGCCTGTGAGTCGCTTGATACGCTCAACGGATGTCTCTTTGTCTTTTCTAAGGTGTTCGATATCCGGTTTTTGCTGCGGCACAAACTGCAAATCCAAACTTCTTTTTGTTGTATGGTCATAAATGCCAAACCGCCTGATTCTTACAAACCGCTTAGGCAATATGTGCATACAAAATCGACGTAGAAATTCAACACCATCAAGAGTAACTGGCTTTTTTTGAGCCCTGTCACGATAATCTTTTGCTATAAATGTGACATGCGTACCGGTAATATTCGATATTCGCTGATTAGTAATAGCTACGCGGCGTGCATATTGTCCAAGATAACGTATTACGTGGTTGGCCTTTGCAAAAGACGCCTCGCTGTGAACAACCCATCTTGTACTATACGCCTTTTGAATATGTGCGTCAAAAGCATCATACATAACAGCCTTCCTGAGTTTACGTTTCAGGCTATCAAGGAACTTACCTCTAAATGTGTCGCTGAGCTGATGTACCGGGTAAAGGTGATTTTCATACCTGCCAATATCTTTCCATTCACCTTTTAACGAGTAGCCTGCCGCCGGAACAATACAATGGATATGAGGATGCAATGAAAGGTTTTGCCCCCAAGAGCGCAAGACTGCAACCGCACCTGTTTCAACACCGTAGTGTGTATATCCACAGCCGTGTAAAGTTTTGCGTACCGAGTCAAATAGTATTTTGTAATACATCTTATCGTCCCACAAACAGATATCGTTCAAACTATGTGGTACGGTAAATATAATATGATAATGCTTTACCGGAAGTGTTGCCTGAACCAACTCTTCAACCCATATTGCCTGTTTCGTGTTTTGGCACTTAGGACAATGCCTGTCGCCACAGCTATTATAACTGTAACGCATCTCGCCACAATGGTCGCAGACCTCTTCGTGACCGCCTAGAGAAGAGGTTCGGCATTGCACAATATCGTTCAGCACTTTTATCTGCTGTGGTGATAGACGTTTTTCATGCAACAACCGTCTTCCGAACTGACGAACTACATCTGCCAGCCCAAGTTTATCCTAACCCCTGCCATACAGTGTGTCAAGCGGACTATGAGGTCTTACATGTTCACATTGTGCTATATGCAGATATATCATTGTGGTGGTTATTTCGGAATGACCAAGTAAGTTCTTTAGTGTTACTATATTTAAACCCTCCTCGAGCAGATGGGTAGCGTATGTATGGCGAAGGCTGTGAAGGTTTACATCTTTTGTAATGGATGTTCTCTTTAAGTTTTCGCGCATAATCCATGAGAGCCCACGCACACTGTATTTGTGATCAGCTTGTTTGCCATTAAAAAGCCAGATGTGCGGGTTCTCTGCTTTCAGGTATTTTTTTAACCCGATAACCATCGTTGGTGAAAGAGGGGCAACTCTATCTTTTTTAAACTTACCCTGACGGGTATGGATAGTCATACGCTCAAAGTCAACATCTGATATCTTCAGGTTTATTACCTCCTGCCCCCGTAGTCCTGCTGAATAGATTAACGTCAGAACTATCCTTTGTTTCAGTAAAGCAGGGGCTGTAAACAGCTCTTTTAATTCTGAACGGTTTAGAATAACCGGCAATTTGGTGTCCTTCTTTAGTGTGGGCAGAGCAATGGCCTTTTTGTTCATACCCAGCAAACGATAATAATACCGCAATCCATAAACCATGTGCTTGAAACTACTGCGCGATGGTGATTTTGGGCCCCGGGCTAATGCAACCAAATATTCGTTTATCTCATCTTCGCTAACATATTCAGGAAGCCTTTCAAAGTGTACCACAAACAAGGCAATACGCCTGCCGCAATTATCAAGCGTGCCTTGACCCTGACCTCGCAATGTTACCTGTTGCGAAAGGGTTGTTAGTGCTTTCTTAAATTCAGGAACTATGATAATTGCCCGTTCCAAAATAGTTGGTGATGTTCTTTTTCTCATATCTGTATATTTAAATTAGTATATCGCAGATATTAATAAAAAAAACTATGGAAAATGACTATATTTGAAATGGCTATCCCGTAGGGATTTAGTTCAACAATGTGTATAAGCAATGGCGGGCAAAGCAGTAAATATGAACGAAATATATAAAATAAACGGCAGTGCAAAAATAAAAGCAAGTGCGGAAAACCCGCCACTGCTCATACACTTGACCGTTATGATCTTATTGTCTAACCCGTATTTTGACAAATTCAGAACTACTTCCGTTTTAGGCTTACCGGTTTGCTTATCCCTAAATTTCTACAAAGTAATACCGACTGGTATGTTTTACCATTTTTCCCTTTGCTTTTGTTGAATTGCAAATACATTTTGCAAAAATACGTAATAGTTACTACAAATACAACATATTTAATGTTTAATCAAATATATATATTTAATACTCTGTTGCTACATAACATGAAAATATTTTAGCTGTCCCCGATGAAATATAGAAAGTGCTCAGTAAGTTCCGTTAAACCAAATTTGCTTGACGGCGATGTGGATTCTCGATACTTGACACAACAAATCAAAGACCGTTGCAATACCAAGTTTTTTAATGAATTAAGAAAATCATTTATTCACCTTCTTTGTTGTCGTATTTTTAAAGTCCTCACACACAACAGTCTGCTGCGGGTTTAAAAATACTGCCGCCTCGAATTTGAACAAAATATTGTCTTTTTCAACGGCCTTAATCAGTGCATCAATAAATAATATCTTGCCATTTTAATTCAAAATTACTACTTTTGGATTCTAATTAATTATTGCCGTGAAAAAAGATATTGCTCATAACCCGGAATTAAAACTAGCGCACGATTTCGTTCAATTTACCGATAAGAATATTTTCCTTACGGGAAAAGCCGGGACAGGTAAAACAACATTTTTGCAAGATTTAAAAGAACATTCCCCCAAAAGAATGATAGTTGTTGCTCCCACGGGCGTAGCCGCCATAAATGCGGGCGGCGTAACGATACATTCTTTTTTCCAGCTCCCCTTTGGCCCCAACATTCCCGGTTATGCCGATACCGAAGCCCAAAAATCCATGAGGTTCAGCTCGCAAAAAAGAAATATCATAAAGAGCCTCGACCTATTGGTTATTGATGAAATAAGCATGGTTAGAACCGATTTGCTTGATGGTATAGATGAAGTCTTGCGCAGATTCAGGCGAAACAACGAGCCCTTTGGGGGCGTGCAAATGTTGATGATAGGCGATATGCAGCAGCTGCCGCCGGTAGTTAGGGGCCGGGAATGGGATTTGTTGCGTCAGCACTACGATACCGCATTCTTTTTCAGCAGCCTGGCATTGAAAAAAACAAGTTTCGTAACCATAACCTTAAAGCATGTTTACAGGCAAAAGGATGAGCATTTCGTTGAAATACTGAACAAGATCCGCGACAAGCAAATGGACAAACAGGCATTGGAAATCCTAAACAGCAGGTATAAGCCCGACTTCGACCCGGGCGATGAAAATTATATTATATTAACAACCCATAACGCTACAGCGCAGTCGATCAACAACAAAAAACTAGCCGGGCTAAAGCCAAAATCATTTTATTTCAAGGCTAAGGTAAAGGGGAACTTTTCGGAATACAACTACCCGACCGACGAAAACCTCGAACTGAAACTGGGGTCACAGGTAATGTTCGTTAAAAACGACCCCGAACCCGAAAAGAGGTTCTTCAATGGAAAAATAGGCATAATAACTTCTATTTCGAAAGAAGACATTATCGTGAAATGCCCCGACGACGACGAAGGCATATTGGTCAACGCCCTCGTTTGGGAAAACATCAAATACAGCATAGATGAGCAAAGCAAAGAGATTAACGAAAGCGTTGAAGGCACGTTCACTCAGATACCATTGAAACTTGCATGGGCAATAACCATTCACAAATCACAGGGACTAACCTTCGACAAGGCAATCATCGATTCGGAACTGGCCTTTGCCCATGGACAGGTCTATGTGGCTTTAAGCCGCTGCCGATCACTCGAAGGCATGGTGCTGAGCACACCTTTTACTCCGCAAAGCTTGAAAACCGATCATCTAATCGACAGTTTCAGCAACAGTACAGAGAAAAGCCAACCGAATGAAACACAATTGAGACGATCAAGGGCCGAGTATGTCGAAAAAACCTTGGTCGATTTATTCAACTTTGAACTGCTTAGGGGCAACTTGCAATGGCTTAGAAGGGTTTCATATTCAAACAAAGGCCATGTTTTGGCTGGTAATATCGAAATGCTCGACAAAGTCCAGGACGATTTCAACAAGAACATATTTGAGGTCGGCAGGAAGTTCAGCCCACAGCTCCATAATTTATTGCTCAACAATTTCGATGCAGGCAATAATGACGAGTTGCAGGAAAGGATAAAGAAAGCCGTTGAATATTTCCTTGGGAAACTGCGCAGCCTCGTCAGCGAAAACATCTCAAGCTATAGCGTCGAGAGCGACAATAAAGAGATAGCAAAGAAACTTCAGAAAGCCGAAAAGTTTGTCCTTGAGGAACTGGCCTTTAAGACACAATGTTTGGAATTCTGCACTAATGGCTTTGTCTTAAACGATTATTTGCAGTTTAGGGCCAAGGCCTCCATGGAGCCGCATACAAAACCTGAATCAATAAAGCGGGCTAAACAGGCCGTTAGTGCCGAAGTCCATAATCCGGGCCTCTATAAAACAATTAAAGCCTGGCGGGATAAACTTGCAGTTGAGAGCGACCTAAGCCATTATATGATAATGCCCCTGAAGACGATGAGGGCGCTTAGCAATTTAGTACCATCCAATATGGAAGAGTTAAAACTGGTACACGGAATGGGCAGGAAGAAAATCGAAGCTTTCGGGGAAGAGATCTTGGAAATAATCAAAAATTTCAGTGATAATAACGAAGTGGAAATCGTAAGGCCCGAATTGAAACCCGAAAAAGAGAAAAAACCGAAAATAAACACTAAGCTTCTGAGCTTGGAGTTATGGAAGAAGCACAGGGACCTGGAGAAAGTCGCAAAGGAGAGGTCTTTCGTGGTTTCGACCATCCTTGGGCATTTGGCAACTTTTATTGCAAGCGGCGAGCTGTCAGTAAATGAATTTGTCAGCGAAGATAAACTGAATAAAATCATCCCGTATTTCAAGAAAGATATTGATATCCCGCTAAACCAGCTAATGGAGCAAATTGGCGATGACTGTTCCTATTTCGATTTAAGATTTGCCAGAGAGCACTTGAAATGGTTAAAGGACAATGGACGAGACAATCATTAGGATGATATTTAAAGCAGCAGCCCCCACTAAATTACGCGAAAAATCCCGCTCATGCGGGATTTTTATTTTGTTCATTTCATAGACTTACATAGCTTTAACGCCTTCAATAAGCTGTGGGATAACCTTAAAGACATCACCGACAATACCATAATCGGCCGCCTCGAAAATAGGTGCTTCAGGATCTTTGTTGATCGCAACTATAACTTTTGACGAGCTAACTCCGCCAAGATGCTGTATGGCACCTGAAATACCGAATGCGAAATATAAGTTTGGCGCAATAATCTTACCTGTCTGGCCAACATGCTCTGTATGCGAGCGCCAGCCTTCGTCGGAAACCGGGCGAGAGCAGGCCATACCTGCACCTAATAAATCAGCAAGCTCTTCCAGTCCGCCCCAGTTGTCGCCGCTTTTCATGCCCCGTCCGCCAGAAATAACTATCTCGGCATCGCTGAGCAGGACTTTTCCTGTAATTTTATTGGTTTCGTTCACAACAGTGTTGAAATCAGCATCGTCAACAGCTGCGTCAAATGCCTCTATGGCTGCCGATCCACCAGTTTCGACCAACTCAAACGAATTCTGCGAAAGTGTTATAACTTTTATGTCGGCATTAATTTGAACGTTGGCAAATGCCTTTCCGGTAAACACTTTTTTCTTGATCACGAAGGGGTCGAAAGAAGAAGGAAGTGCTGTTACGCCCGAAACCAAGCCGGCATCGAGCTTTACCGAGACCCTGGGGGCAAGAGCCTTACCAAGGTTGTCGTGGGCAAAAACCACAACTTTGGCGCCTTCCTTGTTGGCAGCAGCAGCAACAGCCTTCGATAATGCCTTGTTGTCGAGACTCCCGAACCTGTCGTCTTCGAGCTTTAAAACTTTTGAGGCGCCATAATTCGCTAATTTATTTAATTCGTCGTCGGCAACATCACCAACCGAAAGGGCAGTAACTGAAGAGCCCATTTCCTTTGCGATGGCAGCCGCATACGAAACCAGCTCAAAGCTTAGTTTCTTGAACTTGCCATCCCAATTCTCTGTATATACTAATATTGACATTTTTTTCTGTTTTAAATTATTAATTATTGCTCAATTATTTCCCGAGGGCCCGGGAAGCCATCCAGGCAATCGAACCATCCGGCAACTTACAAAACCTTTGCTTCCTCGTGCAACAATGTTATCAGCTCTTTGGTATTTTCCTCGTCAACCATTTTACATGCTGCTTTTGGTGCAGGAAGCTCATAGCTTGCATAAGAAGTTTTTTCGTGTGTGTCCACTGCCGCAACAATATTCAACGGCTTTTTACGAGCCATCATAATTCCGCGCATAGCAGGGATACGCGGCTCTTTGGCAATACCTTTTTGCACTATGGCAACAAGAGGGCCTGTAATGCTAAGCACCTGCGAACCACCGTCAATCTCACGGTTTACGGTAAATTTATCGCCATTTATGCTGATGCCCGAAACGGCGGAAACAGAATTGAAACCGAGCATTTCGGCCAACATGCCGCCAACAGCGTTTCCGTTATAATCGGAAGCCTCTATGCCTGCAAGTATCAAATCGTAATCCTTTGCGACCTCGGCAAGCTGCCTGGCCACGAAATAAGCATCCTTGGCGGGAACGTCAACCCTTATCGCATCGTCGGCACCAACTGCAAGGGCTTTGCGGAGAGTGGGCTCAGTGGTTTTCTCGCCAACGTTGGCAACAGTGATCTTATCAACGCCACCGGCCTCCTTCAGCTCCATGGCACGGGTCAGGGCCAGTTCGTCCCACGGATTTATTATCCACTGAACACCGGCATCGTCAAAGGAAGTATTGTCGCCCGTAAACCTGACCTTGGTGGTTGTATCGGGAACATTACTTATTAAAACAAGTATTTTCATATTAATTAAATTTGTTAAAATTATATATTTCGATTCATTTTTGGCAAAACAACAAATTTCGTAAAAAAACCTTTACGATTTACGATGCGCGCATACTATTATTGAGGAAAAATCAAGATGGGGGCTATAGTATAAGGCTGGATAAGTTTTAGCGGAACTTACATGAATAAAGCTAGGTTTTACAGGTCTTAGCTCAGATATTTTTCATCATTCTGTTGCTACGCTATCATAATGTCATCAATTTTAATGTTAAATTTATTTATAATCTCATTTTGTATATCGTTTAATTCCGG
>JAJRQZ010000127.1 GCA_024279935.1 Bacteroidota bacterium
AAGGTCATTTCTACAAGTGTTTCATTCTTAGTTCTGCAAAGTACTATTCCAATCGTTTTATTTTCATTTTCTAATTTAACTTTTCTGTCGTAATAGTTTACATACATTTGCATTTGTCCTAAGTCTTGATGTGTAATTTCCCCAATCTTCAAGTCTATCAGCACAAAACATTGTAAAATTCGATTGTAGAAAACCAAATCAATTCTGAAATGTTTATCGTCAAATGTAAATCTGACTTGTCTACCAACAAATGTAAATCCTTTACCAAGTTCAAGTAAAAAGTGTTCTAATTTATCAATTATCTTTTGTTCCAATTCTGTTTCCGAATATTTTGATTTTTCAGGTAACCCCAAAAATTCAAGTACGTAAGGGTCTTTTACTGTGTCTTCCGGTTTTTCTAATAGTTGTCCTTTTTTTGAAAGTTTTTTAACCCCTTTTTTATCTCGGCTTAAAACTAATCGTTCAAATAAAGCGGTATCAAATTGTCTTTGTAATTCCCTTAAGCTCCAACCGTTGTTTTTGGCTTCTATTTCATAAAATTTTCGTTCTTCGAGATTATCAATTTTCATTAAGAATAAATAATGTGACCAACTTAATTGAAAATCAATATCTTCAAATTTCCGAGACACTGTTTCGGATTTTTCTTTGACAGATTTCCGAGATGATGTTTCGGAAATCGAGTAAGTCAAATAAAACTTTCTCATATTTTCCAAATTGTCAACAGAAAATCCACGTCCAAGTTCTTTATTCAATTTTTGAGAAAGCTTTTTTAATATTTTCTTTCCGTATTCTGCTCGTTGTTTTCCCTTCTGTTCTTCTTCTACAATAATTCGTCCTATTTCAAAATAGGTGTAAACCATTGTCGTATTAACAGTCTGAACAACTTTATTACGAGCATTTTTAAGAAGTTCAGCAATCTTGTTGTAAAAATCCAAATTTATATTTTGTTCTAATTTTGTCATTTATAATCCTTTTCTACAAAGATAATTTAACTTTCTTTATTGCTGAAATCTTTCTTTTCAATAACCGCTAACGGCTTATATTGATCTTTGAAATTGTCAATGTTGCAATTCAAATAAAAATAAAAGGGGCATTCGTTTTTTGCGGATGCCTTTTTTTTATAGCGAAAAAGCAACACTTATAAATGCTTTTGCTATCTTGCACCTATGATTGAGAAAACCATACCGAATCTTTTTGAGGAAAGTGTTGGGAAGTACCTCGACAATCCTTTGATCTATGAAAAAAAATCGGGGGATTATTCGCCAAGCACTTTTAAGGAAATAAGAAAGGAAGTAATTGATCTTGCCAATGGCCTATTGGATATTGGAATTGAAAAGGATGATAAGGTAGTACTGCTCAGTGAAGGAAGAAAAGAGTGGCTTATAGCCGAAATGGCTTTGTTATACATCGGCGCCGTGGTCGTACCCTTATCAATCAAATTAAACGAAGCAAGCGACTTGAGGTTCAGGATTAAGCATTCCGGGAGCAAATATGCGATAGTCTCTGGTCGGCAGGCCGCAAAGCTAAGGGGGATTGCAAATGAAACACCTTCTTTGTTGAAAATAATAATATTTGATGATCTTGATGTTGGTGGGAAAACCGAGATAAGCTATACTGAAATTCTTCGGCAAGGGGAAAAACTGAATGACGACAGGGTTTTGAAGTTGGCAAAAAACGTGAAGCAAGACGATCTTGCGGTAATTAGCTACACCTCTGGTACTACTGCCGACCCGAAAGGTATAATGCTCAGTCACAGGAATTTTACTGCAAATGTAGAACAGGCTGAATCCCTGTTCGACATACCTGAATGGTTTACAACACTGCTTATTTTACCTTGGGACCATTCGTTCGCACACACAGTAGGGCTTTATACCATTATTCTTAACGGGGCAAGTATTTCCGTGGTCGATCCCGGAAAATCGGGCATGGACACGCTGAGGAACATACCGATAAATATCAGGGAAACCCGCCCTGTTTTCCTTCTGAGCGTTCCGGCCCTTGCAAGCAATTTCCGCAAAAATATCGAAGCCGGTATAAACCAAAAAGGCGGTATGGCGCTGAAGATGTTCAATCATGCCATGAAGCTGGCTTATTCATATAATAAAGAAGGATATAACAAGGCTAAGGGACTTAGCATAATATACAAACCTTTGTTGGCCTTATACGATAAAATACTTTTTTCAAAAATCCGGGACGGTTTTGGCGGCAGGCTGAAATTCTTTGTCGGTGGCGGGGCATTGCTCGACATCGAGCTGCAGAGGTTTTTTTATGCCCTGGGAATGCCTATGTACCAGGGTTATGGCCTTACCGAGGCGGCACCTGTCATTTCTTCTAATTCTCCGGCAAATCATAAAATGGGGACATCGGGGAAACCTGTTGACGGACTTGATGTTTTGATACTCGACGACAAAGGCAATGAGCTTCCCGTGGGCGAAAAAGGCGAAATCGTCGTAAAAGGCGAGAATGTCATGCTCGGCTATTGGAAAAACGATAATGCCACTTATGATGCTGTCCGCCAAGGTTGGCTGCATACAGGTGATATGGGCTATTTTGACGAAGATGGGTATTTAATGGTCCTGGGCAGGTTCAAGAGCCTTTTAATCGGGAACGACGGTGAAAAATATAGCCCCGAAGGTATCGAAGAGGCAATAATCCAACAATCTAGATACATCGATCAATGTATGCTGTACAATAACCAGGATGCATATACAATTGGCCTTGTTGTCCCTGATCAACAGGAAATCAAGGCTTTACTTAAGGAGTCGGATATTGGCGCAACAACTGCCAAGGCTGCTGAAGAAGCCCTTAAGCTGATAAACAATGAATTGAACAAGTATTTCAAGGGGGAATACCAAAACATGTTCCCGCATAGATGGCTGCCGTCGGCAATCGGTATTTTGCCTGAGGCTTTAACAGAAGAAAACAAAATGATAAATTCCACTATGAAGATGGTAAGAGATAAAGTTGTGTCAACATATAAGGAGCAACTACACCTTCTGTTCACCCCGGCGGGGAAAAACATCCTGAACGAAACAAATATCTCGAATATGAGGAGATTATTGGGATCCGGTTAGTATTATGCCAATGGCTTGTGAACGAGCTATATTGCATTTCCGGATTTCCGGAACAGAAGGTAAAGTACCCCTTGGATTTTTTGATCCGTAATTTGTGTTTAACGATAATTCTGATAAGGACACTATTTAGAAAACAGTATAAATTATTTAATTTGTTAATAATGTCATATTAAATAACTACCAATATGAAAATAGTTTTACTTTTGTGAATTAGAAACAGATAACGAATTTTTAATAAAAAAAATCATGGAAAAAATCACAGTAATCGGTGCCGGTAATGTTGGGGCCACAGTAACCAATGTAATCGCCCATAAAGATTTGACAAAGGATTTGATTTTGCTCGATATCAAAGAAGGAGTTGCCGAAGGCAAAGCGCTTGATATATGGCAAACATCTTCTATACACCACTTTAACACAAGAATAAAAGGCGTAACAAACGATTATCTGGCAACAAAAGGCTCTGGAATAATCGTTATTACTTCCGGAATACCGCGCAAGCCCGGTATGTCGCGCGATGATTTGATAAAGACTAATGCGAGCATAGTTAAGGACGTTACCGAAAAAGCCATAAAGTATTCGCCTGATGCAATTATCATTGTAGTAAGCAATCCTCTTGACGTAATGACTTATGCTGCTTATAAGGCTTCCAACAAGCCGTCGCGCAAAGTATTTGGCATGGCCGGGATTTTGGATACAGGTCGTTACCGTGCTTTCCTGGCCAATGCGCTGGATGTTTCCCCGACGGACATCCATGCCTGGTTGCTTGGCGGTCATGGAAACACTATGGTCCCGCTTCCGCGTTATACTTCCGTTAACGGAATCCCCGTTACCCAATTGTTGGGCAAGGATGAGCTTGATAAGATCGTTGAACGGACAAAAATGGGCGGTGGCGAACTGGTTGACCTCATGGGCACTTCCGCATGGTATGCCCCGGGTGCCGCAGCAGCCCAAATGGTTGAGGCGATAGTTGACGATCAAAAACGCATCTTCCCCGTTTGTGCCTGCCTAAACGGCGAATACGACGAGAAAGGTGTTTATCTTGGCGTACCTGTAAAACTTGGCCGTCATGGTATTGAAGAGATTATTGAGATCGAGCTCGACAAAAACGAGAAGAAACTTCTCCAGACTTCAGCAAATGCTGTTCGCGACGTGATGAAAGTTCTCGACGACATGAAAATATTTTAAAGAAACAGCCTATTTCAATAATGGTTGCGATTCTTGTCTAGGCTTAAGGCGCTTTCCTCGGAAAGCGCTTTTTTTGTATCTTCGGGTTTCAATACTGATTTATGAAAAAAAAGAAAATCGTAATTCTCACCGGTGCCGGAATTAGTGCCGAAAGTGGCATCAGTACTTTTCGCGACAGCAACGGCCTATGGAGAAATCATAGAATAGAGGAAGTGGCGTCGCCGGCGGCATGGCATGACAACCCTTTGCTGGTTCTTGACTTTTATAATATACGACGTAAGCAACTATTTGAAGTTGAGCCAAATGCGGCACATTATGCTTTAGGGGAACTGGAAAAGAAGTATGATGTGCAGATAATTACCCAAAATGTTGACGATTTGCACGAAAGGGCCGGCTCAACCAAAGTTGCGCATCTGCATGGCGAGTTAAAAAAGGCAAGGAGCACTGTTGATGAGAACCTTGTTTATGAATTGGATAATTGGGAATTGAATTGGGGCGACAAATGTGAAAAAGGTTCTCAGCTTCGGCCTCATATCGTATGGTTTGGCGAAGCTGTGCCAATGATAAATGAAGCCATCCGAATGTGCATGGCAGCTGATATGTTTATGGTTATCGGGACTTCAATGGTAGTTTATCCGGCCGCAGGCCTGATAAGTTATGTAAATGCCAATATTCCAAAATATTACGTCGATCCAAAGGCGTCCCTGATAGATGAAATTCCCAATCTCATTATTATAAACGGCAAAGCCGGAACTGTTATGCCCCGGCTCGTGAACGATTTATTGAAATAAGTTATTTCTTGCTTACCGGAAACCTTCTGAATATGTGGCCTATAGCCCTCGGTATGTTTTTGTCCCTTTTTGAGAAATCGGGATTTACCTCGCCTACCCCGACACCTTGCCATACAAGTTTCTTCTCGTCTAGGCGGAAGACATCGAAAATTAATGTGCCTTCAACATAATCGCGGCTCGAAATGGTGGATGTTGTATAGGCAGGGCCTCCCCAATAACCATAACCATACGACCATGTTGCTCTATAGTCCCAGCCGCTACCATAACCAGCCCATCCACCATAGTGGTTCGTATAAGCCTGGTTCATGGTCTTTTCCTGAAGCATGACAAATGTTGAAATAATTAAATCACCATCTTTTTCAAGATAAGAATATCCCTTCTTCTCCAATGTGGATTTGATTGAGTTTAGGATCAATCGCTTGTCGTATTCACTTACAAGCTCATCATTATGTTTATCCCATGGATAAAAACTAAATGTTTTAAACGATTTAAAATCAACACCTTTGTCGAAATTGTTTGTAACCTTAACGCTGCTGCACGAAAACAGCATGATC
>JAJRQZ010000012.1 GCA_024279935.1 Bacteroidota bacterium
TGCAAGTTCAAGTGCGGTTTGGCGTCCAATCCCATCTGTTGATCCCGTTATTAATATTGTTTTCATCCTTATCTAGGATTCCTGAACTTCTTTCGTTTTCCTTTCCCGCCTTCCGATTTACCGCGGTATGACTTAGCGCGGTCAAACTTTCCGCGTCCTGAGCGGCCTCTCTCTGACCAACCGCGTTCCGGCCTGCGATCATTTGAGGATGGTTTCGCGATTTCCACGGCCAGCTTAATATCGCCATATTCAGAATCCTCGAATGAAGACACAACAGTTTTCTCAAAGGCTTTATCAACCTCGAAAAAGGAGAAATTCCTAAGTATCTCTATCTTGCCTATTTCTATTTCCTTAGATTTTGTCTCATCGTTAACAAGGCCGATAAGCTGCTGTGGTTTAATATGTTGCTTAGAACCTACATTGATAAAGAATCGGGTAAAGCCTTTGGCGGAGCGTTTCCCCCCTTTAAAATCCCCTTTTTCGGACTTCACGTCCAGGTCGGGAGCGTTCTTATAGTATTCTAGGAAACGGTTAAACTCAACGGAGACAAATCTTTTAAGAAGTTCGTCGCGGTCGAGCCATTCGAGTTTCTTCAAGATTGCAGGCATGAAAGGTTCAATCTGCTCTTCGTCAACTTCAATGTTCTCGATGTTGTCCATCAGGCTATACAACCGTTTTTCACAAATCTCCTTCCCACCGGGAAGTTTTTTCGATTCAAAAGTTTTTCCGATCAGCTTCTCCAGTTCCTTGATTCGCCTTCCCTCCCTGGAATGTGCTATCAAAATAGAAATACCATGCTTGCCGGCTCTTCCTGTTCTTCCGCTCCTGTGAATATAAACTTCGGGGTCGTCGGGCAGGTTATAATTAATAATATGCGTTAATTCGCTGATGTCGAGACCTCTGGCTGCCACATCGGTGGCTATCAACAATTGCAGGTGATGCTTGCGGAATTTATCCATGACCATTTCGCGCTGTGCTTGCGAGAGATCGCCATGCAGCGCATCGGCATTATAGCCGTCGTTAATAAGCTTTGCTGCCACTTCCTTGGTCTCCCTGCGCGTACGGCAGAAAACTATGCCATAGATATTATAGTTGAAGTCGGCTATGCGCTTGAGTGCCGAATACCTGTCGGACGCACGGACCATATATACAAAATGCCTAACGTTATCAGCCCCTGAGTTCTTTTTCCCGACCGATATTTCTTTCGGGTCGTTCATATAGTTGTTGGCTATCCGCCTCACCTCTTTTGGCATCGTAGCCGAAAAAAGAAGTGTCTGTTTTTGATCCGGCGTGTTTTCGAGTATGCCGTCAAGTTCGTCTTTAAAGCCCATATTCAGCATTTCATCAGCCTCGTCCAGGACCAGCCATTTTATATTGTTGATCTTTAATGTTTTACGCTTAATCAAGTCGAGGGTCCTTCCAGGCGTGCCAACAACGATGTTCACTCCTTTTTTAAGGGCGCGAACTTGGTTTTCAACGCTGGACCCACCATAAACGGCCAGTATCCTCACTTTGCCCATGAACTTGGCATAAGTTTCCAGGTCCTTTGATATTTGTATGCATAACTCCCTGGTCGGACTCAGTATAATCGACTGTACCTGCTTTGAGCTCTCGTCGAGCTGCTGGATTATAGGCAAACCGAAAGCTGCCGTTTTACCTGTGCCTGTTTGTGCCAGTGCTATTAAATCGTTTTTCGTTTCCAGCAAAGCCGGAATAGTTTTTTCCTGAATGGGAGTTGGATTTACAAATCCCATTTCTGATATGGCCATGATTAATTCACCACGTAGGCCATGATCTTCAAATGTTGTCATAAAAAATATTTTGCCGGAAAGTCCAAAAAGGTGTTAAATCCGGAGATTAAAAATAAATACGGGTGCGAAAGGAGTGGCTACGCAGCCTGTGAATACCCGTATTACCTTTTACACCTGATTGTTAATGTTTTGAGTGGCAAAAGTAAACTTTATTTTGATATGGGCAATATTTTGTGAATTAATGCTAAACAACATTCTCTTCATTATCTGCTTTAAGCCATTATAAAGTCCATGTTTGCGCAAATATTAAATATAATACGGTATTTGATAGACAAACCCATACGCTAATCTCTTGCGGTTTGAATTTTTACTGTTGAGCGCGATACATTTGTATAAGAAAAGAAAACACAGGATTTTCGGCCGATACCGTTGAGCCAAATGGCTCGCTTACAAAAGATAATCCGCATTGGAATGCTTCCATGGACAAATGCTGTGGGGAGCATATAAAATTTAACTTTTATAATATGAGAAAATTACAAAAACTTACCGGATTAGTTTTCCTGTTGTGCATCGGCCTCAGCTCATGCGAGTTCGAGGCGACGACAGCCCATTTAGAGGATATCAAAACCTGCGTTAGCCTCTCGGGTCAACTATGCGCTCAGGAAAATCCGGTTTTCGACACTAACGACCGGCAAATTTATGTTAGCTGTAAATTAAAGAATGCCCCGGAAAACACCTTGGTCACTTTTGTTTGGAAATATGTAGAGGGCGAACCTGTAATTATTGACAAAGTTACCTTAAGCTCTTCCGACAAGGGGACAAACCTTGACCTCAGCAGCAATCTGAGCCGGCCCGACAACGGATGGCCCAAAGGAAAATATAAGATCGAGATAAGTATTGGCAATACAGCTTCTGCGGAGGTAAAGACCTTTGAGGTCAGGTGATTTATTGTTTTTATATCCAAATTAAAATTAGCATCATGAAAAGAAGAGTTTTATTTGTATCGTTAAGTATTATGATCATTACTGTATTACAATCAGTTACGCTTTATTCGCAATGGCAGCACGATGCTCAATACGGTTTCAGGATCAACATCCCGCCAAACTGGAGCAAGAACTCCTATATGGACGGGACCGACAAAGTATATGATCACTATAGTCCTGATCAGAATGCTGCTGTCCAATTACGGGTTTTTGAAGCAGGGCCGGAAGTTACACTTGACTTGCTTGTCCAGGCTTATGAGCAAAGCATGCTGCCTGCGGGTGCACAGAAAAAAGGAGTTGTCGATCATACTACTAAAAATGGAATTCCAGGTAAGCAAGGTAGTTATATCATTAATTACGATGGCAATGAGGTGGCGATGGGTGTGTTTTATACAATTCAAAACAATATTAGCTATGTTGTCACAGCAATTATACCCGTAAATATGATCCAGACAAAAGGAGCAGAGGTAAAGCAAATAACGCAATCTTTTAATATTGATGGGTTTGCTGCCCCAAAAGCATCCGGCCAGGGCAAGAAACCATCAGGTTTGGGCGGTTTAATGGGAGGCACTTCCTCAAATGCAAGAACTGCGTTCGGTATCGTAAACATTGAACTTAGCTCCCGGGTGGATGCAAACGACAGGGCCGTAAACCCTACTTCCAACTTTAACACTAAAACTGCTGAGATATTTGCTGTTGTCGAGTACAAAGGCGGAACCGACAAAAACTTAGTGGTCAGCTGGATTTATAACAATTGGAACAGGACGATTTCAAGCGACACCTATAACTTTACAAGCAAAAATGGGGGAATGGCAATAGTTAGCATGACAAAGCCGAATAATGACTGGCCTGTTGGAAACTATACCGTCAAATTTGAGATGGATGGTAAGTTTTTACGGGAATTGTCATTTACAGTTGCAGAAAAATCTTCGGGCCTTGGTGGAATTGGAGGTGGTTCAGCATCTTCAGTAAATACATCTATTTCCGGAAAGTATAATTTTATAAGCCGTTCTGATGGTAAATCATTGGTAAACTATCATTTTATAAATATTAAAAACGACGGAACTTATTGGGAAGAATATCAACCAAAAGATTCTGGCGGTTATGTGAGTGAAAGTTCCGGTACTTGGAAAGTTGTTGGAAATAAATTAAATTTGACTCTGCCTTCAGGCTATGTGTCAAGTACATATATAATAAAAGGGAATAAAATAATAAGAACATCCGATAATGGGATTGTTTTTACTTTTAGGAAATAAGGAATTTTATTACTCATTGATAGGAATTTATTAAGTATCTAAAAGTAAAAATATGAATTTAAGAGTCCTAATAACTAGTATTGTTTTATTATTTGCTTTGTCTCTCCATGCTCAGGATGAAACCATTAATGTATATGATTATGTGGATGTCAACGATCCGGATTTTCTAAAATCCTGTGATTTTAATAGGCAATTCTTAAATCTAACCTTGGCTGAATTAAAGATGAGGGATAAAGGTATTTCTCCAGAGGAAAGAAAAAGTTTTAACGAAGGACTCAATGAATTGGGTGCAAAACGTGCTAAATATGATCAAATAATATGGAACAAAATAGTTTATGTTAGTGACAGCAGGCAATTAAAGTTATTAAAAGATGCTTTGGCAATCGAAATAACAAGACTTAATGGCCTAATCAAAAAAGTAGATTTCAAGTATAGGCAGAAAGTTACGATAGAACAATTTAAAAATATGGGTGGAGACCCAACAAATATTGCATTATTAACAGGAGCGATAGAAAATAGTACTAATAACCAGAAAGTAGCTTGGTTAAGTGAGTTATATCGTAATGGGAAAATACGCGTTGGAAGCACAACACAAAAGGAAGTTTCAAACAACTCAAAACTCGAAGCGGAATTCCTTGCGGAAATAGCAAAAATCAATGCTGACATCGCAGTTGTGAACCGATTGGCAAGGGAAAAGAAAATAGTAGAGTCGTTCGGTAGCGCGCAAATACTGTGCGATAAGCTCAGGAGATATCAGGGGCAGCAATATTTCAGCTCGTCCTTAAAAAAGATCAGAAAAAGGAACCCGGGCTTCAGTTTCTCGTTAACGCCGCTGGCAGAGGAACTTAGCCGCGAATACTGGATAAGAATGCGAAACCGTGCAAACCTTGCCTTCAGGAACGCCATGGATGCATATAAGTCGTGTGTGTGGAACGAGGGAATACAACAGGCAGACATGGTTGAAATACCCTTTGCCTACATCAAGCTGACTTACGATATTTTTCAAAACCTGCAGAACCTTTATAGCAAGGAACTGTTTGGGACTTTCCAGAAAATATATAGCGGTTACCAAAACCCATCCGAATCCTTAAGACCCGTAATGCTTATTTCCGAGGACATACTTGCAGGCGGAAACAATGCATACGACTGGAAAACATATGTTGGAATAGTCGGGGGGGTTATTTCCGCTTATGATGATTTTGTCAAAGTTCAGAAAATTGTTACAGAACATGTTGCCCAGGGTGAATTGATCACCGCCAACAGGCAATCGGCCGACAGATTAATAAAGAGCAGTAAAAACCTTATGCAACAATTTGACCGATATCGTGCTTTTATAGATTCACACTCCAGTTCAATCGATTGTCTCAACGATAGAATAAGGCGAATCGACTTGGACAATAAATCCATAAAAGGTGATAAGATAACCATCTGGGGCACGGGAATCTACGATTGGGATGCTGATGTTTATATTAATCAGATAAAAGACGCCGGAGAAGATCTTAAAAATGAATACATATATTGCGAAGATTTTATAAAAGCCTTGCAAATAGCAGTAAATCAGGGAAATACTGATTTCATCCTGATAGAGGACAAAATAAATAATTCGGGGGCCGACCAGCCCCAGATAAGTGCCCAGATAAGCTTTAACAATGAAAATGCCGATTGGTTCGAGCAAGAATCGCAAAGACTAATAGAATATTATTATCAGTTTTGCGAAAACGAAAGCAACAACTATCCCGAGGATATTACTATTGTTAGCAACCAAGTGATTCCAGGACTTGAGGATCAAGGCGGCGACCCGAACGACCCTCCCGTTTGGGAGTACGAAGAAGAGGAAACTTACGAACCAAACAACGAAACTGGGCGCTATGAACCAGAGCATAATAACAGCAATAGCAATACAACAACAGGAGGAACATCATCTACCGGAATAATTTCAAAAGGAAATGGCTGGTCGGCACAAAAAATCGAGAACAATCCTGCTGCCATTCAAAATGATATTAACAATGCAATAAATTCAGGAAAAACTCCTGCCGGAATTTATATAAGCGACGGATCGGAAGTTATAGTTTATTATATCGAAGGAAACCCCCTTGGTATGACGGCTTGGAATCTTGAAAATTATCATGATGCGAATTCTCTACAAAACGGGATTACATCCAATATCGAACAAGGGCTGTTTCCCATGGGCATTTCTTTCACCGAACAGGGAAAACTCTATGTGCTGTTTATTAAATCAGAAGTATCTGCTACTGCATGGCAATTAGTTGAATCACAACTCAATCTGGATGATGTAAGCACAAATATGCAAGCATGGCTAAACCAACAATATGTACCCGTTGGAATTACAGTTTACAACGGCATGTATTATACATTAATGACACAACTTCCAGATACTAAAATAACAAACTGGACAATTGAAGGCTATGAGGATAACAATACTGTGATTATGCAAAGCGTAAACGCGAAGATCAAGTCCGGATTGCTTCCTTTTGGTTATTTGAAAGAGGAAGGTGTGGTCAATGTATTGTTTATCGGGTTTTAGCAAATCTTATATGCGTACATTGTAGTGGAGAATATGCGAAAAAAATAAATTCGATGATGGCCACAAAAAGAAAAGCGATAGGAATGACAATAATGCTTATAAGTGTTATTGGTTTTATTGTATCCAATAATGCCAAAAACGGATATGAAATTTTTACTGAACGTTTTTCGGAAGAAAAAATGCATCAAACAGAAGTGTTTATAAAATCACATCACGATTATCAGTTTTACTTTTGGGGGGTTGATGAAGAGTTTCAGTCAGAATATGGATTCCCTGACTTTGAGGCTGAAATTAAAATCTTTGATAAAAACAACAACATATTGTTTGATACAATTTTTATCGAGAAGCTTTCAGTTGATGCCGGAGGGGTTTTAAGAGCAGAAAATGGCTTCTACTACTATTATAGTGCTTACAGGTCCCAATCTTTAAAAGTAATTATAAAAATCATAAGCGGTGATTACCTTGACCTTGAGGTGCATGAAGACCTTCCTGACAATGTTTCTTTAACTCCACAACTTTATATTTTTGTTTTTATTGTTGGATTAATAGTTTTCCTTACAAAAAAGAAGAAGAAATGAAATTAACATATTTATGTTTAATAATATTTGTTTTGTCGTCGTATCCATCATGCACTCTTATTAATGACAATATCAATAAAAGTGATAAAGAATTAAGCGGCAATCGTTTATGGTGGAATAACCTTGATAAAACCTGGCAAATTGTGTTTCTTCGTGAGATTGACAAACTCAACACAAAACCAACAGAAGAGGATTTATTGGGAATAATTAAGCTGCAAAGCCTTAGTTGTGATCATTTTCCATTGGGTGAAAGCAATCTAGATCCACTTCGTAAATTAAAGAGTTTAAAGTCGATATCGGCAGGATCTACTTATATTAATAATATTGATGCTTTGGCAGATTTAGACAGTTTGGAATTTGTAAACCTAGCTGATACGCCAATTACAAATATCGAAGCTTTAAGAGGGCACAAAAATCTTGAGTCTGTCTATTTGCAACAAACTGATGTTACAGATTTATCTCCATTGATGGATAAAGATAAACTTCAGGTAGTGGTATTCTCCCAGACGGAAGTGGAATCAATCCTACCGCTTATGAATCTTCCAATGTTGAGCATTGTTTCTCTTAATCCAACAAAAATACCTGAATATCAAATAATTGAATTCAAGGAAAAGCATAATGATTGTCAGTTAGGTTTTGATGCAGACAATAATACGATCAACTCGGATGATACTAAAATGAATTAAAAGGGTTTTACAAAAAATAAAATTATCATGAAAACAAAATTATTGATTAGTTGCCTGATATTTGCAAATATAGTGTTCGGACAGGCTAAATGGGAACTTATCTATGAGCAAGACGGAAATGGGGGCTTAATGATTAACAACCTGTCTTCTGATGGTGCAGAACATGATGTCTTTGTTTGTGGAAGCAGAAAAAATTCTTTTCTTGCTTTTCATATTAGTAAGATAAATCAATGGACGAAAGACCAGAAATGGGCACAAGGTTTTCTCTCGCTTTCAATTAACGCCCAGGATGACCCAAAGGATATTTTTGTTTTGGGCAACGATGTCTGGGTTTGTGGATATAGGGGAATGATTTCGCATAGTGGTGACAATGGATACGAAGGAACCTGGGATTTACAAGCCACACCTGCAAATAATCTTTTTCTGGAGAGCATTTGGTTTACAGATAAAAATAATGGTTGGGCCGTGGGCAGAAATGCTGATATTTTATATACGATAAATGGTGGCAGCAGCTGGAATATTTATAAATCACCTATAAATATATTCTTTTCAAGAGTGTTCTTTACAGATAAAAACAATGGTTATATTCTTGGTATGCAGCGTGATGCCAACAATAATGGAGTTATATTAAAAACTACTGATGCCGGAAAATCCTGGACCATACACAACTTTAAAACAAATGCCAAAGAAATTAACGGGATGTATTTTTATGATTCTCAAAACGGTTGGGTATGCGGCAATGGAGGACATATATCCCACACCAGTAATGGAGGAAAAACATGGGAAAAACAACAGTGGTATATTGATGGATACCATACCTTAAATGATATTCATTTTGTTTCATTGAATGAAGGTTGGACATGTGGCGCAAGAGGTTTACTTTATCACACAACCGACGGTGGAAACAACTGGCAGAAAGTTGATATTGGCGAAACACAGGATTTCACGGCCATAGAGTTCAACGGTCCATATATTGGATGGGTTGCTACATCACGGAAAGTTTATCAGTTAATGGATCCGAGATTTAAAAAATACAAACAAGAGTATAGTAAAAACCTTAGCACAACAACGAGTTCTTCCAGGCTTAAACAACCTACGCAAACATCAAAACCACAACATAAACCGACACCGCTAATAATTAACACATCCGCTGCCATAAAATTTTTATCAGCAGAAAAAGGGATGAACTGGGAGATACGTTCATACAAAAACAATGTAAATGAACTCAACAAAGCGTTCAAGCAAATGCTAGAACATGGATCTATGCCCGTTGGTTTAAATATCGCAAATAATAAAATGGAAGTGTTTGTATCTAGCAATCAACCATTTAACTACTCAGACTGGACATTAAAAAAATATTGTAATAAAGATGATTTATCAACTGGGATTTCTGAAATGATAGAATCGGGATATTTACCATTTGGGATGACATTGACAGAAAACAACTTTAACATACTTTACGCCAAAACCAAATATGTTGCATCCGCATGGCAGATTGTTGAATCGGAACTTGACCTAAGTATTGTGGACGGCAATATGCAACAGTGGCTCGCACAGCAATACGTCCCTGTCGGGATAAGCGTTTATGCAGGTATGTACTACACTTTGATGATCCGGTTGCCTGACGTGAAAATGACCAATTGGAAAATCGAAGGATATGAGGACGACCAATATACGATTTTGCAAAAAGTGGACGCCAATGTCAGCGCAGGCATGGTCCCCTTCGGCTATTTAAAAGAAGAAGGGGTAGTAAACATGCTGTTTGTCGGGTTCTAAGAGGCATTGCAGAACAAAATACTGCTACAACACAGGCAATGGCCATCAGCCGTCCAGCCTGTTTCTATTCTCGTCCTCGCTTGCAACGAGGATGGTGACTTACAGCTCTATTCTCGTCCTCGTCTGTGACGAGGATGCTAAAATGCTACAACTGTAACTCGTCCTCGTTTGAGCGCAGCGGTAAGGAGGATGCTAGAGTTGTTAAATCGGAACTTACTGAGCACTTTCTATATTTCATCGGGGACAGCTAAAA
>JAJRQZ010000128.1 GCA_024279935.1 Bacteroidota bacterium
AAGTTGTCTTTGTCAAATAAGACTTCTTTGATGTGCCATGGTTCTTGTAAACCTAAGGCTATCGAAAATATTTCTGTTGAATTTTTCATGTTCAAAAATAACAATATTTAAATTCACCCACCTAAATCAACATAGAGCCAACATAATTTTAATATTTTGACGTTTCTTGAACATCTTTTACCAACAACAATATGTTAATTAATTAACAAGGCTTTTGTGCAAAACTGGACGCAAATATGATTGTGGAAAGTTAAAACCCCACAATACCGCATACTTCAGAACGATACTTGTTTTTATGTAAAACAGATATGCATTTTCCTATTAAAATTGTGCCAAAAAATCAAAAACCCCATAATAAATTTAATTAGCATTCTAAATCCCTTAGTTTCCGCAAATTAAACTTTTTCACACCTGATATGTTAATAAAATTAGCGGGGGAAGCTTGATTTCCTTTGTATATTGCAATCAGAAAAATCAGCACCGGATATTATTTTATCTTCTTGATTTATAGCATAATAATAGTATAAACTAAAAGCATTAAACACTTACTCCATGGAAGAAAATTTATTTTTCAGCCTTGAAAACGCAGGCACTGCAAGCACACAGAAGGAAGAAGGCGAAAAAGTAGCGGACAAGTCGTTTTACGACAAAGTACTGGAGGAAAGAAACAAATCGGAATTAAGAATTGGGGAATTGGAAACTATTACTGCATCGAAATTAAAATTAACGGCCAATGTAGAGGTTAAAGAAGCTATAGAAGAAAAACAGGCTGCATTTAAAGAGATAAAAAAGTTTACACACCAGGAAGCCATTAAATCCTCGGTAGAATATTTCAATGGCGATACCCTGGCAGCAAATGTCTGGATAAACAAGTATGCCCTAAAAGATAGCCAGGGCAATCTTTATGAGAAAAACCCCGATGAAATGCACCATCGCATAGCCAGGGAACTATCAAGAATTGAGAATAAATACAAGAACCCTTTATCGGAGGAAAAAATATATTCAGTATTAAAAGATTTCAGGTACATCATTCCGTCAGGAAGCCCGATGGCCGGGATTGGCAACAATTTTCAGGTTTCATCACTTTCCAATTGTTTTGTTATCGGGAATGAAGGTGATTCGGACTCTTATGGAGGTATTTTGAAAATCGACCAGGAGCAGGTTCAGCTTATGAAGCGAAGAGGTGGTGTAGGACACGACCTTACGCACATCCGCCCGGGCGGAAGCCCTGTAAAGAACACCGCCCTCACTTCAACAGGTGTTGTGCCTTTTATGGAAAGATATTCCAACTCAACACGTGAAGTGGCACAGGACGGCAGGCGCGGTGCGCTCATGCTCAGTATCGGCATAAAGCATCCCGATTCCGAAAAGTTTATCGATGCCAAATTGGAATCGGGCAAAGTTACCGGCGCCAACATATCGGTAAAGCTCGACGACAAGTTTATGAAGGCCGTAGAAAGCGGTCAGCCTTATGTACAGCAATATCCCGTCAATTCTGCCGATCCCGTGGTGAAAAAAGAAATAGACGCAAGCAAGCTCTGGAGCAAAATAGTCCACAACGCATGGGCTTCCGCCGAGCCTGGGATTCTTTTTTGGGACACGGTAATCCGTGAATCAATCCCCGATAATTATTCCGATCACGGCTTTCAGACCGTTTCGACCAACCCCTGCGGGGAAATACCTTTATGTCCTTACGACAGTTGCCGGCTATTGGCGCTGAACTTATATTCGTATGTGGAGAAGCCTTTTACCGGCGAAGCATTTTTCAACGGGGACTTATTTACAGAACATGCTCGCATGGCCCAGCGCATCATGGACGATATAGTAGATCTTGAAGTTGAGAAAATTGACAGTATCTTAAAGAAGATAGACAATGACCCCGAATCGGAACTAATAAAATCCGTTGAGAGAAACCTCTGGGTCAATATTCGCGAAAAATCACTTCAGGGAAGAAGGACAGGAATAGGGATAACCGCCGAAGGCGATATGCTAGCAGCCCTTGGACTTCGCTACGGCTCCGACGAAGCCATCACTTTCTCGACCGAGGTTCATAAATTGCTGGCGATAGAGGTTTATAGGGGATCCGTTGACCTGGCAGAAGAAAGAGGTGCATTCCCGATCTACGACTACAAAAAAGAACTGGACAACCCGTTTATAAACAGGATTAAGGAAAACGCCCCCCACGTTTACGAAAAGATGACCAAGGTAGGAAGGCGTAATATCTCAATGCTTACAATCGCCCCGACAGGAAGCGTAAGCATTTGCACCCAAACCACCTCGGGCATCGAGCCTGTTTTTATGGTTTCTTATAAGCGCCGCCGGAAAGTTAACCCCAGCGACAAGAAAGTAGTTGTCAACTTTGTTGACGAAGTCGGCGACTCATGGGAAGAATACAATGTTTTTCATCCTAAATTTGAGACATGGCTCGACATCAACGGTTACGATGTGGCTGAAATTAAAAACAAAAGCGACGAGGAATTAAACAAAATCATCTCAAAATCACCTTATTATCAGGCTTCATCAAACGACATCAACTGGGTAAGCAAGGTAAAAATGCAAGGCGACATACAAAAATGGGTTGACCACTCCATAAGCGTTACGGTCAACATCCCGGCCGATGCCAAAGAGGAATTGGTGAGCAATATCTATTTGACCGCATGGAAAAGCGGTTGCAAGGGAATGACTATTTATCGAGAGAACTCGCGTGCCGGCGTATTGGTAACAAACGACAAAAAAGAAGAAACCAACGACATTATAGAATCGAGGGCTCCCAAGCGCCCCAAAATGCTAGAGGCCGATGTTATCAGATTCCAAAACAACTACGAGAAATGGATAGCAGTTATCGGAAAGATAAACAATAAACCTTATGAGATTTTTACTGGCAAAGCCGAGGACTTCTTTATCCCTCCTTATGTGGAGACAGGTTTCGTTGAAAGGGTAAAACCGAAAAACGAACATGCCCGTTACGATTTCCATTTCAAGGACAAGCAGGGTTACGATTTAAAAATGCCCGCTCTTTCACGTTCTTTTGATGAGACTTTCTGGAATTACGCCAAACTTATTTCCGGTGTTTTGCGCCATGGAATGCCCTTGCAATATGTGATAGACCTTATCAGCAACTTAAATTTCCCCGAGGACAATATCAACACCTGGAGGAACGGAGTTGTCAGAGCATTGAAACGCTTCGTCCCCGACGGAACGCTAACCGACACAAAATGCCCCGATTGCGGCGAAGACACCTTGGTTTACGAAGACGGATGTCTTATTTGTAAATCATGTGGCCACTCCAAATGTGGCTGATAGCTTGAATTTTCATAATAGTAGATTAAAAAGCCTTCTTTATTTCAGCACAAGAGGGCTTTTTTTTTAAAACAATTTCCTCTTTTCCAAACTGTTTTCAAATTAAATATTTAATTTAGCCTGACGATTTGGCGATGGAGTCCGCCCCGAACCGCATAATGCTGATAACTCCTATAAATTCCATTAAAGGATTTGTGTTATGCCATGTCAAATTCCTTCTGAGAATAATTTTCCAAAAGAATGGATACTTTATTAAAAGAATGATTATACTCTGTTTTTCAATAATATATATATAATACTGCAATGAAGATACAAGAAATTAACGCAATGGAAATCCTCGATTCGAGAGGCAATCCCACAATTGAGGCAAACTTATGGCTAGACGATGGGACAAAGGCCAGGGCAATGGTTCCGAGCGGAGCATCAACCGGGGAAAGAGAAGCATCCGAGCTTCGCGACAACGACAAGAACCGCTTTGGCGGAAAAGGAGTCCTAAAGGCCGTTGAGAATGTGAACACGATAATAAGAGAACAAATTAAAGGCAGGGACTTTAATTCTCAACGAGAATTGGATTATTTCCTCATTGATCTTGACGGCACCCGCAATAAATCGAAATTGGGGGCCAATGCCCTACTTGCGGTTTCAATGGCATTTGCCAGGGCAAGCTCTTATAGCTCGCATATTCCGCTTTACCAATATTTAGGGGGCTCCAACGCCCATGTATTGCCCGTTCCTTGCATGAACGTCATCAATGGAGGAAAACATGCAGACAATACAGTTGATTTTCAGGAGTTTATGATTGCCCCCCATAATGCGGATTCTTTTCGCGAATCCATCCGTATGGGAGTTGAAGTATTCCATTCGTTGAAAAACGTGCTCAAATCGAAAGGGCTTAGCACGGGAGTTGGCGACGAAGGCGGTTTTGCCCCAGATTTAAAGTCGAACGACGAAGCCGTTGAAATGATTATCAAAGGTATTGAGATGGCCGGTTTAAAACCCGGCGAGGACGTAAGTATATGCCTTGACCCCGCAGCAAGCGAAATGTGGGAAAACGGGAAATACAAACTTTTCAAGAGCAGCGGCAAACTGCTTTCCAGCGATGAGATGATCGACCTCTGGGAATCATGGTCTAACAAATACCCCATCGTTTTGATTGAAGACGGACTGGCGGAAAACGACTGGGAAGGTTGGGCAAAACTCAACAGCAGGCTTGGAAACAAGATCGAGATTGTAGGGGATGACATATTCTGTACAAACAAGGATATACTTAAAAGAGGAATAGAGCAAAATGTCGCAAACAGCATCCTTATAAAACTCAATCAAATAGGAACGCTAACCGAAACACTTGAGACTATTGAAATGGCATACCGGAACAACTTCAATTGTTTTGTTTCGCACCGAAGCGGCGAAACCATCGACAGTTTTATCGCAGATCTGACCGTGGCCGTTAACGCAGGCCACTTAAAAACCGGTAGCGGTTGCCGAAGCGAGAGAATCGAGAAATTCAATCAACTGATGAGGATAGAAAAAGAATTGGGAAGTGCTGCCGAATTCGCAGGGATAAAAGCCTTCAAAACCGATAATGACAAAAACTGAAATACCGGCTGCCGGAAACACATTAATGCCCGGCAAGCGGTAATTGTTTCCTGATGGATACTCTTCTGAAAAATATTGAACAAATATGCCGCCAACACAAATTCCATTCATTGGAAGAGCACATTCAATCGTTAAAACAGTTTCTTGGGCATAAACAAATCGACTTAGTGATACTTGGTCAGTTCAAGGCCGGGAAAAGTTCGTTTATAAACAGTTTCCTGGGACGAGACCTTGTTCCTACCGGTGTTATACCGGTAACTTCCGTTATTACGCGATTGCAGCAAGCTGAAACCGAAAAACTCTTGGTTTACTTCCGCGACAAGGAAACGGTTGAAGAAAAATTAAGCAACATAAACGATTACGTCAGCGAAGAAAAAAACCCGGAAAACGAGAAAAACGTTTCCCTTGTTGAAATACGTTCGCCCTTGTTAAATCAGTTCAATGGTTTGTGCTTCGTTGACACCCCCGGGCTTGGAAGCGCGTTTCGCCATAACAGTATTACTACAAACAAGTGGATTCCCGAAGCAGGTGTCGCCTTTATAACTATTTCGGCAGAGCGTCCGCTTGGCGAAAACGAAATCGAACTAATTAAAAACATTTCGAAGAGCACCCCTGAAGTCATTATCCTGCTCACAAAAACCGATTTGTTCGACAAGGAAGAAATTCATCAAATCAAATCCTTTATCACCAAGCGGTTAATACAAACATTCAATAGTGAGCTTAGAATTTTTGAGTACTCATCTGTCAGCAATACAGATAGTTATAAAACTATGATCATCCATGAAATTATTGAGCCCCTGATATTGAAGTTTAAGGATGAGCGGGAAAAGATAATTAAGCATAAAGTTATTTCACTGGCCGGCAAATGCCTCTCATATCTTGAAATCGCCTTTCGGGCATCGCTTAAGTCGGATAAAGAAAAGGATTATCTATGTAAAACAATATTCGGTGAAAAAGCCAATAATGAGTTTATCCGTCAAGAACTAAACTTGATTAGCGATAACAGCAAATCAAAGACAAGAGATATAGTTTACGGCTTATTAAGCAAGTATGAGCATGTAATAACGGAAGACTTACAAATTGCCTTTAAGGAAGAATACAATGATTGGGACGGAAACCTTTATGCGGTTTCCAGAAAATATGAAGAATGGCTGAAATTGAGCTTATCGGGGATATTAAAAGAAGCAGTTGCTAAGGAAAACAGCAACTTCACTGAAATTGTCGGTAAAGTATATGCTCATTTCAGTTTTTTTACGCGCTCTTTCAGGGACAAGCTAAGCGGAAACATTTTCAAGGTTCTGGGAATAAGGCTGGCAAGCGAAGAATGGGAGCCTGATGTTAAAACATTGGAAGGGCCGGATGTTTCGGTTTACAGGGCTTTCGACACGCCCATCGACTTGCTTTGGTTTCTTTTCCCAATGTTCGTTTTCAAAAACGTTTTCAGAAACTATTTACTAAGGCAAATACCAAGAGAGGTAAACAAGAACATTTACCGTTTGACATCGGCAATAAACAAGACGATAAACGACGAAATAAGCAAGGGGAATACACAAACGATGAATTATCTCTTGGATGAGACCAAAACAGTGGAGAACCTGCTATCGTCGCAACAAAGCAAAAGCGCCGATATTGAAAAATCACGTATTGAACTTGCAGGGATGATTACAAATATTGGGAAACATCCGGATTGCAAATCCTAATGAGCAAACTAAGAAGCTTCTTTACCCGTAATTATAAAATGCAATAAAACAAACTGTTCAACCACCAAAGCTTCCGTTTTTGTACATTTTTCCGGTGAACAAGTTGGCCAACAAGCCCAAGTACCATCTGCCAGTTTCTTTATACTACACCCAGTTGCACAACCGCTGCAGTTTATAGTTAACCCCCCCCTTATCAGACATAACTTCATAAAAAGTGTCTTGCACCAAGCTTAATTCATAGGCGGACTCAACATTCTTATCGTTATCCGTTGCTAATAAAAGATAATACCCATCTCCTTCCTCTATGGCAACTTCATCGAAACGCACATTAATATGTACCGTTGCCTTAATCAGATCGTTAAAGTGAGCAAGCAAACTATCGCTATTACATGTTATAACTGCGTTACCTGGAATCATCCTTCCTACCTCACGGTAGAAGTGTTGTTGAGAAAAAACTAATTAGGGAAGTAGTAGAGTGAGAATTGCAAATTGAGAATAAATAATAAAAGTTTTGTTACTACTCAGCAGTAGAGAAAAATATTAACTCATTGGTTACCTATCCGTTTTGTCACAATTTTTGTTTGAAAAACACAAAATTTCCGCCAAAACTACTGAGATTTCAAATATATAACCCCACGCTGAAGCATGGG
>JAJRQZ010000129.1 GCA_024279935.1 Bacteroidota bacterium
AATTTGGTAAAAGGCATTAAATCAAGTCTTGAAAGCGAAGGACTTGGAGATATTGCAGGTAGAATTTCGGTTGATAGCGATGATAATTCAAATGCTGATTTTTTGAAAGAAAAGTTAATGAATTATCGTGAGAAGTTTAAAAAATTCGAGGGCAATATTTATCTTCCAAAATTTGTAATTCAAGAAAAGGAAAGTTGGAGAGATATTAATTTTGAAGCCGATATTTTAAGCAAAATTGATTATGAAAAATTCGAGATAGATAAATTACTCGAAATATCACTTTCAAATATCAGAAAACAAGAACAGGAATTAATATTAGGATTATCTGATAAAGACAGTGAGGCTGTAAAGGAAAAAGGCAGGTTTGAAAAGACAGGAAAGCTAAGGATAAATGAAAGTTTTCTTACAAAACAAATACTTGATATTGTTCCAAACCCTTGGATTGGAATGATGATAGGGCAAAAAGTAATCAAGCTTTTTACCGACAAATACGATAAAGAAACTGTGTCCTCCAACTTTGTTTTTATTATCGAAGAATTAAAAAAACATCTTGAAAAAGAAAGAGACATAGCGGCCGAAAAAGTTCTTAAAGAATTGGTAAGCAGCAAAAAATTACACTTCTTCTTAATAACAGACAAAGGCGGATTTAGAATTCCGCCACGAATAAAAGTTAGAAGCAACAAACAATTGATAAGAGATGATAACGCCCCAATTCAAAGGAGTTTATTTGATATTGTACCCGAAGAAAATATAAATAAACTTGAAAAATCGGTTGCTATTTATCTTGACAAACAAGAAAAACTGCTTTGGTGGTATAGGAATATGTCAAAACAAGATTATCACGTTCAAGGTTGGAAGAAGAACAAAATTTATCCTGACTTTATCGCTTCTGAAATAAATCCTGATGAAAAGACTGATTACGGAAATGTATATGTGTTGGAAACTAAAGGATTACACCTAAAAAATGATGATACAAAATATAAACAAGACGTATTTGAACTTTGTAATGAATTGGGAATAAAGAAACCTTGGAAAGATTTAGGCTTTGATTTTCCGGACAAAGAAATTCAATTTCAGGTAATTTATGAAGATGAATGGAAAAATAAGATTAATAAGATATTTGAGGAATGAAAGCCCCCCTGTCTGCGTGCATCGCACAGGCAGGCGCTAAAAGCCATGCACATTGCCAAGCGCTCGAAAAAGCCGTCTCACAAGCCAAAACTTGTCAATAAATATGTCTTTTGCCAACGCACCTAAAAAGAGAAAAATTGTAGCAAATTTGAAAGAAAAATATATGGAAATTAATGATAAAATAACGCAAACGACAGCATAGCCAAACCGTTAATCGTTCCTTGCCAGGCAACAAGCTAAAAACCTGTTTTGCTATTAAATCCGAATCCGGCGGATTAAGAAGAGATAAACCGTTGAATCAGGCGTAAAGATGAGCTCTCTTCTGTTTGTGCATCAAATACCCTTGCTAAGTTCTCAAAACTTTCCGTCCCAACTTTCGTTAAAGCAATTATAAACAGTGAAATGAATTTTATCCGGGCTAAATTCAGCTAGCCCTTAAAATGGGTTTCTAAAACTGAAACTAAATTGTTATCTTTACGGCTTACATTGGCATTCTTCATCGGACAAACATTTGGTAAATATTCGTATAAGATATCGAACTCCAATGAATTACCTTAACTTTTTAACACTTATTCTGCTGATTGCCAGTAATTTAAATTTTTGTCATATGCTAAAAACAAATTGTTGATATAGTCATGAAAGCTGCACTAGGTTTATGGATTGTGCTTATATTATATTTTTTGGTTTGGCCCGGACGGGGCCTTTCTGCCCAAACCATTGACGTAACCCCTCTTAACCCGAACGTCGATAGTGACGTAGTCATAGTTTATAATGCCTCGCTCGGCAATGCAGCATTGTTTGGATATAAGGGTGATGTTTATGCTCACACGGGGCTCATCAGCACTGAAAGCCAAAACGGCAACGACTGGAAACATGTTATTGGAAATTGGGGGCAGGCCGACAATAGGGTTTTGATGAGCAGAATAGGTGATGATTTATACAGGATTTCCTTTAATATCGCTGATTTTTATGGTCTTCAAGATGACGAAAACATTTTGCAACTGGCTTTTGTTTTCAGGAATGTGGATGGCTCTCTTGTAGGACGCTCGGAAAAAGGCAACGATAT
The DNA here is from genome assembly GCA_024279935.1 of Bacteroidota bacterium. GTDB lineage: Bacteria > Bacteroidota > Bacteroidia > Bacteroidales > F082 > BM524. The sequence goes on from JAJRQZ010000129.1 coordinate 2,198, forward strand.
TTACTATTCCATCAACATTGAGGGCCCGGGAGATTATATGTACCATTCGTGGAATGGAGGCAGCCTTGATATAGTTACAACCGGAGGGCGATTGAGCATTTCACCTTATAGCCCCGAAATCATCAGATTGGGCTTTATTAAAGAAGACCTACAAGCCTTCGACAGCAGTTATTCGGTAATAATGGAAAACCGGCACCCCCTGACCGATCTTGTTGAGTACGACGATTTTCTGCAACTTACAACCGACAGCCTAAAAATAACAATCAATAAATATCCTATAAATACTGAGTTTTGGAAGGAAAACAAGCTTCTCTGCAAAGAGGAAACAGGTTTTTACAGCCAAACGGGCAATAATGGGGTGCGCTTTGTCGTGGAAGAAAACGAACAGATACAAGGTGCTGGCTCGAGGGCCATCCCCATTAACAGGAAATCTTTCAGGCTCATAAATTACGGACAAGCCCATTATGCTTATGAAAACGGTGAGCAAAACCTGAATATCTCTATCCCGTTTTTAACATCCTCGAAATCTTATGGGTTGTTTTTCGACAATCACTCGAAAGGGAGTCTTGACATTGCTTATTCGCAAAGCGATATTTTGGATGTTTCTGCCACAAACAATGAAATGGTCTATTATTTTATCTCGTCGGACACTTATGACGGCATACTCGAGAATTACACCTTACTGACCGGTCGTCAGCCTCTGCCGCCACTATGGGGTTTTGGATATTTTCAGTCGCGGTTCGGATATGAAAACGAGGGCCATGCCCGACAAATGCTCGCAGATATGCAGGCAGGGCATTTCCCGATGGATGTTATAGTTTTGGATTTGTACTGGTTCGGCGATCCCGGAACCATGGGCAATTTTTCGTGGGATTACAGCAAATGGCACAACCCCATTAAAATGATATATGATTTTAAACAAGCGGGCGTTAAAACTATTTTGATATCAGAGCCTTACATAACTAACAACTCCTTTAATTATGATTTTGCAAATCAGAACAAATGGTTTGGGGAAAAAGATTCCGGGGAGGCATATCTTTTAGATGATTTCTGGGCAGGGCCGGCATCATTGATAGACTTCACAAAAAAAGAAAGCCTAAATTGGATGTGGAATTTTTATAGTGCCAGGAAACTGGAAGGCGTTGCCGGCTGGTGGAGCGATCTGGGGGAACCCGAGAACCATCCCGACGACATGATTCATAAAGGTGGTTCGTCCACCGAAGTCCATAATGTCCTTTCCTTGTTATGGTCGCAATCGCTTTATGAAAACTATTCGACCAACTATCCCGAAGAGCGCCTGTTTAACCTAAGCCGTTCGGGTTATGCCGGAATGCAGAGGTACTCAACATTCCCCTGGTCGGGGGATATACAAAAAACCTGGTCGGGCTTCCAGGCCCAAATACCCATAATGCTCGGCATGGGCATGAGCGGTGCGGCCTATATGGGGTCGGACCTGGGTGGCTTCGTCGGCGATTTCAATCCCGAACTTTACACCCGCTGGATGCAAGAGGGTTGCTTTTCGCCAATAATGCGCGCTCACGGCATTGATGTTATTACCGAGCCTGTTTACCTATCTGAGCCATATAAAACAATAGTAAGGGATGTTATTAAACTGCGATATAAAATGCTTCCGTACAATTATACCTTGGCGTGGCAAAATAGCCTGAGCGGAAGGCCATTAGCATTGCCAATGGATTATTTCGACAAGGAAAACACTTTTCTAAACAATATCAACGACCAGTATTTTTGGGGCGAACAATTGCTTATTGCCCCTGTAATGGAGGGTGGCAGCACTTCGCGCAATGTGATTTTTCCGGCTGGTAACTGGATAGTTTTCGATAATGACAAAACCTATTCGGGAGAGAGTGTTTTTAAGGTCTCGGCTCAGCTCGACGAGATTCCTGTATTTGTAAAAGGAGGTTCGTTTTTGCCTTTAACGAGACCTGTTTCGTCAACAGATGAATATGATACCGATACTTTGTTGATTTGGTATTATCCTGACAACAACAACCCAATTACCGATTACTCGATTTATATGGACGACGGCAGGTCGGCATCATCCTTGAAAAACGGTAATTATGAGATAGTCAACCTATATGGGGAAGTTGATTTAAGCTCTATTTTGATTGATATGGGCAAGGAGGGCAACGGCTTTGATAATTCACCGCTTGAGCGGGAAATCATGTTTGAAATAAAACGCGTCAACAATAATCCCTTATCGGTAATGCTCAACAATGCCGATATTGATATCGTTGGCAGTGCCGATGAATATTACAATAGCGAAAAAGCGGCGTATTTTAGTGCGGAAGACCATATATTAATGTTGCATTTCCCGTGGGACGGCCAGGCGGCAGAAATCGCGATTAAGGGATCCGGTGTAGGGGTTGGGGAATACGAAACAAAAGGCATTAAAACATTCGCGCTGCATAAAGCAGCCCCCAATCCTTTTTCGCGTCAAGTGTCAGTTGATATCGATATTGCTCAAAGAGGGAATTATTATGTTGGGGTCTTTGATGTTTACGGGAAACAAGTTTATTCAAGAGCAATATATTATGGCCGGACAGGCAGGGCTACGATCAGGTGGGACGGCAACAGCTCGACGGGCAGTTATTTAAACAACGGAGCATACCTTCTTAAAGTGGAAAACGAATTCGGCGACAGCGATTATCAAAAGCTTATTTTAATTAAGCGCTGACAGTAGGCTTGCAAAGGCAAGCCTTAGTACGGTTTTCCTTTTAAATTGCGGCGGGTTTATGAATCCAGGTCTTGAAAAGGGAATATTTAAGATAAGTGTCTTGGTTCAAAAATTATTATTAACTTCGTGCTTCAATCAATAAACGCACCATGAAAAATCTAATCGTTTTATCAATTCTGCAGTTTGTTTTTCTTCAGGCATTTGCGCAATGCGAGGATTACTGTATTAATTTCGAGGACACGCTTTGCATCAACAGGCTTGAAACAGATACCGGCATAAGCAACAGCTGGCAAATCGGGAGCCCTCAAAAACCTTTGTTCAATACTGCTTATTCAATCCCCAATGCCATAGTTACCGATACTGTTTTGCCATATCCACAGAACGACAGTTCCGTTTTTCTCATAAAAAACCCTGTTAACGAAGGCGATATCTGGGGCTTGAGTATTTTGCAGGGCAGGTATAATGTTCAAACGGATTCACTGAACGATTACGGCAAGATGGAGCTTTCGGCCGATGGTGGACAGAACTGGATCGACTTATTAAATGACGACAAGTATAGCGACAGCTACAATTGGTGGACCTTCAAGCCCGTGCTCACGGGCAACTCGGCCGGCTGGAAGTATTTCGAGGTCATCTTGTCAGATATCGGTTCGGTTTTCGACATAGGTATAGGCGACACCATTATTTTCAGGTTTACTTTTATTAGCGATGGCATTCCAGATGATCTTGGGGGCCTGATGTTCGATGATTTATGCTTTTCCAGTTTTGTTGAAGGCATTTCCGAACAAAGGTTTCTCCCGTTAAAATCGAGGATATTCCCCAATCCTTCAAGTCATGCTTTCACTATTGAGTTCGACAACCCTGAAAATCAGTTGTTTCATATTGCCGTTTATAACAGCAACAGCATAATGCAATTCAATGAAAAAAACCTCAAATCAGGGATATTCCAAATTAATGCCGCAAGCTTAAAGCCCGGTGTTTATTTTTACAAGCTCACCAATCCGGAAACTTTGCAAAGAAGCTGGGGGAAATTTATTGTTGTGGCCAGCGATTGAAACAGCTGGCGTTTTATTGGTCAAAAACCATAGCTCCAAGGCCTCTATTTCACCTTGCTCCCGTTAGCAACATCTTCCGACGGCGAAACGAAGCATAGCTTGCCATCGGTATCTTCCGCCATGAGGATCATGCCCTGCGATTCAATTCCCCTGAGCTTGCGCGGGGCCAGGTTTACCAATACGCATACTTTTTTGCCGATAATGTCTGCGGCTTCGTAATATTCGGCAATGCCCGAAACAACAGTCCTCTGGTCTATTCCGGTATCGATTTTCAACTTTAACAGTTTTTTTGTCTTTTCGACTTTTTCCGCTTCCAATATTGTCCCGGTACGTATGTCCATTTTCATGAAATCGTCGAACTTTATAGATTCTTTGGCAGCAACATTCTTTTCATTTTCTTTTTTTGTGTCCAGCAATTTCCTAACTTGTTCCTCCATGGCCTTGTCTTCAATTTTCTCGAAAAGAAATTCCACTTTGTTTATTTGACGTCCTGCTTTTAATAGATTGCTTCGTCCTGCGTCAGCCCACTTTAAACCTTTCAAATTAATCATATCTTGAAGTTTACGGGCAGTAAACGGCAGGAAAGGCACACTAATAACACTCAGGTTAGCAACAATCTGCAATGATACATTTAGAATTTCCTTTACTTTATCGGGATTAGTCTTAAAAACCTTCCATGGCTCTTTATCGGTCAGGTATTTGTTTCCCAGGCGTGCAAGGTTCATCAATTCGGACAATGCTTCCCTAAACCTATACCTTTCTATGCTCGATGAGATTTTCTGCGGAAAGGCTGCCATTTCCTCAAACACGGTTTTTGCTTCTTCATCAAAAGTATCGGCATCAGGAACAATGCCGTCGAAATATTTTTGCGTAAGAACCAAGGTTCTGTTCACGAAATTACCAAATATTGCCAGCAGCTCATTATTGTTCCTCGCCTGGAAATCCTTCCAGGTAAAATCGTTGTCTTTGGTTTCCGGGGCGTTGGCCGTCAGAACATAGCGCAACACATCCTGTTTCCCCGGGAAATCCTCCATGTATTCGTGCAGCCATACTGCCCAGTTGCGCGATGTTGAGATTTTATCGTTTTCGAGGTTCAGGAATTCGTTGGCCGGAACGTTGTCGGGCATAATGTAACTTCCTTCTGCCTTAAGCATGACAGGGAAAATAATACAGTGGAAAACAATATTGTCCTTGCCTATAAAATGGACAAGCTTGCTTTCTTCGTCCTTCCAATACTTTTCCCAGTCGTTGCCGGTTTTTTGAGCCCATTCCTTGGATGCTGAGATATATCCTATCGGGGCATCGAACCAAACATAAAGAACTTTCCCGTCGGCATCGTCCACAGGGACCCTTACGCCCCAGTCGAGGTCGCGGGTAACGGCACGTGCCTTCAGCCCTTGATCGACCCACGACTTCACCTGGCCGTAAACATTTGGTTTCCAATCCTCCTTATGACCCTTCAATATCCATTCAGTGAGCCATTTTTCATACTGGCCGAGAGGTAAGTACCAATGTTTTGTTTCTTTTAGGACAGGCACGTTTCCGCTCAGGGCCGATTTAGGGCCTATTAGTTCCATGGGGCTCAGGGAGGTCCCGCAGTTTTCGCACTGATCGCCATAAGCTTTCTCGAAACCGCAATGGGGACAAGTACCCGTAATATATCTGTCGGCCAGGAATTGATGGTTTTCCTCGTCGAAATATTGTTCGTTTGTTTTAACGATAAATTTACCGCCTTCATAAAGCTTCTCGAAAAAATCCGATGCCGTTTCATGATGTATAGGCGCCGATGTCCGTGAATAAACATCGAAGGAAATGCCGAAGTCCTCAAACGACCTCTTGATGATGCCATGATAACGGTCAACAATGTCCTGAGGGCTAACACCTTCCTTGCGTGCTTTGATGGTTATCGGGACACCATGCTCATCGCTTCCGCCGATAAACAGGACATCCTCGCCTTTCATCCGCAAATAGCGGGCATAAATATCGGCCGGGACATAAACCCCAGCCAAATGACCAATATGTATTGGGCCGTTGGCATAAGGCAAAGCCGATGTAATAGTATATCTCTTGAATTTTCCGGACATTGAAATATTATTAGTAATTTTCCGCAAAAATAACCAATAGTTTGATAATGATAACACCAGCGGCCTTAAAACGGGAAGATATAATTGAAATAATTGCCACGCCACGCATAACTACTTCTTGCGAACAGGGACCGGGCATAAAAACGTTTCGCGATATTGACTTTATAAACACGACAAATGGCTGAACATAACGATTTAGGAACCATGGGGGAGAAACTGGCCGTTGATCTTTTAAGGAAGAAAGGTTATAAGATTTTAGACACCAACTGGAGGTTCGGCAAAGATGAGCTTGACATTATAGCACAAGAGAACAATGAATTGGTGATCGTTGAGGTAAAAACCCGCAGCACCGAATATTTCGGATATCCCGAAGATTTTATCAACAAGGCAAAAATGCAAAGGCTTGTCAGGGCGGCGGCGGAATATATCGACAGGAAGAACATCGGGCTTGAATGCCGCTACGATTTTGTTTCGATAGTTATTAACAGGAGAAAAACCGAAATACGCCATATCAAAGATGCATTTTATCCATTTTGACAAATGTGGACGGATTTTTCAAGAAACATTTCTTTACCATCTTTTTTGCCGGTCAAAATCAATACGCCACCGGTTTGGCATGGAAGACCAGGAGAGGGATTTTTGTTTGGAAGAGGAATTTCTTTGTAACGCTTGGCTCGAACAACCTGAACAAAAACGACCTTTTATGATGCGTAACGGCAATGACGTCGATATCATGTTGGTCTATAAATATCTGCATGCCCTGATGGATATCGGAAGTTTTCAAGACCCCGCACTCCATCTTAAACGAGTCCATGGTGTCGAACATATAATTTTTTATCTTGCGCATTTGCATTTCGCCCAACGAAGCCTTATCGTCCAAAGAAGCATGAACACAATAAATTTTTGAGTTGAAAGGCTTAACCAGGCTGACAAGCTTTCGAAGTGCCGAATAGTCCGTTTCATCGAGATTAGTGGCATAAAGTATCCTTTTCGGAGGGTCGAACTCCCATGCGTCGTAAGCTTTCGGCACTGCTACAACAGGTATCTGTGCTTTTCTGATAATCTCAGCCGTGATGCTCCCGAGCGACTTTAGACCCTCCAGCTCGGCGCCTCGCGTGCCCATAATTATCAACCCGGCTTTAAATTCCTCGGCATAATTCAATATAACATCTACGGAATTTCCTTTATAAAGCTCATAGCTAATGTCAACACCTTTTATGTTCCTTTGCTTTATGATTTTTTTAAGCCTTGACGATAGGCTTTCGAGGCTCATTTCGGTTTCCGCTTCAACTTCCGAGATTATTTCGTCCAAATTTAGCTGGTATGTAAACGACTCGAGGTATGAACTGGGGCTTCCCAAAGGGTCGAGGTAGGCGTTCACAAGTTTTATGTCGGCCTTGAATTGGGCTGCCATCTGCAGTGCATAAACAGCCGCGTTTTCCGAATGGTATGAGAAATCCACCGGGACGAGTATCCTCCTTATGCTGCGCATGTATTCAACAGCCTTCTGCTTTTTAAAACCGTAGGCTTTCCTGAAATCCTCGAATATTTCGTTTGCCCTAGGCAGGTCCGCCTTGTTTATGTTTACTTTAACGCCACCGGGAGCCTCCTTTAAAAGGTTTATGTTTGTCATGAAACACTCTATCCCATTGCGCTCGAACATCGCCGACAGCAATTGAGCCCTCATATAGGTCAGCGAGGCTATGGTAATGATATTCGTTGGCATTTCTTTTTTGTATTAAATTGTTCGTGTAAATATAGCTAAAAACCAGCCCTGAAGCAAGTTATTTCCCTAATTTACGGAAATTGCGCTTCCGCTGCCAAACATTTCGTAATTTTGCCGCCCTTATAAAATATTGGAGATGAAGAGGAAGACAAAGAGCGCCCATAAGGGCAAAGGAAACAAAAAGCGCGTAAAGTCAGTTAATTACAGAAACACAAGGAGGAAAGCAGCGTCAAAAGCCTCAGGAGGTTCCGAAAGGAGAAATGATAATAAAAAATCGGCTAAAACCGATGAGCCATATAGCATAAGGCTTAATAAATATATTGCCGACGCAGGTATATGTTCGAGGCGCGAAGCCGATGTGCATATAGCGGGTGGCGCGATAATGATAAACGGCAAAATAGTTACCGAACTGGGAACCAAGGTGCTGCCTACCGACAAAGTTCAGTATGGTGGCGAGACGCTAAGAAGGGAAAAGCCGCAATACTTCTTGCTTAATAAGCCAAAAGGGTTTATCACTACGTCAAAAGATCCCCGCGACAGGAGGACTGTAATGGCATTAATGGAAAAAGCATGTAAAGAAAGAATCTATCCCGTGGGCCGCCTTGACAAGGATACCATTGGTTTACTGCTGTTTACAAACGACGGCGAGCTGGCCAAGAAACTGACACACCCAAAACACCTAATAAAAAAGATATATCATGTTTTTCTTGACAGGGGAATCAGCAAAAAAGATCTGGAAGCCATCGAGAACGGTATCGAACTTGAGGACGGTTCAATAAAGCCCGATAAAATCTCGTGGGTCAGCGGCGAGAACGACAAGAAACAGGTGGGCATAGAACTGCATTCCGGAAGGAACAGGGTCGTAAGGCGTATCTTCGAGCATCTGGGTTATAAAGTCGTTAAGCTGGACAGGGTGTTTTTTGCCGGCCTCACGAAAAAAGATGTCCCCAGGGGGAAGTTCAGAAGGCTCGATCAAAAAGAGGTTAGTTTACTAAAAAGGCTTTAAAATCAGCAGATTATAGAATTAGTGTTGCCAGAATTATTTTTTTTGTATATTTATGGCTAAAAAAATGCCATGGAATACAAAAGAAGTAGCGTAGTGCCGCAGCGTCAAAAACTAAAATTCCTTCCTGACGAAGCAAGGGTTATCACAAAAATTTTCGGCCTCGACAAAATAAGGATTTATAAGGTCTTCGACCGTGTTTTAAACCTTCCCGAAAAGGAGGCAGAGGAACTCTTGAAGGTTATCGTCGATAATTTCGATCATCGGCACAAGGACATAAAAAGAGTTTTTAAAGATAATTTCGACCGCGTAAACCAAGGCCTCGACATAACGATTTACAAAAGCCTCCCATTGGAAAAGAAACTTTTGCTAGGATCATATTTCACCCTTGAGTACTCGATAGAGTCGGCTGCTTTGTTCAATCCTTCCATTGTTTCGCATCCCGACCAAAAAGGCCTCAAGCCGGGCGAGCTGAGGGTTATCATCAGTTTCCGCGCTGTTGGCGAAGGCCACATGTCATCGGTAGTATTCCGCTCGGGCATCTTGAACAAAAACGGCAATATCAATATGGATCCCACAAGTCCTTTGGTGGAAAAGGCCAAAACTATCGAGTCGGTGGAATATTCGAAAGAAGATTTCGGGATGAAGCTCCACGATATGGGGCAAAGTGAGTTGACGGACGGTATTTTCGAGCAGCTGCTCGATGCGTTCACCATGGAAGAAATGGCTGAGGCCATCGAGCATTATAAAACCCATAACCCTATGACGCCAAGGCACGACAGGGCAATAGATACCCTTCACTGGCTTGCTCGGTCAAACTATGAAATTGAGTTTGAATCGGATGTGGACTTGTCGGAAAGAGTCATATTCCCGCGCTCGACAACCGATATACGCGCCATAGAAGATGCTCGTTTCGTGGAATTTACAGATGAAAACGGCCAGAGGAAATATTATGGTACTTATACCGCCTATAACGGCCATTCCATTTTGCCCCAGCTTATAGAAACCACTAATTTCTGCCGTTTCAACATAAGGACCCTGATGGGCAAAGGCTCCCAAAACAAAGGCATGGCCCTGTTTACCGAAAAAATAAACGGGCAGTACGCAATGATATCGCGCAATGACGCCGAGAACATTTATATAATGTTCAGCGACAATATTAATTACTGGAAAGACGAAAAACTGCTTCGCGAGCCAAAATTCGATTGGGAATTTATTCAAATAGGGAACAGCGGGTCGCCGCTCAAGACCGAAAAAGGCTGGCTGCTGCTAACTCACGGTGTTGGCCCTGTGCGAATATATACTATAGGCGCCATTCTGCTCGACCTTAACGATCCCACAAAGGTAATAGGCGAGATTGCGGAGCCTGTTTTGATTCCCGAGGAAGATGAGCGCAACGGTTATGTCCCAAACGTTGTTTATTCATGCGGGGGCATGTTGCATAACGGATATCTGGTGTTGCCCTATGCCGCCAGCGACTCCAGGAGCGGAATAGTGAAATTCAAGCTTCAGGAACTCCTTGACGCCATGGTCCCGCTAGGCGAGGATCAATAAAGGTGAGTATATGAGTTGTCGTGCTTCATGCTGAAAAAAACTACAAAAAGAAAAACCAAAATAAATTTGAATACATGTAACTTATTCGTTACTTTTGTACCGTTAGAGAAATATTGATTACAACAGAATGCTTGAAATTTATTGATAGCCAAAACGAAAGGGTTTCAATAAAATTTTATCAACTAATCGAAGTAATCGAAGAAGTAAAGATTATACATTCAAACTTTGTTAAAAAGTTAATAAACACTGACTTCTATGAACTTAGAATTAAA
>JAJRQZ010000130.1 GCA_024279935.1 Bacteroidota bacterium
AAAGGCGTTACCTTTGTGTTTGTGTTTTTGTACATACACCTAAATAGGTGAAAAAACACGAGACCTGCAAGTGATTGCAGGTCTTATTTTTCAACAACTTAAAGTGAATTGTTAATAATTACTTGCAGATTTAAGGTATCAAGGATTTCAGTTGCAGCCCTTTGCCGCATTTCTTGGCGAACCTATCTGTAAAATATTCCTTTGCGTCCTCTCCGGCAGTCGGGAAGATTGGTCAAATTCCTTAGCTTTCTATAGTCCGAAAAGATGAGCCCGGGTTCGGGTTACTGCGTTTAATGCCGTTTATTTATAACAATTACCGGCCAAATATCGTTGTTCTCATTTTTTTTGATATTTTCGTACGGGAAAAATTCATTGATTAATGACGGAAATAAACCTTAACGTAAACGGGAAAAATCATATACTGTTTGCAAATGAAGATATTACACTTGCCAAGGCATTGCGGGAACACCTCCATCTGACAGGAACAAAAATCGGATGCGAGCAAGGAAGCTGCGGGGCTTGTACTGTTTTATTGGACAACAAGGCTGTTTTAAGCTGTATTTTGCCTGCAATAAAATGCCAGGGGGAAAAAATCGTCACGATCGAAGGTTTATCAAACAAAAACGAGATTAGCAGGATTCAAAAGAAATTTGTGGAAAAAGGGGCAATTCAATGCGGTTTTTGCACGCCGGGAATGGTACTCGCCTCCCATGCCTTGTTAAAGTCCAACCCCAATCCCGGCAAGGAGGAGATAAAAGAGGCGCTTTCAGGAAATTTATGCAGGTGCACGGGTTATAAAAAAATAATCGATGCCGTATCGTCATGCGCCAACGGTAGTGGACATAAGGATACTGCACTGATTAGCAAGGCAAAAGGCCGATATAAAATGGTAGGGAAACCCGCTCCTTATATCGAAGCAATAAAAAAGGTAGAAGGCAAGGCAGAATATGCCGACGACATCTTCACCAAGAATGCGTTGCACTGCCGTTTCTTGAGGAGTACCCGCGCACATGCGATTATCGAGTCGATCGATGTTACCCAAGCCATAAAAATTGACGGCGTGCGCAAAATAGTTACCGGAAGCGAGATAAGAAACAAGTTCGGCGTCTTGCCGATTTCCGAAGACGAAACAGCCCTTGCCATCGAGAAAACCAGATATATAGGCGAGATCGTCGCTGCCGTAGCGGCCGACACGGCTGACATCGCCCGGCAGGCAATCAAAAAAATAAAAGTTGGCTACAAACCTCTCGATGAGTATTTTGACCCTAAAGACTCAATAGTCGATTTAGGCGACAAACCAAAGATTCATGAGCATTGCAAGTTCAACAACAACATTCACAAAAAATCGGAGTTGAGGTTCGGCAATCAAAAGGAAGCTTATGATGATACATATTACAAATGCGAGAACGACTTTGACTTCCAGGGAATCAACCATGGTTTTACAGAGCCTCACGCCGCCACTGCCTATTGGGACGAAAACGGGCTTACAATAATTTCCGCAACCCAGGTCCCTCATTATTTGCATAAATCACTGGCAAAAGTCCTCGAGCTACCACTTAACAGGATCAGGGTTGTTAAACCATATCTGGGTGGTGGTTTTGGCGGTAAGAGCGACCCTTTTGCCCACGAGATCATAATCGCATACATAGCCAAAGAACTTGGGACAGCTGTAAGGACAGTGCTCACGAGAGAGGAAGTGTTTCTTACAAACCATGGCCGGCATCCCACCAACATCAACTTTAAATTGGGGATGGACAAAGATTTAAAACTTAAGATAATTGATACCGACATAATTATAGATGGGGGATCTTATGGGAGTTTTGGAGTTGTTACCAGTTATTACAACGGAGTATTGTTGCAAGGCCCTTATAAAATCGATAATTTCGGGTTTAGGACAAGAAGGGTTTATACCAACAAGCCTCAATGCGGGGCAATGCGGGGCCACGGAGCCGTAAACCCGAGATATGCCATGGAGACTTCCATTGATATACTTGCTCATCAGGCAAAAGCCGACCCCTCCGATATAAGGCTTAGCAACTATTTGGAAGAGAACACTTTAACTGTGGGCGAATATCGTATTACATCCAACGGCAGCGTTGACGCTCTTATAGCTGTCATGAAGCAGTCGGACTGGAAAAACAAATACGGAAAACTCCCTTACGGCCATGGAATTGGTGTTGCATCAGGATTTTTTATCAGCGGAAGCGCCCTGCCCATCCATTGGAACGAATACCCCCAGTCGGTGGTTCATTTAAAAGTTGACCTCGACGGGAGAGTTGTTGTTTCCTCGGGAGCCAGCGACATAGGCCAAGGCAGCGACACCATGCTTGCAATAATCGTAGCGGAGGTGCTAGGCCTGAGCCATGAAAATATTTTTGTGCAGTCGGCCGACACGCTTTTAACGCCCATCGATCTGGGAAGCTACTCCAGCAGGGTAACATTTATGGCAGGTAATGCGGCCAAAACAGCTGCAGAGAACCTCAAAACGCAAATTGTTGATTCCATAAGCAATAAGTTCGGGCTTGATGCCGCTGAACTGAACTTCGAAGATGACAAAGTATTCTCGAACGACAAATCGGTTGACTTAAGCTGGGCTGAGGCAATTGAGGTTGCCACCCGGAAAGTTGGTGCCCTCACGGTGAAAGGCCAGTATAATTCGCCCAAACTGGGAGGTGATTTTAAAGGAGCCGGCGCCGGCCTGAGCCCTTCATATTCTTTCGGAAGCGTTATTGCCGAGCTAAAAGTAGATATCAGAACAGGCTTCGTCGAGATAATTGACATCTGGGGAGCTCACGACTGCGGCCTTGCACTAAACCCATTGGCCGTTGAGGGGCAACTGGAAGGCTCCTGGCACATGGGGCTGGGGCAAACGCTTAGCGAAGAAATGAGGTATCATAAAGGATTGCTCTTAAACAGCAATTTCATCGATTATAAAATACCGAGCAGCCTCGACACGCCCGACATAGAGTCGAATATTATTGAAAGCTGCGACCCCGAAGGCCCCTTTGGCGCCAAAGAATGCGGCGAAGGCGCCTTGCACCCCGTTATTCCAGCTGTCGGAAATGCAATATTCGACGCCATCGGCAAAAGGATGTTCTCACTGCCTATAACCCCTGACAAAGTATTGAAAGCCATGCATGAAGACTAATTTCCATTATTACAAAATTCATTAAAATGAGAGATATTTCAAATAGTGTCAGTTATTATTTACCGGAAAGCATCGCGGAAGTAATTGGTCTGACGAAGCATAACGAAGACTACTCATTTATTGCCGGCGGCACCGACATAATGGTGAATAAACAGCAGGGGAATTTTAAATCAAATTGCTTGATAGACCTGAGCAATATTCCTGAGCTTCTGGAAATGGAAACTGAAGGCGAATATTATAAAATTGGAGGGGCAACGAAATTATCGGACATTGTTGACGATGAATATATCGGAAACAGCTTCCCAATAGTGATAGAGGCAGCAAAATCAATAGCCTCGCCGCTGATAAGGAACCAGGCAAGTGTTGGAGGCAACCTGTTAGTGGAGAACCGTTGTGTTTTTTATAACCAATCGGAACTATGGCGGGAGGCAGCAGGCTACTGTCTTAAATGCGGGGGCGAAACATGTTTGGCAACGGGAGGCGGGAAAACTTGTCTGTCGAAATTCGTGTCGGACCTCGCCCCTGCCCTCATCAGCCTGAACGCTTGCGTAGTCCTTATAAACAACGACTACGAAAAAACATTCCCCCTTGAGGAACTCTATACCAATGAGGGCATAAACTCTAAAAACATTGACAAGAACACTATCCTCAAATGTATTCTTTTACCTTTGAGAAAAAACACAAAGTCTTCGTTTAAGAAGCTTCGCCAGCGCAAGACGATGGAATTCACATCATTGACTATTGCCGCAACACTATTCGACAATAATGATATTATTATAGCCATCTCGGGCGCAGCACCGGGGCCTATTGTCCTAAAAACTAAAAAAGGAGATTCGTTTGAGAATATTTATTCGGAAATCAACAAAAAATCAATAATAATCAACAACGATTTTTTTGACCGCAAATACAGGAAAGAAATGCTAAAAACTTATTTAGCCGACTGTTTAAAAGAAATTGAAATATAAATTAATGCACTGATATGCCAGAAGTTCAATACATTCACCCCGACTATTTCCAGGTTGACGAATTACTTAGCGACGAGCACATCTTAATTCGCGATTCGGTGAGGGATTGGGTAAACCGCCGTGTAAAACCTATTATTAACGAAGCTTGCCAAAAACACGAGTTTCCTCTTCACCTGACAAAAGAGTTAGGCGAAATAGGGGCCTTTGGCCCATATATCCCCGAAAAATACGGCGGTGCCGGGCTAGATCAAATTTCTTATGGTTTAATAATGCAAGAGTTGGAAAGAGGCGATTCGGCCATACGCTCTGCTGCCTCGGTACAATCGTCACTGGTGATGTACCCCATATATAAATACGGAAGCGAAGAGCAAAGGCAGAAATATCTACCTCTTCTGGCCTCGGGCGAAAAAATCGGTGCTTTCGGCCTTACCGAGCCAAACCACGGCTCCGACCCCGGAAGCATGCAAACAAAATTCGAGGACAAAGGCGACCACTACCTATTGAACGGGGCGAAGATGTGGATAACGAACTCCCCTATAGCCGATGTTTCTGTGGTTTGGGCCAAAGATGAGAACAAAATTGTCAGAGGCCTCCTGCTTGAAAAAGGCATGAAGGGCTTCACCGCACCTGAGACGCTCAACAAATGGTCCCTAAGGGCATCGGTAACAGGCGAACTTGTTTTTGATAACGTGAAAGTACCCAAGGAAAATATATTGCCCGGCGTTAAAGGACTGAAGGGCCCGCTAAGTTGTTTGAATTCGGCAAGGTATGGAATCGCATGGGGTGTAATAGGTGCTGCCTGCGACTGCTATGACACTGCTTTGAGATATTCGCTGGAAAGGAAACAGTTCAGCAAGCCGATTGCATCATTTCAACTTACACAGAAAAAACTCGCAGAAATGATTACTGAGATAAGCAAGGCTCAACTACTTGCATGGCGGCTGGGAACTCTAAGGAACGATGACAAGGCCACGGCCGCACAAATTTCCATGGCAAAAAGAAATAATGTGGAAATAGCACTGAAAATCGCACGCGATTCACGCCAAATACTTGGCGCCATGGGTATTACAGGAGATTTCCCAATGATGAGACATATAATGAACCTGGAATCGGTTATCACTTATGAAGGAACCCACGACATACATTTACTGATAACAGGAATGGATATAACGGGAATAAATGCCTTCGCCTAAGTAGCAATATACCGGCAAAGTAATCTGTTTTGCAAAAAAAAACCAGGCCAATAAAATGAAAACAGCCTATATTATAGATGCAGTTAGAACACCCATAGGAAAGTACGGAGGTAGCTTGAGCAGTGTTCGCTCTGATGACCTTGCCGCGTTGGTAATAAAATCATTGCTCGAAAGAAACCCTAAATTACCGAACGATAAAATAGAAGATGTGATATTGGGCTGCACAAACCAGGCAGGCGAAGATAGCCGAAATGTTGCCAGGATGGCATTATTGCTTGCCGGACTCCCTGTGGACACGGGAGGCGTAACAATAAACAGGCTCTGTGCTTCGGGCATGCAAGCTGTTATTGACGCTTCCAGGGCGGTAAAACTTGACGAGGGCGATATTTTTATAGCAGGTGGCACCGAGAGCATGTCGAGGGCGCCCTGGGTAGTGCGCAAAAGCGAAACCCCTTTTGGGAGGAATGCGCAAATATTCGACTCAACAATTGGATGGCGTTTTACAAACCCGAAGCTTGCTGAAATGTATTATCCTTATTCAATGGGCGAAACCGCGGAAAACGTAGCTGAAAAATGGAATATAAGCCGTCAGGAACAGGATGAGTTTGCACTCTCCTCACAAAAAAAATATAAAACTGCTTTTGAGCACGGAAAGTTTAAGGAAGAAATCATTCCGCTTGAAATCCCGCAAAGGAAGAAGGAATCTTTGATTGTCTCTGTTGACGAGCATCCGCGCCCCGATGTTAGCATTGAGCAGTTAGCAAAACTCAAGGCCGCTTTCAAGAAAGGCGGGACTGTTACAGCAGGAAGCTCATCGGGTATCAACGATGGAGCCTCAGCAATGATAGTAGCTTCAGAAGATATTGTAAATCGATACGATTTAAAACCTAAAGTAAAAATATTGTCTTCTGCGGTTGCCGGGGTTGATCCCGCTTTAATGGGAACAGGGCCCATACCCGCAACACGCAAGGCACTGAAAAGAGCAGGGCTTACTATTGAGGATCTGGATTTGATAGAGTTGAACGAGGCTTTTGCCGCACAGTCCATTGCCTGTATCAGGGACTTAAATATAAACCCCGATATCGTAAATGTAAACGGAGGGGCAATAGCACTTGGCCATCCGCTAGGCTGCTCAGGAGCGCGAATCATAACAACTCTTTATCACGAGATGTGCAAAAGAGACAATGTAAAATACGGTCTTGCCACCCTCTGTATTGGTGTTGGGCAAGGCGCCAGTATGATTTTTGAGAAAGTTTAGAAAATAGTGCTGCCGATACTTCTCCCGCCATCTACATGGATAATCTGGCCGGTGATGAAATTGCTTTTTTCCGAAATCAAGAATGATACGGCATTTGCGATATCTTCCGGTTTACCGACTTTTTTCGTTGGTTGGGCATTTATCAGGCCTTTCATAACCTCCTCCGTAAGTCCCTGTGTGAGAGGCGTGTCGATAAGCCCGGGAGCCACTGCGTTCACGTTTACGCCATATTTGCCTAGCTCAAGGGCCAATACCCTGGTCAGCCCCACAATTCCAGCCTTGGAGGCCGTATAGTTCGATTGCCCCCTATTGTTCCCTAACCACGCACGCGACGAAATATTCACTATCTTCCCAAATTTCTGTTCCCTCATAATCTTTGCGGCTTCCTTGCACATCATCCAGGTGCCTTTTAGGTTAACATCAACAACAAAGTCAAAATCATCCTTGGGCATGTTCCAAATCATATTATCGCGAATTATACCTGCATTGTTGACCAGGACATCAATATGAGCATATTTTTTCCGGAGCATATCAAACAAATTCGCGACATCCTCATAATTGCTGATGTCGCACTTCAAAAATACTGAATTCTTAGTTGAGGCCAGCTCGTCAACATCTGCGACAATCACAAAATAGCCGTCTCTTATAAGTTGTTCGGCTATACTTTTCCCGATACCTTTAGAGCCTCCCGTTACTACGGAAATTTTTCTTTCCATTATTTCTAAAAATTGATTTTTCTTAATTTCTAATGCTGAATCTGCCGTCGCCCACAGCAATTAACAACGAACAAAAATACATAAAATCAATTAAAACAATCAGTTAAATTATTAACACTTTGAATTATCAAAAATTGATGTAAATTAGCTTCAATTTTTTGTTAATTAATCACAGTTAATAATAGAGATGCCAAATTTAAAAGAACTTGCTGACAAATGTGAAAACCTCGCATTTGACTTAAATTTCACGGAAGCAAAGAGCTGGAAAGCAAAAGACAGTAAAAGAGTTGTTATCGGGTATATGCCGGTATATTTCCCCAGGGAAATCATTCATGCTGTCAACGGTCTTGCTGTCGGGATTTTAGGTGGTGGCGACAGAAAACAAATCGTTGTCGGCGATGCCTATTATCAATCTTATATCTGCCATATTCCAAGGGGTATAATCGAGATGGCGCTTTCGGGACATTTCACCGGTTTCGATGGTTTTGTTTTCCCGTCGATTTGCGACGTTATAAGAAACCTTTCCGGGATGTTCCAGATGTCGAAGATTGGGCAGTTTGCCAAATACATGGATTTCCCACAGGATTTCAACCCTGAAATAGGTGGCAAGTTTTATATACAGGAAATGGATTCCGTCTTATCGAAGATAAAAGAAATAAACGGTGTTGAGCTGACAGTAGAAAATTTAAATCGCTCGATAGGCTTATACAACAAGAACAGGAAATTGATTGAAAGGATTTATGATATAAGGCAAGCTTACCCATGGAGGTTGTCCGCCGTCGATACCTACCATATAATAAGGGCAGGCATGGTAATTCCGGTTGAGGAGCATAACGAGATACTCGAACAGGTAATTGAGGAGATCAGCAAGGAAATTGGCGACCCTATGGACAAGATCAAAGTTGTTGTTACCGGTGCTTTTTGCGAACAACCGCCTGTTTCCCTGATCAGGACTATCGAACTGGCAGGTTGTTATGTCGTTGACGACGATTTCATGCTAGGTTCGCGGTGGCTGCAAACCCAAGTTGACAATACCACCGACAACCCTAAGCTGGCACTCTCGGACGCTTATTTGAATTATAGCGCTTTTTCATCATCTGTATATGATGTTGGAAACCCAAAAAGCAAAAGGCTTATCGAGCTTGTTAAACGCCGCAAAGCTGACGGTATCATTTTCGCCGCGCCCAGTTTCTGCGATCCTGCCTTGCTCGACAAGCCTATTTACAATCAGGAATGCGACAAGGCCGGCATCAGGTACATCAATTTCCAATACCATGAGAACATTGGACAGTTTAAAGTGATCAAAGAACAGGTAGGCGCATTCTCCGACTCCATAAAGCTTTGGTATGTTGAGGCTTAGATGTCATTTTATAAGGATAGATTAAACGATGATTAATAATAGCAACTATTAAAATATATGTCAGATACGGTAAAAAAAGAAAAAAGCATGATTCTCCAGAAAGAAATGATTGGAGGATTGTTTAAAGAGCTTGGCAACACCAAGGAAAGCGGGAAAAAAGTTGTTTACACATTTGTTCCCGGAAACCTATCGGAACTTATACGATCCTTCGATATGCTTCCTGTTTATCCCGAAATAAACGCCTTGCAATCGGGCATGAGGAAGATGTCGGGCGATTATATTAAAGAAGCCGAGAAATGGGGGCATTCCGAAGACGTTTGCACCTATGTGAAATGCGATATCGGGATGATGCTCAAAGGAAATATTGGCCCGACCGGAGAGAAAATCCCCGACCCCGACCTCTTGCTTTTAAGTTATACCGGATGTTTTACTTTCCTAAAATGGTTCGAGAACCTTGAGCACCTCTATCCCGGCGTTCCGGTAGCGCTTATACATACACCGTATCAGGAGAATGGGGAAATAACTGCCGAGATGACAGATTATATGGTAAAACAGCTTAAAAATGACGTGATACCGAAAATGGAGAAAGTGTCGGGTCAGAAATTCAATCCCGACAAGCTTAAGACGATACTCCAACATTCGGCCGACACCGAGGACTTGATAGCCAAGATATTCGACACGACCAAAAATGTCCCCTCCCCCATCGATGCATATTTCGCGGGTGTTTATTATATTGGGCCAATTAATATAGGTTTCAGGGGAACTCCCGAAGCCACCGAATACTATAAAGAACTATATAAGGAAATTTTAGAACGCGTCCGTCTTGGCCTGGGGCCTGTTACGCCCGAAGGTGAAATGGAAGAGGAAAAATACAGGCTTGTGGTTGAAGGGCCACCAAACTGGACCAGTTTCAGGGAGTTTTGGAAACTGTTTTATGATATGGGGGCTGTAATCGTTTCTTCTTCTTACACTCGTGTGGGAGGCGTTTACAAAAACGGCTTCAGGCACGCCCCTGAACGCTTGCTCGAAAGCCTTTCGGAATATTGCATGGGCTGCTATACCAACCTCAACCTCAACCAAAGGGGGGACTTGCTCGGTGAGGAAATACAGGAATACAAAGCCGACGGTTTTCTCGTGAACTCCATAAAGAGCTGCAATTCGTTCTCCGCAGGCCAGTTATTGATAATGAGGACATTGGAGGACAAACTGGAAGTCCCTGTCGGATTTATCGAATCAGACCTGGTTGACCCTCGATATTTTTCGTACTCAAATATCAAAAACCGTCTCGAATCCTTCTTCCAGATGCTTGAACAAAGAAAAATAATGGTTGATTAAGTTATTTCAGATCTGAAAATTAGTTTTATTAATTAAAAGAACAAAGGTGAAAAGATTTTATTTAGGAGTGGATTTAGGTTCAACAACCTCCAAAGCAATTATAATCAACGAGAAAGATGAAATTGTAGGGAGGGGGATTACTAATACCAGGGCCAATTATAGGGTAGCGGTTGAAATCGCAAAACTTGAAGCAATATTCAACGCCCGCTTTTATTTGCTGAAAAAACAATTGGGGGAGGAAATCAAAAAGCATCCTGAATTCGGGAAATATATAGATGATATCGAGATGGCATTTCAATACCTTCAGTTCAAGAAAAGAAGCGACATATTCCACTCCGCCTTATTGGAAACTGCTAACCAGACCTATAAAGACGAGCTGAAAAACAATATAATCCAAATTATCGAAAACATCTTCACTACAATCAACCCCTTGCTGAAAACAGAATTCCTTGAGGGCGACCTGGCAAGCTCAAACCAGTTCTTCAGGGACATCATGAGCGAAAAGTATAACGAGGAGGTCGAAAAGCTTGACAAGGAGCTGTTCGAGCCGATGATGCTCGTCTATGACAAGAGCATCACTCCCGTGGAAAATGAAATGGTCGATTTCGATTTCAAGGACCTGCTCGACAGATCGGTTGCCTTGTTGAAAAAAAATACAGCAACTATGCCAACAAAGAAGAAGTCAGCGGCTCCTTCAATGCCGAAATAAATATACTTGGCGGAAATTACGAAAAGGTTTCCGATTCATTAAAAAAACATATCGACTTCATAGCCGATTTCGAGTTCCACATTGCGAATATGGTCGGCACCGGATATGGCCGCGCTTTGCTGCCCTTCCCTGAAGATTCGATAAAGTCGGAGATTTTATGCCATGCTTTCGGCGCCCATGCCGTTTTTCCCGACACAAGGACGGTATTGGACATCGGGGGACAGGACACCAAGGCCATACAAGTTGACAAATATGGCCTGGTAACCAGTTTTAACATGAACGACAGGTGTGCGGCCGGTTGCGGCAGATATCTCGGATATATAGCTGATGAATTCAGCATCTCGTTAAATGAACTCGGGCCTGAAGCCCTGGAGGCAGAAAAAGAAGTTGTGATCTGTTCAACCTGCACCGTGTTTGCCGGGGCAGAAGTTAGGGAGCTGCTCAACGTAGGTGAAAAAAGATCGAATATCCTAGCAGGACTCCACAAGTCGATAGTAATGAGGGCCATGTCGCTGATAGCACGCTCCGGGGGGGTGAAAAACGAATTTACATTTACCGGAGGTGTTGCCAGGAACCAGGCTGTGCTAAAATATGTATCGCAAATGGTTACAGACAGTTACGGCAGCGATATCAAGATAAACATCCACACCGACTCGATATTCATGGGAGCGCTTGGCGGAGCCATGTTTGCCAGGAGGGCATCTTTAAAAAACAATAATTAATTTCTATAAAATGGACAACGGAATTATTACGATCGGAATTGATGTAGGCAGCAGTTATGTGAAAACAGTCCTGCTTAGATATTCCGAAGATATTGAAGTTTTAGATAAGCATATCGAAAAAATAAGAAAACGTAATCCTGCCATAGTAGCGGAGGAATCCATAAATTACCTTCTGGACAAAAACAATCTTGTTTACGAAGACATCGCATACCTGGCTTCTACCGGCGAAGGAGAAATGGTGGAGAGAAAAAAAGGCCATTTCTATAGCATGACGACACATGCCCGCGGCGCCACCTTTTTGTTCAACGACGTTGATTTTGTGGTAGATATGGGAGCACTTTATGTAAAGGCTATCAAAATAGACAGAGTTGGCCGGGTTTTGGACTATAAGATGACAGGGCAATGTGCCAGCGGATCGGGACAGTTTATCGAGAACATCTCGCGCTACCTCGGACTTGCGATCAGTGAAGTGGGAGAAATGTCGTTGAAATCGAAAACGCCTGAAACACCTTCGGGAATATGTGCCGTCTTAGCCGAGACGGATGTTATCAACATGGTCTCCAGGGGGATATCAACACCGGACATTGTAAAAGGGATACATATCTCAGTCGCCAACAGGGTTATTAAACTTTTAAACTCCTTAAAAGCCGAGGGCACAATTGTTTTAACAGGAGGCATGGCTTCAAATATAGGAATGGTACAAACCGTTAAGGAACTTGCCGAAAAGGCAGGCATAAACCCCGACAAGATTAAAGCACATCCCAATTCCATAGTAGCCGGGGCGCTTGGTGCTGCAATTTGGGCGGGCTTTAGGCATAACAAACTAAACACTAAGGCATTATCAAATTAATAATATGATTGTTCAACTAAACTTTTGTTAGTATGCAGAAAACATTCCTCGAATCTGAGCATGAACTTAAAGCAGTGTTGCCGAATATTGCCCAAATGCTGAAAAGAAATTCCATGAAATTCAGCGACGGATATGTTTTCAAACAAAAGAAAAACAATAAGTACGAAGGTATAAAATGGCGGGAATTTTATATCAACATAAATAGAATTGCCATGCACCTAAAGGAGATTGGATTCTCCAAGGGTGAGAAAGCGATGATTTTTTCCAGAAACAGGTCCGAAATGCTCCAGGCAGAATTTGCTATCCAGGCCTCGGGTGGCATTTCCGTCCCCGTTTTCCATAATTTAAGGAAAGAGGTAGTAAATAAACTATATAAGCATTCAGATTCACATTATATCTTCGTAGGCGGCGAAAGCCAGATCGATAAAATAGACACTGATTTAAACATCAAGCAAATCTTTTCGTTCGATGATATAAAGAACAATAATTTCCCCGGCCTTATTTTATTCGAGGAACTTATAAAACCTGTTACATTAAACGGCTTCAGCTTGGATTTTGATGCGGACCCGGAAGATGTGTGCCTTAACATGTACACATCGGGGACCATGGGCGTTCAGAAATGCGTGCAGTTGACACACCACAACATATTGTCGCAGCAGTCGGCATTTGAGTATGCCTGGGACCTGAACGAAAACGACAGGTTCCTAAGTTATCTGCCATGGCACCACAGCTTCGGGGGCATTTTCGAAAAGATGTCTGCCATTTACAACGGTTCGGAAATTTATCTTGAATCAAGCTACGGAACTGACCCTCAGGAAATCCTCGACAACTGGAAACTTGTGAAGCCCACTGCTTTTTTTAGCGTGCCCATGGTTTATCAATCATTGTACTCGCTAGCAAGGGAGAACAAGGAAGCGGAGGCTTTATTCTTTCATCCCGACCTGAAATTTGTCTTTACGGCTGCGGCACCCTTGCCGCGAAACATTTCCGACGAATTCGAGAAAAGAGGCGTAAAGGTAATGGAAGGCTGGGGGCTAACCGAAACAACACCATGCTGCACCCTCACCGATCCTGATGTGAAAAGGGAGCCAGGCGTCGTAGGCAAGCCGATTGCGGGTGTTAAGATACGTCTGGCCGAGGAAAACGAGATCCAAATCCAGGGGCCCAACGTGATGAAGGGATATTATAATAACGATGCTGAAAACAAAAAAGCCTTTACGCAAGACGGGTGGTTCCGAACAGGCGACGTTGGGGAAATTACTGAAACCGGCATCAAGCTTATCGCTAGAAAAGACAGGATATTCAAGCTGCTGAACGCAGAAAAGGTTGTCCCTTCGGATCTCGAGAAAAAAATTCTCGGGAAATGCTCCTATCTTTCTTATGCTTTCGTTGAGGGCAGCGGCAGGAAATTCCCCATTGCACTGCTGTTCCCAAATAAATCCTTGATTAATTCAACGGGAGACAACAACATAGTCATCGAGAACTGTGCATGCCCCGACAATCTCGAGAACCTCTCGCATTGCCTTAAAAGCTGCCTCTTAAAGACGAATAAGGAGATAAAGGAAAAATTTGCGCGCATAAAGTGCGCTATGCTGGTTAACGATGGCTTAAGCATTGATAACAAAACACTTACAGCATCAATGAAGATGATGCCAAAAAGCGTCAAACATGTATTCCACGATCATATCCTGAAAACCTATGGGGAAAACGTCGATATAAAAGAGGACTTTTTTATTATTGAGCTGCAAGAATAAAATGCCGGTATGTACAAAATAAACGCATCAAAGGAACTAAAGCATATAATGAAGAACTATTTTTCGGATTTGAAAAATAGCCCAAAGCCCATAGCATGGTGCACAAGCGTAGGGCCTGCCGAGTTATTGCGCTCCTTCGGCTTTGAAGTATATTTCCCGGAGAACCATGGAGCCCTTTTGGGAGCAACGCGCAAGGCAATGGACACCATACCCGTCGCGTCAAAGATAGGCTACCCCTCCGATATCTGTTCCTATCTTACAGCCGATATAGGCTCCCATATCCAAAAGTCAAGCCCATTGCTCAAACATTACGGACTTGAATCGCCGCCAAGACCTGATTTAATAGTTTATAACACAAATCAGTGCAGGGAAGTTCAAGACTGGTTCTCTTATTTCGGGGATCAATTTAATTGCCCCGTATCGGGGATAGTGCCACCACGCCACCTGGATGATGTAAAACAAGCCGACATCGACAATGTCTCAAGCCAGTTTAAGGCTCTAGTACCTGAATGCGAGCGTATTAGCGGAAACACATTTGACATCGACAAATTCCGTCACACACTAAGGCTGAGCAAGGAGGCGACTTATTTATGGAAAAAAGTTCTTGAGACTTCTAAAAACTCACCTGCTCCCATTAGTTTCTTCGATGCCACAATCCACATGGGACCAATAGTTGTTTTAAGGGGCACCGAAACGGCATTGGATTATTATAATTTGTTATTGGACGAACTAGATGTAAATGTCGTTAACAAAACTGGCTTCCTCAAGAAGGAAAGCAGCAGGATTTATTGGGAAGGCATGCCAATATGGGGACGGCTTAGGTTTTTGTCGGAACTTTTCGCACAGCATAATTCGGCAGTAGTTGCTTCCACCTACTGCAATAGCTGGATATTCGACGATTTCGACGAAAGAAAGCCCTTTGAGTCGTCAGCACTTGCTTATACCACTATTTTCATAAACAGGAGCGAAAAAGCAAAGTTGAAAACGCTAAAGAGCTTGATCAAGGATTTCAGAATAGACGGGGTCATATTTCACGAAGCCAAGACATGTTTCAACAATTCGAATTCAAGGTTTGGGATGCCAAGGAAGCTTAAGGATGAAACGGGCGTCGAAACCCTTATCGTCGAGGGCGATCTATGCGACCTTCGGTTTTTCTCGGAAGAGCAATCAACCATCAAGATTGAGACTTTGTTGGAACAAATATCATCATAATAAATTAAACATTTGACTATGAAACCAGAAGATTTTAAGGTAGGAGTTATCGGGCTGGGACCGGTAGGAATGATTATAGCCGCCCATTTGAAAAGTGCGGGTTGCAGGGTTTCCGTTTGTGATACTGACAAGAAAAAGATCAACCTTATAAAGAACGAAGGTATCGAGCTTGTGGGAAAAATAAACAAGACCGTTTATCTAAAATACTTGTATTCGTCTATCCCCGACCTGATGGAAAACAAGTTCGACCTATTGATCAGTTCGGTAAAGGCATATCATGTAGATTCAGTTTTAGGTCAGATAGAAGCAGTAGAAACTAACGGGCTCCACCTTTTATGTGCCCAGAACGGTATCGACATTAGAAAAAAATATCAAAGTCATTTTGACGATTCCAAGATACTGAGGATGGTGGTAAACTTTGCCGGAAACCTAAATGCCCCCAATGTTGTTAATGTTACTTTCTTCAATCCGCCGAATTATATCGGATCCATCGATGACAGCCAGGATGAGCTTACCTCCTTTATTTGCGAAATCCTAACATCGCAGGACATGGAGACAAAAGCAGTTAACTCTTTTAAAGTTGCCGAGGAAGCCTGGATAAAGACCATCCTTAACGCAGCTTTGAGCCCTTTATGCGCTATTTCCGCCCATACCATGAAAGAGGCAATGCAAAACCCCGACACCCTCGAAATAGTTGAACAAATAATTGTCGAGGCTATGGAAGTGGCAAAAGCGGAAGATATATCTTTCGAGCCCAATTTTGTTAAATTATGCATCCGTTACCTGAAAAAAGCAGGACACCATTTTCCTTCGCTGGCTGTGGACCTGATAAACAAAAGAAATACGGAAATAGATTATATGAACGGGAAGTTTGTGGAATATGGGAGAAAACATTATATCAAAACCCCTATCAATTTGGTGTTCACAAACTTAGTGAAGGCAATCACTCAAAAAAACCTGGAAGAGAGCAGTAATATAAAAGAGTTTTTAGACTAACGCAGGTTCAATTTATGCATTTCCTAGGTGTTGATATAGGATCATTATATACGAAATTACTTATAATAAATTCAGGTTTTGAAGTTTTATACAGTGATATCTTCAAGACATTGGCACGTAATAATAAAAGGGATGATATTTTAAGTAAACTGATAAAAGAATACAAAATAGATTATAGCTGCTCAACAGGATACGGACGTAAACTGATGAAGTCGGCAAATATCGTCAAAACAGAATTATACTGTGCCTCGGCAGGCGTAACTCAATTGGCTCCTATCGAGAAAACCATAATCGACATAGGCGGCGAGGATATTAAACTACTCAAGAGCGGGGCAAATGCCAAGGTCATCGACTTTTATATGAACAGCAAATGCGCTGCCGGAACGGGTGCTTTTATAACAGAAGTCGCCGAAAGGGCGGAACTTGATGTTGCCGATATGAGCAGGCTGGCCGCAAGTTCAAAATCGGTAAAAGAGCTAAACAGTTTTTGTACGGTATTTGCCAAAACAGAAATAATGAAATGGATATTCGACGACACCACCGATGAGGATTTGGCCAAGGGGATTTACATTTCGATTGCCAACAGGATACAGAAGATACCTGCCGACAATTCATTGCCGGTATTTTTAATTGGTGGCGTTGCACGCTATCACCCCTTTCTAAAAAATATCCTAGAGGAAAAATTCAACATAAAGGTAACTATCCCTGAAAATCCGCAACTGATAAATGCTTTCGGTGCGGCTTGCATTGCCAGGAATTCATTTGTAAATAAATAAATCAAAGAATATGAGATCATTACATGATAAAAAGAAAGGAATAGCCATAGCTTACGACGATATCTTCCTGATTAGCGGGGCCAGGACACCCTTTGGGAGGCTTGCAGGCACATTGGGCGGTGTTTCACCAACGGATTTGGGGATATTTGCCTCAAGGGCAGCCCTGAAAAAGTCAAACCTGCAAGCTACAGAAATCGACCAGGCGATAATAGCCAATATTGGTCAAAGCTCAAGCGATGCATATTTTCTTCCCAGGCATATTTCATTGTTCTCAGGACTGCCTCAAACGGTACCCTCGCTTATGGTACAGAGGATCTGCGGCTCAGGGTTTGAAACCATAGTTACCGGTGCCGAACAGATCACACTCGGAAAAGCCGCTGCTGTTTTATGTACAGGAACCGAGAGCATGAGCCTCTCCCCTACAGTAAGTTTCGGAAACAGAATGGGTTACCAACTGGGAAGAATAAACTTCAAGGATATGCTATGGGAATCGTTAAACGATACAGCAGCAGGTTTCCCTATGGGTTTTACCGCCGAGAATATTGCAAAAAAACATGCTATCACGCGCCAGGAAGTTGATGTTTTTGCAAAAAGATCCTTTGACACTGCGATAGCAGCCAGGGACAGGGGCTTCTTCGACGATGAAATAGCCACTATAAACTCAACGGTTTTCGAGGCCGAAGGATTAGTTCCGCGAAAGGTCAGGCTTCCCAGGGGAGTCGTTGATTTCAGGACTGATGAAAGCATTCGTGCCACAGATATACAAAAACTTGCAAAACTAGGGCCTGTCTTTGGTAAAGAAGGTGTGCAAACGGCCGGAAATTCTTCATCTATTGTTGATGGTGCAGCATCGGTGGTTATTGGTGATAAATCCATAGCGGAATCTCTCAAGATGAAAACCCTAACAAAAGTCGTGGCATCTTCCACCAGCGCCCTCGACCCTAAGCTTATGGGGCTTGGACCCGTTCCGGCGATACGCTTATTGCTTGAGATTAGCGGTTTGAGATTAAACGAGATCGGACTAATAGAAATCAATGAAGCTTTTGGGGCACAGTTTATTGGCTGCGAGAGGGAACTCGGCTTCGACAGGGATATCGCCAATGTAAACGGTGGTGCCATCGCCATTGGCCACCCGCTTGGCGCAACAGGTCTCAGGCTTTCGCTGACAATATCGCGCGAGATGAACCTCAGGAAGGTAAAATATGGTATAGCCTCGGCATGTATTGGCGGCGGACAAGGCACAGCAGTATTATTTGAAAACGTAAATATTTAACATTCAATATTTTAAAACCTTTGATATGATGGAGAATAATAAGATAAAATCATGGAAAATGACAGAGTTGGATGCCGAATTCAGTCTCGCCGAAAGCGATTTCCCTGATATTAACGATGATGAAGTTATAGTGAGGATAGCCGGTTGCGGGGTTTGCCATACCGACCTCAGCTTCTGGCATTATGGTGTAAAGACCAAACATGAGCTTCCTCTTACCCTCGGGCACGAGATAAGCGGCAAGATTGTTGCCGGCCCCGATAAGCTGCTAAACAAGAAAGTGATTATTCCCGCAGTATTGCCTTGCGGCATGTGCGAATTGTGTAATAGCGGGAGTGGTAACATTTGTCAAAACCAGCTTATGCCGGGCAACGACTTCGATGGTGGTTTTGCATCGCATATAAAGGTTCCCCACAAAAACCTTTGCTTCGTCCCCGAAACCGTCCTCGACAAATATCGCCTTGCCGAACTGGCAGTTGTAGCCGATGCCATCACAACGCCATATCAGGTTATTAGGAAATCGGAACTTAAAGCAGGAGATTTTGCAATTGTTATAGGTGTGGGCGGTGTAGGTATTTATGCGGCCCTGCTGACTAAGATATTAGGCGCCAAGGTACTCGCCCTGGACATAAACGACACTAAACTTGATATTGCCAAAACACATGGAACTGATGCTGTGTTGAACGTAAAAGGCCTAAACCCCAGGGAGATAAAGCAAAAAGTACGGGAGATTGCCAAAGAATTGAAAGTTTTGGCCTACGGATGGAAAATATTTGAGATGTCAGGGACAGCACAAGGACAGGAACTTGGCTTCAGCCTGATAACTTTTGCCTCTACAATGTCGGTGGTTGGTTTTACCATGGACAAACTTAATGTAAGGCTCAGCAACCTGATGGCTTTCGATGCCAAACTGATAGGCACATGGGGCTGCAAACCGGAATTATATAAGGATGTTATTGATTTTATCGACCAGGGAAAACTGGAAATAAAGGATTTTATTGAACTCTTCCCCATGTCGGAAATAAATACCGTTTTCAAAAACACACTTGAACATAAATATACCCAAAGGTCGGTTATGGTACCCGATCTTGATTAAGATATAAATTAAATAATATTGATATGCTTGTAAATCATAACATTACAGAAGTTGAGTATAAAGAGATACTTTTTGAGAAAAGACCTTGCCTCGACAATTCGGGACAGCCGGTAGAAGGTTTGTTCAATGCCTGGATTATCCTGAATAATCCTGCTCAGTTCAATTCCTATACTACACAGGCTGTAAAAGAAATCATATTAGCCTTCCGCGAAGCCTCCAACGACCGCAGCGTTGTTGCCATTGTTTTCACGGCAGTGGGCAACAAAGCATTCTGCACCGGCGGAAATACCAAGGAATATGCCGAGTATTATGCGCGCAACCCCCAGGAATACAAACAATATATGAGGTTGTTCAACGATATGGTGTCGGCGATACTGATGAGCGACAAACCTGTTATAAACCGTGTAAACGGGATGCGGATCGGTGGCGGCCAGGAAATCGGCATGGCTTGCGACTTTTCAATAGCCCACGACCTGGCCCGATTCGGACAGGCAGGACCAAAGCACGGAAGTGCCCCTGACGGCGGTTCTACAGATTTCCTCCACCTCTTTGTCGGGGTTGAGCTGGCAATGTTCTCATGCACGGTTTGCGACCCCTGGTCGGCGCATGAGGCCAAAAGGTTCGGACTGCTATCTGAAATTGTCCCTGCGCTCAAGGTGAATGATAAATTTGTTGCCAACCCGATGGTTTATACAAATAAGTGGCTCAATGAAAAAGGTGATATTATTTATGGAACACCAAAATCAGGAGATGATAAAGCATCAGCAAAAGAATTGCTAAAATCAGGTGAGATTGATTTATCCCTTCTTGACGATGCCGTGGAAAGAATGTGCACAAAATTACTTTACCTGATGCCCAACTGCCTCAGCAAAACAATAAACTCCATACGCAAGAAAAAACTCGAGCACTGGGATAAAAACAAAGAATCGAACCGCGATTGGCTGGCACTGAACATGATGACCGAAGGCAGGGCCGGGTTTAGGGCTTTCAATGATGGGCCTCGCGGGAACCGTGAAGTAGATTTTATTAAATTAAGGCAATTGCTTGCCGAAGGAAAACCTTGGGATGAAGAAATGCAAAAGGCAATTTCTCCAGTAAAGAACTAAATATCAAATAAATGCAAAAGGTAAAAATAAACTATAAATATTCGGGGCAAATTGCTGAAATAACCCTGGACGACGGGAAAGGAAATGTGCTCGACAGCATTATGATGGAAGAACTTAATCAGGTTTTTTCCGGACTCAAACAGAAACCCGATATAAAGATGATAACATTTGAAGGAGAAGGAAAACATTTTTCTTTCGGCGCCTCAGTGGAGGAACATACTAAGGAAAATGCCGCCAGTATGCTAAAAAGCTTCCATCAGATGTTTTATAACATCATCGACTTGTCTGTTCCAACGCTTTCCAAGATTTCGGGACAATGCCTCGGCGGAGGCCTCGAACTTGCGTTGATATGCAATTTTATGTTTGCCGATGCAAATGCCAAACTTGGTCAACCTGAGATAATGCTTGGAGTCTTCCCGCCTCCAGCCTAAGTACTGTTGCCTCTAAAAATCGGATCGGCGAGAGCCGAGGAACTTCTTATTACGGGTAAAACCATTAACGCAAATACGGCTCGTGACATAGGGCTTTTAAATTACGTTTTTGAAAACAAGGACGAGCTTCACAGGGAAGCCGATAAATGGATACAGAAATTTATTTTACCGAAAAGCGCTAGTTCACTGCGATACGCCGTTGCTGCCGCAAGAATTTCCCTAAACAAAACTGTAAAGGAAAAACTGGCCGAGCTCGAGAACATTTATGTTAAAAAGTTAATGGAAACCCACGATGCCAACGAGGGAATAAATTCATTCCTGGAGAAAAGAACGGCAGAGTGGAAAAACTCATGATTATTCGACAAATTCTTTAATAAACTAATAATTCAGCACCATCAAATCAACACACAGCAATGAAAAAAATTAACACAGTAGGAGTTGTAGGCGCAGGAACAATGGGGTCGGCCATAGCACAAAAGTTTGCGCAGCAAGGCTTTAAGGTCATTTTGGCCGACCGCGACATGAAATATGTCAACAAAGGTATCGACGGCATCAAGGAAATACTTCGCCAGGCGGTTGAACGAAGGCTTTTCATGCCCAAGCAAGTAGAAACAACTATTTCAAATATCTCAGGCTGTGACAAACTGGAAGATCTAAAACCCTGCGATTTAATCGTGGAAGCAATATTCGAGGATTTCGAGGCAAAGAGCCAACTTTTTGCCGATCTCGGTAAAATTGTTGACAATGATACTATTATTGCAACTAATACATCATCATTTTCGGTTTCCGAGCTTGCCAAATCAATCACGAACCCATCAAGGTTTATAGGGATGCACTATTTTTTCCATGCGGCCAAAAACAGGTTGGTAGAAATAATCCCGGGAACAGAAACCTCCGAATCGACCTATAAAACCATGCAGGTTTTCTCGGTGCTTTCAGGCAAGGATGCCATAACCACAGCCGATACCTACGGTTTTGCCGTAAACAGGTTTTTCGTGCCCTGGTTGAATGAGGCCGTGCGCCTATACGAGGAAAATATAGCAAGTATCGCACAAATAGATAATGTCTGCATGAAGGTGTTCGGAATAGGAATGGGACCCTTCGCCCTGATGAATGCAACAGGAGTCCCCATAGCTTATCATGCCCAAATAACCTTGGAAGTCTTCGGGAATCTTTATAAAACAAGTAATTTGTTGAAAACGCAGGCCGAATCGGGAAATAATTGGGATTTGGGCGATGTTGAAAATGCAATAACTGATAAAAATACCGAGAATATAATTATTGAGCGTATGGCAGGAGTGGTTTTCTATGTTTGCTCCCAAATACTTGATGATAATATTTGTTCAGCCACAGAATTAAACCGTGGCGCACGAATTGGATTGCGTTGGAGGAAAGGCCCTGTTGACTTGATGAAGAAATACGGTCAAAGAACGGTTAAGGGCATGATTGAAAATATAGCCGACATTTATAAGGTGAAAGTCCCTGCCGGAATTGATGAAAACAACTGGCAACTTGATTTTGTCAATCTGGAAATCTCAGGTAGCAATGCAATAATAAGCATGTCGCGCCCTGAGGATATGAACGCCCTCAACGAAACCCTTATGAAACAACTTGACGCAAAGTTCAGTCAAGCAGACGCAAATCCCGACATAAATACGATTTTCCTGACTGCCAAAGGCAAGGCATTTGTAGCCGGTGCCGATATACGCTTTTTTGTTAAAAACATAAAGGCCGGTAAAATAGATGATATTGAGGCATTTACAAAATACGGACAATCGGTCTTCGATAAAATCGACAGTTCGGATAAAAAGGTTGTTGCTCTTATAAATGGTCTTGCACTCGGGGGCGGACTTGAACTTGCGCTTTGCGCTGACATTATACTCGCAGCACCTAATGCTCTTATGGCATTTCCCGAAACAGGTATCGGTATTTATCCGGGCCTTGGCGGAACCCAGAGGTCGGCCACAAAAATAGGCAAGGGCTTATCGAAATACTTAATCTATACCGGGCAGTTCCTAAATGCAAGAACAGCATTCGAGATAGGCCTTGTGGATTCTGTTATCTCCCCTGCCGAGATGTTCGATATCCTCGACGGCAAAAAGGAAATTCCTGAAATTAGAAATACTCGACTAAACGAAAAGCTCTCTTCGCTGGAGGCTTTTTTCAATAAATTCACTATCGAGGATTTTTTCTGTAAAGTAAGTGATAACGAATATCTTGACGAGGAGGAATCATCAAAAATATCGGGAAGGATATGCCAAAAGGCACCTCTGGCACTAAAGACGGCCGAGAAACTAATTAATGCCGCTGAGGGTCCGGCTTCCGAATTAAAGGACTTGAGAATGATCTTCTCTAGCCAGGATGCATTACTTGGGCTCAGCTCCATTGGGAAGCGCATACAATTCTTAGGCAGATAATTCTATAATTTGAGAACAAATTGGTTTCCAGACTGACATATCAGATCGTATTCAGTTGATATTAAACTGTTTATTATTTTTTATAAAAAAGAAACAATTTTCACTTGACAATTGTAAAATTGTATTTATCTTTGCAAGCAAATACTTACTTATATGATAAGGCAAAGTACAGAGATCAGGAAGGAACAAATAAAGAGTGCTGTTCTCGACATCATATTTACTGATGGATTGAAAAACCTCTCCACCCGCAATTTGGCTAAGCGCATCGGTATGAGCGAAGGAGCTATATTCAGACATTTCACAAGCAAACAAGAAATTATCCTAGCCATTATAAAAGATGTAAAAAAGGAGTTTATAGGCTCGTTGAGGCTAATAGCCAACTCAAAAGACACAGCTGAAAGGAGACTAAAGTCATTGTTATGCGCTACGGTCAAGTATCTTACTGATAATAAAGGCATTACTATGCTTTTGTTTTCCGAGGCAACTAGCAATAACGATGCTGTCCTGAAAGCCAGTTTGCAAGAAATATTCAATACCCAAAAGAAACTCGTTAGTAAAATTATCCTTGACGGCATAGCCTCCTGTCAGTGGGACGAGAATATTCCCGTTGAAAACATCGCCATGCTTTATATGGGTATTCCGGTATCGCTTAATATTGAATTGGTTTTGAGTTACGGTGAATTTCATCCAGATAATTTTTGCTCCCAAATGATGATGTTAATGCTTAAATTATTAAATAAATAATTTTTTTCCCAATAATGTAAGTACTCACTTACTTATAATGAATGAATAATAAAGAAAATCAAAAATATGGCAATTTCCAGAAGCATAGTCCCCGAATTTATTTGGAAAATTTATTTCTCTGCCGGGTATTCGAGCCCATCCCTAAGGAAAACGAGCCCAGGCCAGTATTGTTTTTTTCCACAGAACATATTAAATTGATATTTAACAGCTTATATACATAATAAACAATAAATTAAGATATGCTTTATGCTATAGTGTTTTTCATCGTTGCGGCAGCCTCGTTTATTTTTGCCATGCTTGGCCTTGGAGGCGGAATGGTTTACGTACCTGTATTAAACTGGGCAGGTTTCGATATGCACACTGTTGCGATTCCATTGGGCTTATTGCTGAACGGCCTTAATACCGGTTTGGTTCTGATTCCGTTCGCGCGCAAAAAAATGGTCGACTGGAAGGGTGGTGCACTTATGGCGATTACCGCCTTGATAGCCTCCCCCCTGGGTGCGATGACGAGCGAAATGATTCCTGTTAGAAGCTTAAAAATCCTTTTTGCCATTATGGTCGCTGCAGCAGCACTTCGCACGCTGTGGGCATCGAAACAGCAAGAGCCTGAAAAAATGATACCTCTTTTAAGACGAAGCATAATAGGGTTTTTTGTTGGAGGCTTTGCTGGTTTTATCGGCGGTATGCTTGGCCTGGGCGGTGGTTTTATTATCGCACCGGTGTTAATGATGATGGGATATAAAACTAAGACTGCCGCAGCCACAACCGCATTGGTAGTAACATTTTCATCATTCTCAGGCTACTTAGGACATATGTCGCAGGGAAATATGAACTGGGGATTGACGCTTGTTGTCGTTATAGCAGTGATAATCGGCTCGCAGTTAGGAGGAAGGTATATGACCCACAAAGCCAAATCGAGACAGGTCAAAATTGCCTATGCAGTAGTTTTATTAGTAATAGCCGCTAAAATGATCATTAGTGTAATTATTTAACATGAAGCCTCTTAAAATAACATTAGCATTCATTTTAGCGATGGCCGGCCTGCTATCGTCGGCACAAATGCCTGACAACAATAAAATTGAATGGCATGGCTATACGCAATTAAGATTTGCCACTAACTTCAACAGCTACAATAATTTTTCTGTTCGGCGTCTTAAGTTCTGGATAAAATCAGGTGCAGGATTCCCTGAGCATTGGTCCTATAAGGTCCAGGCAATCTTTATGTCGGTTCAAGACGAAAAATTCTTCTTACAAGATATTTACGGACAGTATAATTGGGAAAAATCAAATATTCGTATCGGGCAGTTCATCCCACAATTCAGCCTGCAACGCTTCCAGCCCGACTATTTAATTCCCGTTTCCGAAAGAGCCAGGGCCGTTAACTTAATAATTCCCGACGGAACTCATGGCGTAAGGGATATTGGCATTCAATACAACTTAAAGGCCGCAAACGGAAAACTTAATTTTAACCTAGGGATATTTAACGGTTATGGCATAAAAGAATATCGCCTCGACAACACAGGGTTTCTAAGTGTCCAACATCTCTCATATCAGTTTAACATAATGGGATCAACACTCAAATTCGGTTATTCGTTAAGCTACCGCAAGGCAGATGAGATGTATTTTAAGGGAATCATCCCTGACACTATTCCGTATTCGGGTAGTGATTTCAGATATAATTTCTATGGCATATTTACGTCCGAGATGATTGATTTCCAAACTGATTATCTCAATGCGGTATTGGAGACCGGAGGATCAGTGGGGTATTATGCGCTTCTCACAATTAAACCAGCCACTGATAAGCACATATATTTGATGTATGACAGCTATACCTCAGACGATATGTTCACAAATAGAAACCCTTGGTATATTTTAGGATACAACTATCTGATAAACAAAAGCAGAACAATGATTAGCCTTGAAACAGGTTTTCAAAGAAATACAGATAAATGGTCTAACAGGACCGTTATGCAATTTCAAATGTTTTTACACTAAATAAAAGATCATGACAAATCCACACGAATGGCTCGAATTCGGGCAAAAATTTCACGGACACAAATGTCCTGCAATGCCTAATGGCTTGAGGGTTGCCGCAGCCGCTATGAACAAACTGGGAGTTGAACGCACCGGTGACAGCGCAATACACGCTATACTTGAACTTGGCGACAATCACTGCGCCACTTGCTTTGCCGACGGCGTACAAGTAATTACGGGCTGCACCTTCGGGAAAGGCAATATCGAGAAAACCCATAAAGGAAAATGGGGCCTGACCCTTGTTGACAAAAAATCCAACAGGGCCGTCAGGGTCATCCCTAAAGCCGAAGCCATGCTCCAAACAAAAAAAACAGATTTCTTCAAAAACTACCGCGAGAAGAGTGTTCCTCCATCAAAAGTTCCGGACGAAGTCGTTCAACCTTTGGTTGAAAAGGTCATGAGCGCAGCGGACGAAATGATAATGAATATTTCAGATATCTTCGAATATAAATGGATTGAAGGCGCTCACACTTTTAATAGTTTTGCCTGTGAGGAATGCGGCGAAATGGTGGTGTCTGAATATGCTCGTATCAAAGGCAACAAACATGTTTGCCAGGATTGTGCCGGCAAATAGCACTTCTGCCCGCTTTGAATTGGCTATGCAATAGCATAATCAAAATTTGTTCGCACGGGATTATAACAATCCCGTGTTTTTTATTTTACAGCAACAAGCAAATAATTAAATTCGGCTTCATTATAAATTTCAACATTCCGGAACCCGGCCTGCAATAATTGTTGCTTGACATCGTCGGGGCTTAGCCTTATTGCCAGAGGCGGCCCAAAGTCCATTTGTGTTTTTTTCCAGTCAGAAACAGCGATTTTAGCACCTTTCTTTAAAAGCCTGAAACATTCCCCCAGTGCCAGGACAGGATTGTCCAGTTCGTGATGAAGGTTGATCATAAAAAGAAAGTCGGCAAAATCATCCTCCAAGGATATTTTATTGTCTTCCATCTTCATCGGGATGATATTCTCATAGGCCGATAAGTTTTCTTGCATCCACGCCACCATTATTTCAGAAATATCCGCGGCATAAACCTTCACTTCGTTAAACCTCTCAATAAAAGGAATGCTATAAAATCCGGTACCGGCCCCATAATCAATTATAAGACTTGGATTTCGCAACCCTGCTTTAGAAATAATGTATTCCGGTGACAACAATTTATATCTGTCGGGATTATTCAATTTATTTAATTTCCTCGGGTCGAATCTTTTCTCTGTCATCTTGATTATTTAGATAAAGCAAATATTTTTTCAAAGCTACAAAAAAAAAGAGGCTGCCATAAGCAGCCCCCCTTAAATTACAATCTACTAACATCTATTCATTATAGCTGGGGAAAGCAACTTCGTCCTGTCCCATTACCATTAAATTCCTAATATCGTCATCGGTAATACCCGTTGGCGCCATAGCACCTGCATCAGCACAACCTGCTGCAATATGTTCCCTGTCAATAGGCATGCCCCATACGGCTTTATGTTGTATTTCGTGCGGGTCTTCCCTGAACATATCTCCAAGCCAGATACCTTTACAATAAACATTGATTTTTGAACCATCTGCTCCGTGGCAGCTTAAGCATTTGGCATTGTATGTCGCCAACCCGGCAGCTGCATCTCCGTTTTTGCCTATATCAGAAAACGTCCTTGTTCCGTTAGGATAGGTTCCTGTGGTCGTCATAGTGTAGAAATCATCTGCTTGGTGCGCTGTTTCCTTAATGAACTTAACAAGGTCCCAGATATCTTCTGTTGATAAAATACTGCTGAAATTAGGCATGTTATCATTATACACACCTGACATCGGGTCACGGCCATTTTCCTCTGCAATGGCATCATAAATCTCACGAATGCCGTCGTTTACGCGGACTTCATCGATTAAGTTGACCGGTGCTGCGACAGGGTATGTATCTGAAGATGGCTTATTGATAAGCACTCCAGCCTGTCCTTTTAAATCCCATCCGTGACATGACTTACACCTGAAAAAGTTCGGCATGTCCGTCATTTTGGCCTCATCAATGAGTTTTTCGTTTAATACATGATCATAAAGTAATGCGCCATGAACACCATCAGCCGCATCATAAGCAACTTGATCAGGATCTGTTGTTGTCGTAGTATCTTTTTTACAAGAAGTTACAAAAATACTGGCTGCACCTAACAAGACTATTGTTAGCACAAGCATTGAATAATTAATTGTTCTTTTCATATTATTATATTTTTAAAAAGGCAAAGATATCCAGAAATCAATACTTATCGGGCTTGCAGCAAATTAAACTTATTATGTTTTTGGTTGCTATATCTAAGCTTAATATTGATATATATCAACGATAAAAAGTACTTATTTACTTAATTATTGCTATTACTTAACAATAGAGCCAAAGGGGATTTTCAGGTTTATTGAAATATTTCTACCCGGATCATAGAGATCCACTTCCTTTAAAGTTGATAAATGACCGGTATATTTCTTGTCGAGCAAATTATTTGCGCTTATGCTCAATGCGATGAGCTGGTTTTTCATCTGAATCCCTGCTCCTGCCTTCAGGTCAACAAGCGTATAAGCGGCAGTTACGGTTTCGTCGGGTGCTGCATTATCCTGATTGAAAGCAGTATGCGTGCCCAGGGAAACAAAGGAGTCGTTTAAAAAAAATAGTTTTTTCTTTTCGGCCCTTATCTCGAACCATAGTTTATCGGCAGGCACAAAAGGCAAGTAATCCCCATCGTCCTGTTTGCCGACGACTTTGGAAAACGCCAGTTCCAAGTGAAGAAAGGGCAATTCCTTTGGGTGATAGTGCAGCCCTGCCTCACCTCCGTATAAATAAGAATCGGACTGCTTATACTTATAGATCGGGATTCCCGTGCTAGTCGTATCCCCGGTGGGGGAGATAAATATATAATTGTTGACGATATTATAAAAGGCAGCAATATCTAATGTAATATTGTCAATATGATAATGAATGCTAAAATCGGACTCAAAGGCATTCTCAGGGATAAGTCCGGGGTCGCCAAGCTCAAAGCGCAACTCATGCTGCCCTTTGGAAGTTAGTTCTGCCAAATTGGGGGTTCTGAAAGCAGCTGCATAATTCGCCCTGAACAACAAGTTTCCCGACACTTTATATGTTGCCCCGAGTGAACCGCTGAAGCTACCATAGTATTTATACAGGGACTTGCGGTAAACAAGCGTGTCCGTTTCTGATCCTATCGGCTCGGTAGATATTGTTTTACTATCGTAGCGGACACCCGTCTGAAATTCCAGCTTGTTGAAGAATTTGTGTTGCATTAACCCGAAAACAGAATAATTATCAATGTAAGCGTCAGGCAATAGCTTTGTTTCCCTGTCGTTCAAATTAGTGTTTGTTTGATTTAAGCCCTGGAAACCCAATATATATTCCGAATCTCCGCTTGATTGCAAATGAAGCTTGGCCTCATAAGTCAAAGTAGCAAGCCTCATTTGAATCTCGATATTATCTTCATCAGTAATATGGCTTAATACAGTAGATTGCCAGGCAGAGTTCAAATCGAGCTTAAATGCCCCGAAATAAATTTTGTTCCGGCTTGAAAGCAGATGGTTATCCATATCCTGATACCAAATCTTGTTATCCCTTCCTCTTTTCGAAATTGCTTCAATTGCTTCATCTTCTGCCAGGCCAAGTTTTTGATTGTTAAAATCATAAAACAGTTTAAAGCTTCCAATCTTGTTGTTGAACCCGGCGTTTGCCTTAAAGGATAATTCGTTGAACCTTGTGTTTGGCGCAAAAGCTCCTCCTCCTTGTAAAAAATCAGCATTGGTCTTTTGGCCAAGCCTTAATCCGCCGAAAATTTTTTTCGATGCGGCTTTTATTCCTAAGTTGTTGGTCATGCCAAGCGTATTGGAATACAAATGAAGCATATAATCACCAACCACGCTTCCAATTGCTGCCGGTTTTTCCTTAATGAAGTTTATGACCCCTCCTATCGCATCGCTGCCGAACAGCAATGAAGCAGGGCCTTTTATAATCTCCACGCTCTCGATGCCAAATTCATCTATTCCCAGGGGATGGTGACTGGAATACTGGTAGTTTTCAAAACGGACCCCATTGTTCAGCACAAGTATATCATTCATCGAAAGGCCTCGAATAACAGGTTTTGATACCCCGCCACCCTTCGAGATCATATCCACGCCGGGCACTCTTGTAAGGACTTCAGTAAAGTTTGGTGTGCTCCCTATTGTTCTAGGATTCAGTTTTAATACATCTATCTTTACGGCATTCTCGTGTTGCGACGAACTGTACCCACCGCTCACAACTATCTCCTCAGCCTCTATTGCCGCCTGTTCCAGGCTGATGTCCAGGTTTACGTTTTTACCATCGAATTTTAGCGTCTCTATCCTGCTTGCGTAACCCAGATACGAAAACTTGATTTTTATCAGACCCTTCGGTAAGTCCAATAATTCATAATTGCCATTTTCGTCGCTCAGCGTACCTTTTGCCATTTCAGGAACAAAAATGGCTGCACCTTCCAAAGGAAGATTATACTGATCGGTTATTTTTCCGCTTAACTTGTTTTGGGCGCATACAAAAGCATGCAACAATATCATTGCACAAATTAACTGTACTCTTTTCATTTTGTTACGTTTAAATATTTAAAACCCTGATCTACAACATTATGCTGGAATTCAAGATTTATAAAGGGGGTGCCCGCAACAAAAAGGAATAATCCGTAAAACTAAAGCCAGGGGTTGACTTATAGGAGCTGTTGTATTTTCCCACCACTTCTGCCTTGCTCATCACAACTATTTCCGAAGACTGTGTGAACAAAGAAAATTCAAAATCACAAACGGCACATAAGCCCTTATATATATGGAAGTGCTTCTCGCCCTTCGCCATACATATCAAACTGTCGTGATGGTGTTCGAGCTTCACTATCGAAGGCAAGAGAAAAACCGACAACAACAGCAAATAAACTATATTCCGTAATTTCTTAATCATTGTATCCCGCAATAGTCCATCATTTCGATTAATGTTCGATGCCCTGTGAGCAAATAATAACAAGGTATTCAAATAAAGCAAATACCTTGGCAAACTTAGCAAAATTATAAGCTCGGAAATTATTGAACAATGCGAAATTGAAAAAAATTTAAAAATATTTGACGCAAATATACGTCAGTTTTAAAATTTGACGTATTTTTGCGTCAAAAATCAAGAAATGGCAACATCAAAAACAGAATTGTTCGACGATAGCCTGGTGGAGGACGCTGCTTTCTTCAAAGCCCTTGCCCACCCTGCCCGCCTGCACATACTGCAATTCCTTGCGGAAACAAAATCATGCTTTACGGGTGATATATCCGACGAGCTGCCGCTGGGCAGAACGACTGTCAACCAGCACCTTAAAGAACTAAAGAATTCGGGCTTGATAATTGGGCAGATTAGCGGGTCTAGAACAAATTATTGTCTTAACTCCGAATTGATCAAAAGACTGAACTCAAGGACAACTAATTTCCTGAGCTGCCTTAATACGGAAGAAACAAACTGCTGTTAAACATGAGAATACTTGTTTTATGCACGGGCAACAGCTGCCGCAGCCAAATGGCCCACGGGTTTTTGGAAACCTTCGACAAAAACCTTTATGTATGCTCCGGCGGGACAAAACCTTCAGGCAAGGTAGCTGTGAAAGCCATCGA
This sequence comes from Bacteroidota bacterium, assembly GCA_024279935.1. GTDB lineage: Bacteria > Bacteroidota > Bacteroidia > Bacteroidales > F082 > BM524. Next base: position 31,737 of record JAJRQZ010000130.1, read on the forward strand.
GGTAATGAAGGAATTAGGAATTGACATCAGCCATCACACTTCGGATTCGGTTGACAAATACCTTGATAAAGAATGGGATTATGTAATTACCGTTTGCGGTGGGGCAAAAGAAAGCTGCCCCGCATTTGCGGGAAAAGTCAAACAAAGGCTTCACATAGGTTTCGACGACCCTTGGGAAGCAAAGGGCAGCGATGATTTTATCACCAATGAGTATCGTCGTGTTCGAGATGAGATAAAAAACGAGTTCACAGAATTTTATAACCATAAAATAAAAAAATCATGGAAAAAGGCTTGAAAAACATAGTAAAAGAAAAGTACAGCATCATCGCCAACCAAAGCAAATCACAAAACGAAACTTCTTGTTGTGGCGGGACCGATTGTTGCGGCAGCATCGATTATACGATTTTCAGCGAAAGCTATTCAAAGGAGGAAGGGTATGTTGAAGAGGCCGACTTAGGGCTTGGCTGTGGGCTGCCAACGGCGTTTGCCGGCATCGGCAAGGGCAACAGCGTTCTGGATCTGGGCTCGGGGGCCGGAAACGATTGCTTCGTCGCCAGGGCAATAGTAGGCGATGAGGGAAAAGTTACCGGTATCGACTTTACCGACGAGATGCTCAAAAAGGCCGAATCGAACAATTCAAGGCTCGGATATAAGAATGTGGAATTCATCAAGGGCGACATCGAGGAAATGCCCTTGCCCGACAACAAATACGACGTTGTTATCTCCAATTGCGTCCTCAACCTCGTCCCTGATAAGCAAAAAGCCTTTTCCGAAATAATCCGGGTGCTGAAGCCCGGTGGCCATTTTTGCGTCTCCGACGTTGTGCTTCGCGGGCGGTTACCCGATAAGTTGAAGGCCGACGCCGAAATGTATGCCGGCTGTGTTTCAGGTGCCATCGACAAAAACGAGTATATCAAAATAATAGAAGAATCCGGTTTTAATAAAATAGAAATCCACAAGGAAAAGGAAATTGAGATACCTAATACGATTTTATTAAATTATATGGGCTTAGATGATTTGCGCCAGATGAAACACGATAAGACCGGGATTTTCAGTATTACGATAACGGCATATAAATAAACAGGAAACAATAGCAATGAGCAGAAAAGAAATAGGTTTTTTCGAGAAATACCTGAGCCTCTGGGTTGCCATCTGCATAACCCTTGGCATTGGGATAGGCCATTTTTTTGGTATGAGCATCGAGTTTCTGAGCAAGATGGAAGTTTATAATGTGAACATTCCGGTTGCCGTTTTAGTTTGGATGATGATATATCCAATGATGCTCCAAATTGATTTTTCAAGCATCAAAAATATTGGAAGAAGCCCTAAAGGACTGATGCTCACATTAATAGTAAACTGGCTCATAAAGCCATTTACTATGGCGTTTTTTGCCTGGATATTCTTCACAAAACTATATTCGGCATTCATTACCCCCGACATGGCCGGCGAATACATCGCCGGGGCAATACTGCTTGGTGCCGCGCCCTGTACGGCTATGGTATTCGTCTGGAGCTACCTGACCGACGGCGACCCAAATTATACATTGGTCCAGGTTTCCGTCAACGACCTGATAATACTTATTGCATTCGTACCCATCGTCGGGCTATTATTGGGAATAACAAATATAGAAATACCTTATGACACATTAGTCGCCAGCATTGTTGTTTTTGTCGTAATTCCGCTTTTGGCGGGATACATCACTAATAAAAGCCTGGTAAGAAAACATGGGGAGGAATGGTTCAAGGAAGAGTTTCTGCCAAAGCTCAAGCCTGTTAGCATTATTGCGTTATTGCTTACCTTGGTATTGCTATTTGCTTTCCAGGGAAGCAATATTATTGAGAACCCCTTGATAATCCTGCTCATTGCCATCCCTTTGAGCATACAAACATATTTTATCTTTTTCATAAGCTGGTTTGGTGCAAGGTTCTTAAAACTACCTCATGCGATATGTGCGCCTGCGGCAATGATAGGCGCCAGTAACTTCTTCGAGCTTGCCGTGGCAGTGGCTATTGCGCTTTTCGGGCTGCAATCGCCGGCAGCAATGGTAACAGTCGTGGGTGTGCTTGTTGAAGTTCCCGTGATGCTTTCACTGGTAAGCCTTGCCAACAAGTGGAAATATTGAGGCATGGTTCCAGGTAGGCGGTTTTTATTGCAGGCCCGGCAATGCCTGGCCTTTAAAACTCAAACAAAAAGTACTGCCTTTGTTTTCTTCAGTTTCAACGCTTAATTCCGCATCGATTATCCGGGCATATTCCTTGCAAAGAATCAAGCCCATGCCGCTGCTTTTCTCGTCCATTGTCCCGGGTCGGTTAAAATCGAAATCCAAATCGAAAATGTGGGGAATTTTACCTTTGGGGAATCCGATTCCCGTATCTGAGACACAAACCTTTATTTCTTTGCCTGTTTTTATCGAGCTAACAGTTACCTGCCCTTCACGATTTGTAAATTTAACGGCATTGTTAATCAGGTTTTGCAGTATTTGCAACAGTATTCTTTCATCGGTGGTTATATTGAAGTCATCGCTAATATCAAGCTCGAATTTTATCCGCTTTTGCTCAAAAGAACTTTGAAACAAATGCCATATTTGCTCAAGCGACTTTTTGAGCAGAAATTGCTTAACAATTGGTTTTATCAGGCCCTGTTGGCTTCGTCCCCAGTTTAAAAGGTTTTCGAGGAGGACAAAAGTCTCCCTCGCATTTGCAAGCAGCATCGAAATCATCCTCCTTTTTTCAGTATCGGGGTAGTCGTCCCAACGTTTTTCGAGCAAATCGAGAAAACCGAGCAAACTATTGTAAGGGCTCTTCAGGTCATGTCCGATGATAGAGAAAAACTTATCCTTGGCCTTGTTTAATTCAAGAAGTTGCTGCTGTTTGTCGTTCAGGTTATCGTTTAGGCTGTTCAATTCCTCGTTTACCGTTTTAAGTTCCTCGTTAGCATGCTTAGACTTTTCGTTCCTGATGGAAAGCTGTTTATATAATTCATCAATTCTCCTTCTATTACGGCGCAAACTGATAATAAACAGCGACAAACCGATAAATATGAGCAGGAACAGGACCAACCCAACTGCCTGAAGAACAATGATGTCATTCTTTATCTCATTTTCTTTTTCAAGGATCTTAAGGTTATATTTTTGCTTTGCAACATGTTTGTCAAAATCCATTATGGCTATCTTGTTCCTTGCTTCCACGGAGCTTACGCTGTCTTTAATGCCCTCAAACTGCTTATAATAGCTCAAGGCCTCCAATGGTTTGTTTGTCAGCTCCTTCAAGTTGGCCAACGATTGAAGGGCGTTTTGCATATAAACTAAAATACCCAAACTGTCAGCAAGTTGCAAACCCCTGCTCAAGTATCTGTCGGCCGCCCCAAAATCGCCAACAGTAACATAATAAATACCGAGGTTCACTAAAATAGCCGCCTTATTGTTAGGCACTTTATCAATTAATGGACTGACAACAACTTTATCATAATAGTATTTTGCCGAATCGTAATCCTTCATTGCCAAAAAAACATTACCAATATTCGTATTAGCCGCCAGAATATATTGCTCCTTTGTGAATTCCGGTGCAGACTCAACGCTTTTTCTGTAATAAAACACGGCAGAATCATAACTGCGGTCGTTTTGAAAATACAGTTCCCCCATATTTAAATAAATACCCGACTTATTGTTAATTTTCTTGACCTTTTTGTCCAGGGCAATGGCTTTTTTATAATATGAAAGCGACATATCAAAATCATTTACCTTGGAGTATAATATTCCATAAGCGGTATATACGAACATCAACAATACCGAGTCCTCATTTAGCTTGAGCTCATCCGTCACCTGCTCCAGGTTCTCAGCGGCTTCAACATAGCAGTCTTTGATGATAAGCAAATTCGATAAGTCGAACTTTGCTTTTGTGATCAAGCTTTTGATCCCGAATTTCGTGCAATATTCAATGGTTAGCCTATAATATCGCTCAGCACTGTCGGTATTGTATAAATTTCCGTAAAGCATTGCTATATTTCCTAGAACAGCCCCCTTCCCTTTCCTGTAATTTTCAATATCAGAGAACTTTAATGCTTGTTTGTATTCTATCAGCGCCGAATTGAGATCATTCTTCATCCAAAAATATGTTCCCCTGTAATTATAGGCTTTTAACAATCCCAATTTATAATTTTCTTGTTTTGAAAGCCTAAGTAGCGAATCGATATATATAAACGCACTATCGGGAGCAATGTGAACCAGCTCTTCACAAACTTGCACCAACTGATTGATATGTGCCGTATCAGCAGTAGGCCCCATGCCAGCATTTTGCCCTTTGATTCCCGTAAAACATAGGGCAACATATACATATATGAGATAATATTTAAACTTCATAGTTATTGCATTCAAATATTCAAGTTTTATCGCGTGAACAAATTATCGTAAAGAAATGATTTAACAAGGTATAAAAATAAAAAAATAATTGACTATATTTCAATAAAAAGCAAAATAAATAACAAAAACTTATTCTTTCAGTAAGGAATCATCGTTTTGATCGACTGAATGTTTATATTTAAGTATTTGCTTATATAATAATTTTATTAAAATTACGTTATAGAAATAAAAAAAATCATGGGTATTAAGTGTATAAGAGTTTTTGCCGACCAAAAGCAGATTGAGTCATGTAGGCACAGGGTAGGTTCTATGTCGCAGGCGTTCACTAATTTAAGTAAGATCCTAGCCCTTGGCGGGAACGAAGTTAGATTGAAAATACTATTCCTCTTAAAAGATGAAGGCGAGCTTTGTCCCTGCGACATATCAGATATACTTGGCATGAGCATTCCTGCCATATCGCAGCACCTAAGAAAGATGAAGGACGGCAATATACTGATTAGCAGACGAACAGGGCAAACTATTTTTTATTCATTGGCTGAAGGTCAAAAAAAGATCATCGAGCCTATCATAAGTAATATTCACCACGAATTAATCAATCAAAAATAAGGATCATGAAGGAAAAGTCAAATTCAGCCAGGTATGCGGGAGCAAGTGTTTTCACGGCAATAGCTGCTTCCCTATGCTGCATAACACCCGTGCTTGCCTTAATAGCGGGAAGCTCGGTCATCGCATCCTCTTTCAGGTGGCTTGAGCCGTTTCGACCATATTTCATAGGGCTTACGATATTGGTATTGGCTTATGCATGGTTTCAGGAACTTAAGCCTAAAAAGGCTGATGAAATTGATTGCGACTGCGAAACTGATGAAAAACCATCATTTTGGCAAAGCAGGAAATTTTTATTTATAATAACGGTTTTTGCGGCCTTGATGACGGCCTTCCCCTATTATTCATCAATATTTTATCCCCAAAAAGAAAAGGAAATAATCATTGTAAAAGCGGAAAACATCGTAGAAAGAACCTTTGATATCGAGGGAATGACTTGCCCTGCATGTAATTTCCACATTCAAGATGCAGTAAATGGAAATCGAGGTGTTATCGATGTCAAGGCCGATTATAAGACAGCTAAAGCCGTTGTGAGATACGATAAATCGAAAACGAACAGCGATAGCATAGTAAAATATATAAATGAAACACCGTACAAGGTAAAACAATAATTACATGAGAACAGTTAAGTTTAAGATATCGGGCATGACTTGTGGCAATTGCGCAAGCCGTATAGGGAAACATTTATCATCAAAAGACGGGATACGCAATAACAAAGTGAGCTACGCCTCCGGCGAAGGAGAGTTTACTTTTGACCCCGATATAATTTCCAAGGAGGAGATCAAGAACATAATCGACCGGGAAACACATTATAATGTTGTGGGCGAGATAGGAAATGAAGCAAGAGCAAACACACATTTCGACTTAATAATCATAGGAGGCGGTTCGGCGGCGTTTTCGGCCGCCATCAAAGCCGAGGGCCTGGGCCTGTCAACTTTGATGGTGAACGCAGGTCTCGACTTCGGCGGCACTTGCGTAAACGTGGGTTGCGTACCTTCAAAAAACCTCATAAGGGCTGCTGAAACTGCCTACCACTCAAAACATTCCAATTTCCCGGGCCTGAAGCCGAAGGGGGTCGATATAGATTTTCAGTCGGTTATAAAAGGAAAAAAGGAATTGGTTTCCTCTCTTCAACAAAAAAAATATATTGAGGTCGTAAGTGATTTCGACAATCTTGTTTTGCTAAAAGGTTTTGCTCAGTTTGTCGATAATAAAACTATTATTATTGACGGAACGGATAAATATACGGCATTGAAATTTATAATTGCCACAGGTTCAACAACAAAAGTTCCTGAAATTGCCGGACTGGCAAATATTGATTATTTAACGAGCGAGAGTTTGTTCGACATGGAAGAACAGCCGGAATCCCTAATCGTCTTAGGCGGTGGCTATATTGCACTTGAGATAGCACAAGCCTATCACCGGCTGGGCACAAAAATAGTCTTGCTGCAACGCTCCAAAAACGTTCTCTCCAGGCTAAATCCTGAAATATCTGAAGAGCTGTTGAAGCATTTACGAAATGAAGGCATGGAGATTCATACCGGGATTGATTTTGAGGAAGCCTCCGAAAACGAATCCGGCATAATAGTAAAAACCAGAAAATCAGGAAAACCCCTATTGTTCGAAGCCGATAAAATTCTTGTTTCAACAGGAACTAAACCGAACACTTATAATTTGGGACTTGAAAAAATAGGGCTTGAAACAGAAAAAAGCAATCATGTTAAAGTTGACGACCATTTACAAACAAGCCATTCAAACATTTATGCGGCAGGGGATTGCATAAATACTCCTGCTTATGTTTATACGGCTGCCCGCGAAGGCAGGATTGCCGTTGAAAACGCTTTCTCGGGAACAGACTTCAAAATAGATTATTCCTCGCTGCCATGGGTGGTATTCACCGATCCGCAAATAGCCGGGACAGGCATCGACGAAGCGGAAGCAATAAAAATGAACATCCCGTTCGAGGCTTCCAGGATTGAACTGAAAGATATTCCGAGGGCGATTGTTGCGAACGACACCAGGGGTTTTATAAAACTGATACGCAACAAAGAAACTGATATGCTCATCGGTGCGCGCATTGTTGCCCCCGAAGGCGGCGAGCTTATCCAACAACTTAGCATGGCAATTAAATATGGGATTGGAATAAAAGAGCTTTCAGAAGACATGTTCCCATATCTCACTCTTAGCGAGGGCATTAAACTAGCAGCTATTACATTTGGAAAAGACATCTCCAAACTTAGCTGCTGCGCTACGTGATTATGGGCATGTATGCAGATCCCGATTTAATCGGAATAATTGTATCTATCTGAAAAAATACATTCCAGCCCTCAATCAGCTTTACACCCTTGCCTCCTAAATTCTTTTTCTTTACTTTGCCATTCATAAATCATAAAAGAAGAAAAAAAATAGTGGGAAAACTAAATAACAACAGATGGTCAATAATGTTCAGCCTGATATTTGCCGGCGAAATGATATTTAGCCTACCATTTCATATTGCACGCTTCTTCCGCCCTACCCTTCTTGACGCCTTTAGTTTAACAAATACTCAATTAGGCGATATTGTTCTCCCCTATGGTATTATGGCCATGCTTGGTTATTTCCCCGGGGGTATGTTGGCCGACAGGTTTTCAGCCAGAAAACTAATGAGCTTTTCACTTCTCGCAACTGCGGCAGGCGGAATTTACATGAGCTATATCCCAGGGATAAGCGGTTTATATTTTCTATTCGCCTGGTGGGGAATAACAACAATATTCCTGTTTTGGGCACCTATGATAAAGGCTGTCAGGGAATGGGGAGGCAATAACTCGCAAGGAAAGGCATTTGGTTTGCTGGACGGGGGCAGAGGGTTGGCGGCGGCGGCAGTTTCAAGTTTGGCAGTGTTTATTTTGGCCCGATCCTTTGGTGGCAACCTAAATGAGATATCCGACGAACAACGTATTTCTGCAATTAGAGGCATCATTCTTCTATATACATTTTTTACAGCTGTCGCAGGAATACTAATTTGGATTTTTGTCCCCGACGGCAAAATTGTCGAAACTAACAATTCACACAAGCCCAAAAGCCCCCTAAATCTCCTGATGGCCAAAAACTTATGGCTTCAGGCCATAGTCGTGGTCAGTGCTTATAGTGCCTACAAAGGCCTGGATTATTACTCTTTGTATGCTGTCGATTTTTTAAATATGAACGAACTGCGGGCTTCGGCATTTGTCTCCAACGCCAGTTATTTACGTCCTGTGGGCGCCATAGCGGCAGGATTGCTCGTAGATAAGTTCAGTGGCAAAAGAATCATTGGCATAAGCTTCATCTTGCTTGCCATTGTATATTCCTTATTGTCCATATTAACACCAAGCCGGGAAATCAAGCTATTGTTAATATCTAATCTGCTGATTTCGTTTTTTGCAGTTTACGCATTGAGGGGAGTTTATTTTGCCCTGGTTGAAGAAACAAAGATACCTGCAAGCTTTACCGGAACCGCCGTAGGAATAATCTCGGTAATAGGTTATGCCCCGGATGTGTTTTTTAATTCATTGGCCGGCAGGCTATTGGACAACAGCCCCGGATTGCTTGGCTATCAACATTTTTATTATGTGTTAATTGCTTTCTCGCTCATCGGTTTAACCGCTACATCTTACCTGGACACTAAAAAAAGCAAGTATTAAAACAAATTTCCTATTTTTACATAAAATAAATACAGCATACGGCATGGATAGTAATTTCAAACTGATAGAGGTAAACAACAAGGCGAGCGTTAAACTGTTTCTTGATTTCCCATCCGATTTATATAAAAACGACAATAACTGGGTCCGTCACCTGGATACCGATATCGAAAAGGTTTTTGACCCTAAAAAAAACAAGGCCTTCCGTAGCGGTGAGGCTATAAGATGGGTTCTGACCTCCAACAGCGAGCCAATTGGCAGGATAGCTGCATTTTACGACAGGAAGTCTTCAGTAAAAGAAGAACAACCCACAGGCGGAATTGGGTTTTTTGAATGCATCAACAATCAAGAAGCCGCGGGCTATATGTTCGACGCCTCAATCGAATGGCTAAAAAACAAAGGCATGGAAGCCGTTGACGGCCCGATAAATTTTGGTTCGCGGGAAATTTTTTGGGGTTGTTTAATAGAAGGATTTTATGAGCCCGTTTACAATATGCCATATAATCACGCCTATTATAACGATTTATTCGAGAACTACGGTTTCCGTAATTTTTTCAATCAGTTTACTTATCACACAAAACTTAAGTTAGGATTGACAGATCCTAAAATAAAGGAAAACGCCATTAAACTTAAGGAAGACACCGATATTAGTTTTGGCAACCACGACCTGAAGAACCCAAAAAAAACCGCTGATAACTTTCTGGAAGTCTTTAATGCAGCATGGGCTAAATTCCCGGGGGTCAAACCTCTTACCCAAAAGCATGCCGATGCCTTGTTCAAGAACCTAAAACATATTCTCGACCCTAAACTGCTTATATTCGCTTATCATAAACAAAGGCCTATCGCCTTCTTTTTGATGATACCCGACCTAAACCCTATAATCAAGAAGTTCAACGGCAAATTACATCTAATCAATAAATTAAGGCTTCTCTATGATTTAAAGATCAGAAAAGCCAGTCATAGGGCCTTGGGCCTGATATTCGGGGTTGTCCCCGAATTCCAAGGGAGAAAAATAACTGATGGGATGATAAACTACTTTGAGGAGGAAGTTGGCAGGGGCGTGCATTATACCGACCTGGAAATGAATTGGATAGGCGACTTTAACCCTAAAATGATCAATATGATAAAAAACATTGATGCCGACATCAGAAAAGTTCATGTTACCTACAGATATTTATTCGATAGAAAAAAAGAATTTAAAAGAGCGAAAATCATATAATAACGAAACATCATTGATTGACTTTTAACACAAAAGCCTATGATTGCCCCTCAAATGAATAATCATCTGATAATGAAGATAAAATGTCAGATGACAATAAAATAAGACCGTTGCAAAAGACAATATTTTGTTCAAATTCGAGGCGGCAGTATTTTTAAACCCACAGCAGACTGTTGTCTGTGAGGACTTTAAAAACACGGCTACGAAGAAGGTGAATAAAAGATTGTCTTAATTCATTAAAAAAACCTAGTCTTGCAACGGTCTTAAAATGCATTTTACCCATTGGCTGAAGGACCCGCGAAAACCTAGTTTATCGTTTCATTCTATGCCGTCGGAATATACGATGACGGGATTTATGACGAAAACAGCTATCATGTTCGCGACAAAGAAGGAAATCCCGCTAAAGCCTTATTAAAAAATATAGTTTTATGGCTTCTTTCCGGAGGGATATTCTTTACTTCACACTTAAAATTTATAACAATTAACAAATAATAAGGTATATTTTTCTATTTTCGTGCATACAAATACTCACATCAAATTATTATCATAATGAATAAATCTATTGCACTAATGTTGAATATAAGCTTTGTCCTCATAATATCAGGATTGGCTTCATGCAAAAGCAACGAGCCTGCTCAAATGGCCCCGCCGGTAATTACTGTTGTTAAGGCGCTAAAGAAAGACGTCCCAATATATCATGAATTTGTCGGCCAGGTTTATGGAAGCAGCGACATACCTATCAGGGCCCGTGTAAGCGGTTTCCTTGAAGGGATCCATTTCCCTGAAGGAACAACTGTCAGGAAAGGCCAGCTTTTATACTCTATCGACCCTGAGCCTTTCAAAGCAGAAGTTGCCGTTGAGGAAAGCAGGCTTGCAGAGGCACAAACTTCTTTGGCAAAAGCCGAAAACGATTTGAGCCGGATAAAACCACTTGCCGCGATAAACGCTGTCAGCAAAAGCGATCTCGATGCTGCCGTAGCCCAGTTCGAGGCTGCGCAGGCCTATGTAGAAGCATCGAAATCAAGCCTGGAGATTGCAAACATCAATCTTGGCTATTGCCGGGTAAAGTCGCCCATTAACGGATTGATAGGGAAAACCAAAGCGAAAGTCGGGGAATTTGTGGGTCAAACCCCAAACCCGGTAATTTTGAACACCGTTTCTACAACCGATACTGTCTTGGTAGAGTTTTTCCTGACGGAATCCGACTTTATTGTCCTTGCACGACAAGCGATTAAGGAGGAAAAAATTGGGGAAATCAGGGATAGTGAAGATTTCAAGCCCGATATCAGCCTAATTCTAGCTGATGGCTCCACTTTTAAATATAAAGGCCATTTAAATTTTATTGACAGGAGCATCGATCCAAATACCGGCTCATTGCTTGTTCAAACAATTTTCCCCAATCCTGAAAAATTACTCCGCCCGGGTTTATATGCCAAGATTAAAATCATGATGGACAATGCCAAAGGAGCCATCATCATCCCGCAGAGGTGCATTACCGAACTACAAGGCCAATATTCGGTTTATGTTGTCAACGACAGTAGCATGGTCGAAACGCGCCAGGTCGAAGTAGGCCCCAAAATTGATGATTACTGGCTCATAACCGATGGATTGCAAGCCGGGGAAATGGTCGTAATCGATGCATTGCAAAAAGTTGGCTCAGGAACTATCATCACACCTGAAATGATTGAGTTCAAAAGTCAATTTAACAATTCACAAAACTAAGATCATGGCTGAAAGTAAAGGAAACTTCTTTGTGCACAGGCCGATAGTTGCAATAGTAATTGCAATTATAATCGTGATCGTAGGTATTGTGTCATTATTAGGCTTGCCCATTGAGCAATACCCTAATTTAACTCCCCCGATTGTTCAGGTAAGAGCCAATTATACCGGCGCCAATGCAGTAAGTGTCGAGGAAAGTGTTGCCACGCCCCTTGAGCAACAGATAAACGGCGTTGATAATATGATATATATGAAATCCACCAATGCCAACGACGGGAGCATGGTCATCGATATCTCGTTTGATGTGGGGACCGATCCCGACATGAATACCGTCTTGGCTCAAAACAGGGTTTCGGCCGCCACGGCAAAACTTCCTGAACAGGTAAAGAAATTTGGCGTTACAACTGAAAAATCACTACCTAACATACTTATGCTCATAACACTAACTTCCGACGGTAGATATGACCAGAACTTTCTCGGAAACTATGCCCTTATCAATATCAAGGATCAACTGGCCCGTGTTAAAGGCATAGGAAGGGTAAATGTCTTGGGTGCCGCCGACTATTCAATGAGAATATGGATTAAACCAGACCGCCTGGCGCAAATGGGCTTAACGGTTCCTGAAATATTAAATGCAATAAATCAACAAAACATAATAGTTCCGGGAGGAAGGTTTGGCGCAGAGCCGGCACCGGCAGGAACCGAGTTTACCTATACTGTTCGATTGCCTGATAGATTCAACTCGCCCGAAGCCTTTGGCGACATTGTCGTTAGAACCACCGGTAACGGCTCACAGGTAAAGCTACGAGACGTTGCTACTATTAACCTGGGTGTTGAAACATATAATGCATTCACTCGCCTAAACGGCGAAACATGCTCTATAATAGCACTTTACCAAGCACCTGGCTCTAATGCCGTTGAACTTGCATCCCAGGTTATTGAAGAAATGGAGGTTTTGAAAAAGAATTTCCCCGAAAGTGTAAAATATGATGTGTCGCTGGATTCAACTGCACCTATAACAGCAGGAATAAAAGATATTGTTGTTACATTAATCATTGCCATACTGCTGGTGGTACTGGTAGTTTTCATTTTTATCCAAGACTGGAGAGCCACGCTTATCCCAACAATGGCCATACCCGTTTCATTAATCGGGGCATTTATATTCTTCCCTATGTTGGGATTTACTATCAACGTTCTCTCGCTTCTCGGCCTAGTGCTTGCCATAGGTATTGTTGTTGACGATGCGATAGTGGTGGTGGAAGCCACACAGGTAAACATCGCTGCCGGCATGACGCCTAAAGAAGCAACTCTCGACGCCATGCGAAAAGTAACGGCGCCCGTTATTGCAACAACATTGGTTTTAGTTGCTGTTTTTATTCCCGTTGCCGGCATGGCAGGAATTACAGGCCGCCTGTATCAGCAGTTTGCCATCACCATAGTTGTCTCGGTGCTGGTATCGTCAGTTAATGCACTTTCGCTCTCCCCTGCCCTTTCGTCAATCTTATTGAAAGAGCCCAGGCCTTATAAAGGACCTTTGGGATGGTTTTTCGGCAAGTTTAACAAGATAATGGGCTCTACCACAGAATCATATATGAGCTTTACAGGAATTATAACGCGCAAATTGAAAAGAGGCGTGATTTTTATCGTCGCTGTTACCATTGCTGCCGTTTTCTTCGGCAAAGCAGTGCCCGGTGGATTTATTCCTGAGGAAGACATGGGCTATTTCTTTGTGAATATGCAGCTCCCCAATGCGGCAAGCTTGCAAAGGTCCGATGTCGTCGCAAAAGATATCGAAGAAATCGTCCAGAAAATCCCTGAAGTTAAATATATCACCACCGCAACGGGATTTAGTTTACTTTCAGGCGCAATGTCGTCTAATAATGGCTTTATGTTCGTAACCCTCAAAGATTGGGCCGACAGGGAATCAACTGCGAAAGAAGTTATTCAGAAAGTGAATATTCAATTGGCGATGCGGATAAAAGCGGCCCAGGCATTTGCTTTCGGGCCTCCGGCAATACCCGGGCTGGGAAACGGGTCAGGTTTCAGCATCATGATGCAAGACAAAGGCGGTAACACACCTGAATACCTTGCACAAAAGACTCATGAGTTTATCCTTGCTGCCAACAAACGACCTGAGATCGGCAATGCGTTCACGACATTTCAGGCAGCAGTACCACAAAGATACCTCGATATCGACAAAGAAAAGGCACTCAAGCTCGGTATTAACCTTGCTGACCTTTATACTACCATAGGCTCACTGATGGGTGGTGCTTACGTAAATGATTTCACCCGCTTCGGCCGGCTTTATAAAACTTATATACAGGCAGAGCCTGAATATCGTGTTGACGAAAGCAAGATAAGCAACTTCTTTGTTAAAAACAACAAAGGTAATATGGTCCCCCTGGCAACCCTGGCAACAGTAAGGAATATTTCGGGTCCCGACTACACCAACCGTTTTAATCTATTCCGTTCAGTAGAAGTTACCGGAAGCCCGGCACAAGGATATACATCTGCCCAGGCAATGGCGGCACTTGAGGAAGTTGCTGATGAAACACTCCCACAGGATATGAGCTTTGCCTGGAATGCCATGTCGTTCCAGGAGAAAAAAGCATCAGGGTCGCTTGGAATGATATTAACATTCTCGCTGGTATTTGTATTCCTTATCCTTGCGGCACAATACGAGAGCTGGTCTTTGCCCTTCAGCATTTTGCTCGGGACACCTTTTGCTATTTTCGGTGCTTTATTTGCCCTTTGGGCCGGACGATTGATCAGCCCTACATTCGAGAACAATATATTTGCACAGGTTTCATTTGTTATGCTCATTGGTATGGCAGCCAAAAATGCAATCCTTATTGTTGAGTTTGCCAACGATGAGTTCAAAAAAGGTGTTTCGCTCACCGAAGCCGCACTTGCGGCAGCCAAATCGCGTTTCCGGCCTATCCTTATGACGGCATTCTCCTTTATATTCGGAATATTCCCTCTTGTTGTTGCTTCCGGCTCAGGCGCCGAAGCACGCAAAGTAATGGGGATGGCCTTATTGGGAGGTATGACCCTGGCAACTCTTCTGGGTATTTTCTTCTACCCCATGCTCTTCATCCTAATCGGCAAGCTAGCCGGCTACGAGAAAAAAAGAGATAAATTGGTTCAACTGAACGTTGAAACCGGGGATGAAAACAATAATAATTAATGATCATGAAAAAACTAGTAATATATATATCGGGAATCGTATTATTTATATCAAGCTGTACGCTCGGACCCGATTTTCAGCGCCCGGAATATGCGGGCGAGAATATTTTCCGCTTCGACAGTATAGCGGCCGACACCATTGTCAACTTGCGTTGGTGGGAGCTGTTCAACGATCCCCAACTGGCTCTTTTGATAAATGAAGCCATGGATAACAACAAAGATGTACTGATAGCTGCGGCACGAATAGAAGCAGCGAAAGCCAATCTCGGCTTCACCGAGGCCGACCAATATCCGTCTTTTGGCGTTTCCGCCAACGCAGGCGGCGGCAACTTTGGCGCAGGCATGCTGCAAAGCTCGAACATAAGTTCTTTTTCAGCCTATCCGGAAATGTATTGGGAAATAGGGTTCTGGGGGAAATACCGAAGGCTCAACGAATCGGCCAGAGCCGAGTTATTGGCCTCGGAATATGGAATGCGCACAGTACAAATAAGTTTAATCTCTGCAGTTGCATCAACATATTTTACTCTTCTCGAATTTCAAGAAAAACTTGAGATATCAAAAAAAACCCTAGCCTCCCGCGATAGCGGACTCGTAATCATACAGGCCAGGTACGATTATGGCATTGTTCCCGAACTGGACTTAAACCAGGCTCAAATTCAAAAAGCCATCTCGCAAGCCTCAGTACCTGTGTATGAGAGGGCTATAGCCCAAACAGAAAACACCTTGAGCCTTTTGCTTGGCGGAAACCCAAAAGGCTTTATAACAAATACAGCCCTGTCAGAGCAACACCTGCCTCCTAAGATCCCTGAAGGCCTGCCATCGCAACTACTATTGCGCCGCCCCGATATAAGGCAAGCAGAGGCCCTGTATGCCGCTCAAAATGCAAGAATAGGCGCCGCCCAGGCAATGCGCTGGCCTTCGTTGAACGTAACGGGCTTGCTTGGGTATGCCAGCAACGACCTCTTGAACATAACAACTGGTGGACTTGCCTGGTCGGCAGCCGGTAGCTTAACAGGTCCCCTATTTAATTTCGGCAAGAACAAACGCCGTGTTGAAATAGAAAAACACAATACAGAAGTTGCTCTGCGCCAATATGAGAATACGGCACTTCAGGCATTCAGGGAAGTCGCTGATGCCCTTATTGCGATAAAGACATTAAAAGCCGAATTGGAAGCCAACAAACTGCGGAATATGGCAGCTATAAACGCTGAAAAACTTTCTGATCAAAGATACGATAAAGGTCAAACCTCATATCTGGAAGTCCTTGAAGGTCAGAGGCAATCTTTCGACGCT
Source organism: Bacteroidota bacterium (assembly GCA_024279935.1). Taxonomy (GTDB): domain Bacteria; phylum Bacteroidota; class Bacteroidia; order Bacteroidales; family F082; genus BM524. The sequence continues at coordinate 47,770 of JAJRQZ010000130.1, forward strand.
CAACTGAAATACACTCAAACACAAAGAGAGTTGCTAAATGCCCATATCTTACTTTACAAAGCACTTGGGGGCGGATGGATATCGGCTCAGGAAGAAGCATCTGACAATCCTTAGGCCTTTGAAGTTAAAGCAAGGAAAAGAGAACTCCCGTTGCCTGCGAAATGGCAGATGCAACTTGAAGTAATATATATTTTCAGCTAGTTATTAGAGTATTTGTTATCAGGATATAAAACCCTAATGACTTGAAGCTTTCCGTTTATCCACCAGGAGTATTTTTACAGTTGCGGACAAGAACATCAAACTCATCTTGCAATTTATCCAGTTGAGCTAGACGTTTTTAACAAAATGCTTAAGGTTTAAAGGGTTCGTTATGATTTTTTGCTCTATTTTTGGGCCTTGGAAATTTTTATTGAACGAGAAAAGAAAAATCCTTATGAATATAATTGAAAAGATAATAGCTTCCCATTCAGGTAACAAGTCCGTTAAACCGGGAGAAATTGCAGACATATCGATTGATGCAAGAGTTGCAAGGGATTTCGGGGGCCCCAATGTTGTTAAGACCCTGGAGGAAAAAAACCTCAGCATCGACGATGTAAACAAGACATTTTTCACTTTCGACACCAATCCAACCGGAAGTGATCAGAAATATGCCGTAAACCAGCATATTGTAAGAGTTTTTGCACGCAAGCACGGCATTAAGGTTTTCGACATCAACAACGGTATAGGTACACATACATTATTTGCCAATGGCCTGGCCTGGCCCGGAAGCACTGCCGTAACAACCGATTCGCATGCAAATATCCTGGGAGCCATCGGCGCCTTCGGTCAGGGAATGGGCGACAAGGACATTACCGCTGCTTTTCATAAAGGAAAAATCTGGTTTAAAGTCCCCGAATCTGTAAAACTGGAATTTATAGGTGAGCGACCTTCAGGTATTTACGCCAAAGATATAGTGCTGAATTTGCTCAACCGATTCGGCGCCAACAGCTTGCTCGGAAAATCAGTTGAATTTTACGGTAAGGCCATCAACAAGCTCACACTGGATGAGAGGATTACCATAGCCTCCATGGGAACGGAAATGGGAGCCATTATCCTGCTGTTCCCCCCAAACCAGGAGGTGATGGATTATTGCGAGCAAAGAACAGGACGTAAATTAAATAATATTGAAGCCGACAAAGATGCGGTTTATTCAGAGACCCATCAGATAGACATAAGCAAATTCGTGAATATGGTTAGTCGCCCGGGCAAACCCCATGATACCGTTGATATCAGATCGGAAAAACGCGTCCGTATCTACTCGGCCTTTATCGGAAGTTGCACCAACGGGCGCATGGAGGACATGAGGGCAGCAGCCCGCATACTGAAAGGACGTAAGCTTGCACCGGGGGTAGTTCTCAAAATAGTCCCTACGACCGACGAGATCTGGCAACAATGCCTTGATGAAGGAATCATAAAGACATTTAAAAATGCCGGCGCATTATTTTCCAATGCCGGTTGTGCCGGATGCGCTGCCGGGCAAGTAGGGCAAAACGGCCCGGGAGAAATAACTATTTCCACAGGCAACAGGAACTTCCCCGGAAAGCAGGGAAAAGGCTCCGTTTACCTTGCCTCGCCCGCCAGCGTCGCCGCTTCTGCAATAGCAGGATATATTACCTCTGAAGATGATATACCGGACCATGCCGCCGTTTTTGATTTTATTTCCGATGAGGTTGAAAATATTGATATAAAGCACGACTCAGCGGAACATCCAAAAAAAATACGGAAATACAGGGCAGGGTCTGGATGATCATGGAAGATAATATCGATACCGACATGATATACCATAACAGGTATCTGCAGATTACTGACCCCCTTGAGATGGGACAATACATTTTCGACAACCTGGAAGGTTATGAGGATTTTGCAAAAAAAGCCAAACCTGGGGATATAGTATTTACGGGTAAGAACTTTGGTGCGGGAAGTTCCCGCCAACAAGCCGTTGACGGTTTTAAAACCCTTGGTATCCAGGCTATTGTAGCCGAAAGTTTTGGTGCTATCTACGAGCGTAACGCTATTAACGCCGCTTTCCCTATCCTTACTTATCACGATTTGTCGTCTTTGGACTTAAAGGACGGCGATACGGTTAAAATTGATTTGGTATCAGGTAAGCTGACGAATATTAGCAATAATAATAAAACTATTATCGAAGCATTTTCTGAGGTTCAAATGGAAATTTATAATAACAACGGATTATTTTAGGCATAAGATCACATTATATGCCCAAAATATCTATAGTTCGGACTAAAGGTTATAATTCGGTTTTCTTTTTTCGACAAAAGCCGTAATCCCCTCAATACCATCAGGATGAGCCACGCAATTGACCAGGGGCCTGATGATTTTTTCCCATCTTGGCCTCAACAGTGCTCTCAAAAGGAACTGTTTATCAATACTTTACGCTAAATAAAAAAAGCCCTTTTGCCGGCACCGAAAAGCCAGCGCAATTTCTGTTTTTCTTTTCTATCACTCCTTTAAACTCAGTGAGGCATAGCTTTTCGGTTCCCACCTCCAATAAGGTGCCTACTATTGCCCTGACCATATTTCTCAAAAACCTATCCGATGTAATCGTAAATACGAGCAGGTTGTTTACCAGCTCCCAATGCGCATAACTCACATTGCAGTTATTGGTAGCCGTTTGCGTATGCGATTTCGAGAAGGAAGTAAAATCAGTATATTCATAAAGGATTTTTGCAGCCTCGTTCATTTTGTAAACATCAAGTTCCGGGAAATACTGATATGAATACTTGTCGTTGAACGGGTTTTTTCTTCTTGAGATATAATATTTATAGGTACGGCTTTTTGCGCTGAAACGGGCATGCATATTATTGTCAACAGCATATAGATCGTAAACTGCTATTGAATTTGGCAGAAAAGCATTTAACTTATAAACGAAACCATCAATGTTCTCCACATGCTTGCTTATCTCGAAATGGGCATAAAACTCCCTGGCATGAACACCGGTGTCGGTTCGTCCGCAACCAATAACTTGCAGGTCCTCTTTCAGCATCAGGCTAATTTTTTCAGTAATCTCAGCCTGGACAGTATGCGCGTTTTCCTGAACCTGCCAGCCATGAAAGGCTGAGCCATCATAGGCAAGTCGTAAAAAATATCTTTTCATAGGCTTTTAAAAAAAACAAAAATACATGATTTTTCCATGATAGCATTCAAAAACAATATTTGGATTTTTCTATTAGTAGAAAAACTATTTGTTACTACTCAGCAGTAGAGAAAAATGTTAACTCATTGGTTACCTATCCGTTTTGTCACAATTTTTGTTTGAAAAACACAAAATTTCCGCCAAAACTACTGAATATAACCCCACGCTGAAGCATGGGGCTATTGATAATCAACTTGATAAACCTGATGAGTAGTAACAACTATTTTCATTGAAAAGATGAAAAGCAACATCATTCCTTTGCAACAACAAATTTCTCCGTTTGCAGCAGTTTTCCTTTTTCGTAAAGTGAAATTATATAAATACCGTTTTTCAGACCGCTCAAATTTAAGTTGTATTTTGCAATGCCGGGCGGTAGTTTTTCATACATCACTTCACTTCCGTTTATATCGTTTATGCGTATTTCGCGTTCCTGCCATCTTACTATGTTAATTCTGATATTCAATTTATCTCGAACAGGATTTGGAAAAATACTCATTGGCTTTAATATATTCCACAAATGCTCAAGGTTTATAACTACGGTTGTGTCGAGTGGTATGGTGTCGTTGGTTATGGGGTATGGGCAGAGTGAATCGTAAGTAAATTGTTGAGTATATAAAGTGTCGTACTCAAGATTTGACTGTAGTTTCCAAAATGAGGAAGCCCAAATATCCTCATCAGGATAAATAGAACGAAAACCTACTGCAACATATTTGTTGTCGTTTGTTATAACAGTACCCATTGGCCAATAGTAAACAAGACTATCACTTAAGATTTTTCTATGAATAATATTCAAGGAACTATCGAGTTCGTAAACATAAGTATAAAGGCTATCAGTAGTTGTTTTCCATCCAGCGAATACAAAAATAGTTGTATCGTTTAAACATTTTGTATCATGAGCAAAACCCATAAGCAGACTGTCTGATATTGTAAAAATATCTTTCATAATGTATGATTGACCATAAGAATTAACTTTATAAACAATGGGAGCCCTTAGGTAACCGGCATTTTTATGATTTCCGCCACTGTATATATTTCCCTGAGAATCGGTATCACCAAACATCGGTTGTCCTACATGAAGTGAATCGGAGGTGCCATTTATTACATAATGCCATATTTCATTTCCTGCAGTATCCACCTTTATAAACATAGGCTGCTGTGAGTATGTTTCATAATATCCGTTATAAGTTCCTGTAATAATAAAATTTCCATCATCCGATTTGACAAAGTCACTGGTGGTTTCATTATTATTTATCTCGGGATTCCAGTTTGCATATAGTTTTTGCCATAAAACTTCACCGTTTTCTGATAACTTAAAAAGCCAAACCCTTTTTGTAGGGTCATCATTTATTCCCCACTGACCTATAAGGGTTATAAAACTGCCATCTTCAAGTTCATAAACAGAATTATTAATTTGCGGCCCCTCACTTTCAATATAAGTGTTCCATTCCAACTCGCCACAAGCATTTAACTTCATGATAAAAACATCACCACCATCCCAGTCGGAGCCTGAAAAAACTCCAGAGAGTATATATCCTCCGTCATTTGTTTGATTTACATAATGCAGGTTGGTTACGGCAGGTGGGGGGTTCATCCCTATATATTTCTCCCATAAGAGATTGCCATTGACATCTAATTTTTTTAATATTCCATAGCCAAGATAATAAGGGTCAACTTCTGTGGTTTTCCATCCTGCTAAAGCAAAACCGTTGTCATAAGTATTTTGAATATCGTAAATACTGTATCCACTGAAAATTTTAGGCCAAATAGTATCCTGCCCAATAGTATTTAAGGATACTGAAAAAACCAAAAAGAAAATAATGTATTGTAGACGTTTCATTTTTCTAAAGTAAAAAACTCCGTTGGAAATATCCAACGGAGTATGAATTATTTAAATTTATTTTGAAATAATAAGTTTTTCAGAATCCAATACAGATGTGCCATTAACTAATGAAACTATATAAAATCCTGATTTAATGTCAGACGATTCAACCACAAATTCACCCTGTTCATTATTTACTACAAATTCATTTATTATTATGCCATTTACGGTTTTTACAAAAATCCGGGCATTTTTTATAACATAAGAGAGTTTATAACTTAAAATAAAATAATTTGAAGCCGGATTAGGTTTTATCACTAAATATGTATCGTTAGTATTATCCTTATTTGAAAATGGACTCTCGGTTTCAAAACTTGTTGATTTTAAACTGTCAAAGTCAATCAAATAGTGTGGTTGGTTAATATCAAGCAAACCTGCGTTTGCAAGATAAGCTGCTGCAATATTTTTAGAAAAACCATATCCGTTAACATATAAATTATCTATATCTACCAGCAATGTACTGTCAGGCGAATTCAACCCCTGAGAGATCATTTGTTTTTTAATATCTATAAAATTTCCAAATGATTGAAGTTCGTTTGCCTCCTCTGAAGTTAAAGAATAGTTAACAGGTATATTACTTATTATATTATAAGTAGCAACAGTGTCGTTCGCCGTGATCAGAAGCATGGCCTTTTTATATTCACTCAACAAACCTCCCTTCATATTACACAAAGCAATCAAACTATCTTTTAAATTAACAATATTGGTATCATTTCTATAATACCTCTTCAACTTATTGAACTCCAGTTGTTTTTTAAATTTAATTTTTGACAATTTTGATCTTTCCACTTCAATTTGGGATAAAGTATCGCCACTTTGATCTATTTCGAATCTCATAAAATCGGGCATAGTATTGTTTTTGTTATCCAACGCATTTTGAACCCGGTTAGATTTAGCAGCCTGAGGATTTTCTACGAGAACATCACGTAACATCACATTTGGCAGGGTAGATTCATTTTCAATGGCCGATACCATAACTGTGTCGCTTAAGTTTGGCGATTCATTTAATAAAAGATCTGTTGTTTCAAGTTCTTCTCCGGGCATAGCAGTAACAGTTTCAAAATTTAAACTTTCTGTATTACCACCATCCTTTAAATTTAATATAACAGCATCCACACTATCTACTGCTGTTGAATATGAGGCTATTGCACTTTTTATTTCGGCACCTCCACCTCCTTCATTTTCTATTGTAGATGGGCAACTTATTTCTTTGGTATATTGATAACTATAATCTTGAAGACCCAAAGTTGCATTATAAGGAGGATACGAACCTATATCAGAATAAACATAAGCTACTTCTCCCTGAGCACCACTATTTGGTTCTGTTTTTGGATCATCTGGTGAATTAGACCGATGATAATGATAAGTAAAATAATTTGCCCCGATAGTATTATACAAATCCCATTCATGTTCAGTGTAAGTGTTCTCGCTGGTAAAAATATTACCGGCTAAAGCAGTTAAATCATCTTGAACAAATGGACCACCATCAGGGTCATGCCCTTGATCAGCACCTATGCCAAATGGTTCGGTACTATTTTTCTCATGGGATACAACGATATCCGCTTTATTATTAGTATAAGTATTGCATTTAAATAACAGACCTTCACGTGTTTCACTTTTATCGTTATAATTTAAACCCTGAGCCGCTGAGCCACAGTATAGTCCTGTAAAACTATTGTTATATATAACATTAATTTGCGGACCGGAATTATTTACTATTACTCCGAAATTTTTTACACTGGAGGTTTCATCACCCCAAAAATTGTTTGCCTCAACGTGGTAACCTTCATGGCAATAATTCATATATAATCCATGTGCTTTGGTAACATCAAGAACTTCAACATCATTCAAAGTAATTTCAGCATCATGGATGTAAAAAAGGTTGATACCCTCTTTGTTTTGCGTAAATACACTATTACTTACTTTTACAGGAAGCAAAACTGCATCACCGATAACATCAACCCCAATATGCAAACGCTTAAATTCACAAGGCTTATACCATGT
>JAJRQZ010000131.1 GCA_024279935.1 Bacteroidota bacterium
GCTCCCTCAACCTCCTTGACACATCGTCGGTCTGCCCTACATAATACATGTCGGAACCCTCGGAATAAAGTATGCAGACACTATAAACGGGCATATATAAAAAAAGCCGGGCATTAGCCCGGCCTCTTGCTCCTCCTCTAGGACTTGAACCTAGGACACCCTGATTAACAGTCAGGTGCTCTAACCAACTGAGCTAAGGAGGAATCTCTTTCTTTTCCTTAAAGGACACCCTGATTAATCCCGAGACCTCGGGACTCTAACCAACTGAGCTAAGGAGGAATCTCCTTCTTTTCCTAAGGACAGCATGACTAAACATGAGACCTCGTGACTCTTACTAAAGAGTTAAGAACAATGTTTTTATTAACTCCAATAACAGGGCGCAAAAATAAACATTATTTTTATTCGGCAATATTTTTTTCAAAAAAATAAATTATAACTTTTCTCCTGATCGAGGATAAAATGATATTCACAAATTGTGAAAAACTCATTATAAAAAAAGGCTGAAAGTATCGGCTATTATTATAATTTTACTTGTTTATACACTTATATCGATTGTTATCAATTATTGATGCACCTACAACAGAATAATAAATCGGGTTTAATATTGGCATCCTTGCTCCTATGTATGTCGTTCCTGACTGTTGCCCAGCAGAATATAAACAATATCAAAGTTACCATTAACTTCGATACAATCCCAACCACATATACGGTTACCAAAGCGCCATTGAAATATAACAAGACTTTTGCGTTCAGTTTCCAGGTTGACGATGGCACTATTGACATTAACAACAAGGTTTTGCCTTTGTTCAACAACCTTTTTTATACTGATGGTTGTGGCAATGACATACATTTTACGGCGAGTTCCTCACTTTATTGTTTTCAGAACAATGGTGAGAACGGGCCTGACATGCACGACCCGCTGGACCCTTCCTTCGACAATAATTATTTGACCTGGAATGCTATCACCTTACTTTATAACGATAATTACGGGATATACAATCATGGCGTAAATGGAAGCCCTTCCACTTATGTTCCCTTTATGAACTATTCGATCAAGAGGAACAGGAGCTTTTTCAGGAGAAAGCTCTATAATTTATTGCAAGGGGCAAACTCCTCGAATGTGTTTGTTTCACCCAACCAACTGGTCGAGTGGACACAGCCTGCCTTCGACAACGGCTTTTCGCTTGCGCTGAACAAAAAAGACGGGGGGCCTTTTGATTTGCTTGGTGGCGATGTGAATAATTCCAACTGGACTAGTTACCAGTATCTCAAGAGGCGGGAGGCTCATCGTGTAATCCCGGTTCAGGAATATGTTGACACTTTGTTTTCCCAAAGTGTTGATGGCGCAAATTTTTGGGGGTCTTTGTTTACCCACCTAATCCCTGATGTTGACACAGGAGCACATTACCCAAAAGAAATCTTTAATGCCGATTTTTCGACAATTGCCTCCGTTTACGGCAAAGGTGCTTTAGACAATATCATTATTGCTACCGATGAGGAAATATATGACTATCTGAATATCAGGGATAACATTAGCTTAAACGAAAGCCTGGTCGGCAATGTCCTTGAAATTACTTTTTCAGGAAGCGTTCCTGATGACTTCCGTTATTACGCCATGAGCCTGGTCATAACTTCCGATACAAGTATATCTGGTATTGAGGTGAGTGGCGCAGAGGGTTTCTCGAGTAATATTTCAACAGGCCTTGTGAATTTCAATTGGAACGACAGGCTTATCCCCAACCCTGAAACAATAGCCGATAATTATACTTCAATAGCAGAATCCAGCAATGACAAATGGGACGCCTGGATAGCAATGGATTATGTTTACACGCTCCCTCTCGGGGATAAAAAAGTTGAATTGGCAAACCGTTTATGTTCGCTTTCCGATATAAGTTACGAAGATGGGTTTTGTGATATCACAATTGACACGATTGTAAAAATAACCACAGGCGACAGCGTGCTTTGCCTTGGGGATACTGCCACACTTACCGCCACCCCAGGCATGCAGGTTTACGAATGGAGCACAAGCCAGGGGGAATCGGTAATAAAAGTCAGCCCTGTGGAAACAACAAAATACTGGGTCAGGGGACGTTATAACGGTATCGATAGTTATGACACCATCACCGTTGTTGTAAACCCAGTTCCAAATATCGTATCCCATTCCCCTACAACTATAACGCATATTGAAGGAATAAACGATACTTTGTGGGTAAGTGCCCAAGATGCTACACTAACATATTTATGGGATACAGGCGGAACAGATTCTACATTGTTGGTAAATCCAGCATTTTCAACGGATTATTATGTGGACGTGATAAATATCTTTGAGTGCAGCACACGTCAGGATTTTAGCGTAATAGTTGAAAAAACCTTCGATTTCACCTACGATTCCGTTTGTTTGGGCGGAACTACCCATCTGGAGAACAAATCAACATATCCTGACTCAGTGATTCTTATCAGTTGGGACTTGAACAGCGACGGAGTTTTTGACGATGCCGAAGGGAATACTGTTGAATATGCTTTCCCCGAATATGGAAACCACCTCGTGGGAATGCGATCTGCGCTTTATCCAACCGGATTAGAAGTTGTGTTTAATGTTGTACCGGTTGGCGACAATCCTGTCCCTGATTTTACAGTTACTAACAATTGTTTGCCGGAAAGCACCAACTTCGATGATCTATCAACAGTTATTGTTGGCGAAACCAATGCTTGGGAATGGGATTTTGGTGATGGCGGTACCGACGTCGGGAGTTTTGTTTCGCATACATATTTTACCCCCGATGCATATAGTGTTAAACTAAAAGTTGTATCAACAATTGGATGCGCTGACAGTATTACAAATATTATCGATATTGGGGAATCTGCCGATTTTACAATGGTCGATATCAACAATAATGAACTATTCGCAAACGATACCTCATGGATATCGAAAAATGACAGCCTTTATGTTACTATTCAAAATGCCAACAGCTATGATTCCATAATATGGGACAATTTAGTAAAAAACCCGGTATATTATGTTAAAAACGAAGGGGCTTTCAGTGTAGATGTTTTTACCGGCCCATGTTTCAAAACCCGACAACGCATACTTGCGTTTAACAGCGGAGGAGGTGGCGGTGAACCAACAACAAATAAAATAATGAGCATGTTCACCCCGAACGGCGACGGATATAACGATGCTTGGGTGGTGAACGATCCTGCCATAACAACACCGTTTAAGGTAAGTGTTTATAATAGATATGGTAATTTGGTTTATCAGTCCGACAATTATCAAAACGACTGGCTGGGAGATTATAAAGACACTAATTTACCACAGGCCACCTATTATTATTTGATAGAAGATGCTGCAGGACAGATATTTAAAGGACCGATTACGATAATAAGATAGTTGAAGTGAAAGGAATAACAAAATATTGCTTAATTGTAGTGATGTTGACAAGAATGTCGGCATATTCTCAGCAATTTCCTTTAACGTCGCAGTATTTGATAAACCCTTATGCTTTAACACCTACGCTAGCAGGTTCAACCGGGTATCCTGAAGTGTTTCTGGGATACCGAAAGGATTTGGCCGGAATTAAGGGCGCGCCCAGAACTTTCAAAATCAATGGTGCGGGTAATGTTGTTGATGATAAAATGTGGGTTGGCGGGGAAATATATACCGACAAAACGGATATCCTTTCGCTTTTTAAAGCCCAGTTAAGCTATACATATAAACTTCAGTTAGAAGACCAGCAATTCCTGTCATTTGGTGTTTGGGGAAGTTTTTACCAAAATTCCGTCAGAACGGATAACGCTATTGGAATTGATCCCAACGACCCCTTAATAAACAATGCTGCCAAGCTAAACACCTCTGCGCTCAATGCAGGATTCGGACTGAACTACAATTGGAGAGACTTGAATCTCGGGGCTGCATTTCCCACTTTGTTCCCGAATAAAGAAAAATACACGCTTAACCCGGGCTATTATCTGAGGCTACAGCGCGAGATGTTGTTGTATGGCTCATATATGTTCCAGGTTCAGGCAGATTGGAAGCTTCAGGCCTATGCTGTTTATCGGAAAATGAGCAACGAGCCTATTAGCGTCGATATTTCGCTTTTGGCTATTTATATCGATCGCTTTTGGCTCGGCGCCTTATATAGGAACAGCGGTGCAGTGGCCATTAACCTGGGAGGATTGGTTTACAATGGGTTTACCCTTAATTATTCCTACGACATCGGCTTGGGGGGTCTAAACAGAAAAACAGGTGGTGCTCACGAAATAAGCCTGGGTTATAGGTTTAATTTTAATGGCAATAAGTATTTCGACAAAAAGGTGAGCGGTGAGAAAAGAAGTAAAGCCAGGAAATCCCGGGATTTATCTTTTCCACAGGTTCAGGAATATAATTATAGGAAACGTTAAGATGAAAGTTTTAGTTAAAAATACAAGACTTATAACATTGCTGATACTGTCAGTGTTTACAATGCCGTATTTTGCTAATTCACAGGTTAATATGAGCATTATCGTGAGTTTCGACCAAACTCCGGCAACTGCAACAGTAATAAAGGCTCCGCTGAAATACAATAAGGATTTTGCCCTTAGCATGCAAATTGACGACGGCCACGAAAGCATATTTACCCTGGGATATCCTATTTTTGTGGGAGGTCAGGTCGGAAACCAAACCTATCCCGGCCTTACTTATACAGATGGTTGCGGCAACGATATACATTTTAAGATCAGCTCGGCACAGTTTACTTTTAACGGTGATGGTGAAAATGGCCCTGATACGCATGAACCCGGAAGCGGTTATGGAATGGTTTATTGGCCACAGATGGACACCCTCTATAAAGCAGGTTGGGGGATATATAATCATGGCTTAAACGGTAACGCCAGTGTTGACAATGCATTCATGAATTATAGCTTGAAGCGAAACAAAAGCTATACTCGTAAAAAACTTTACAATACTACTCCCGGAGGAGTTCTTACACGCATGCACGTAAATCCAAACGGAGCCATACAATGGTCTCAAGTCGCCTTCGACCAAGGTTTCGACGGGGCGCTTAACCAGGACAAGTCATCTTCGTTTATGGGCGACCATGGAGGAAATGTCAATCTTCCTTCCATCAACTGGTCCAATGCCCAAAACCTATACAGGCTTCATAATAACGATGTTGTAGTTCAAAATTATGTGGGCGACCTGGCTGATTCAAGCATCAACGGAGCCAATTATTGGGGAATTATTTTCACCCACTCCATTGGTAATGAATACCCAACAGACTCTTTTGTTGCTGATTTTACTGCTATCGAAGGATTATATGGCAGTTCGGGACTAGATAACATCTTGATGTCAACGGATGAGGAGATTATTGATTACCTCGTGATTAGGGATACTCTAACTGTTTCTTCAAACCTTGTGGGGTCTAGCTTGTTCATCAGTATCAGCGGAAATGTACCCGATGATTTAAGATTTTATGCGCTAAGCTTGATTGTTGATGCCGACCAAAACATAAACAATATAATTGTTACCGGAGCAGATAGCACAAACCATTCGGCCTACGGGACCAATAGCGGTCTTATAAATCTATTTTGGGACGACGAATATATCATACCCGATGAGGTATTAGGCGACTCCATGACTACTATCGCCAGCAACACACAGCAGCAATGGGACGCTTGGATAGCAATGGATTATGTTACCACCATGACCAACGGTAATCATAAGGATTCATTGCGACAGGTGTTGTGTAACATCCCGGGAGCAACTTTCGATGCCGGTTTCTGCGATTTCATCATCGATCTGGGACCCGACACGACTATTTGCCAATACGATTGCGATAGCATTTTGGGACCCGATGGCTTTAATACCTATACATGGATGGTTGCCGACACCGTTTACGATACTTTACAAAATATTGAAGTCTGCCCGCTGGATACAACAGCTTATATCCTGCTTGCCGAAAACGATTTCGGAGTGGCGACCGACACTATCGTTTATAATGTCATCGATGCCCCTCTGGTGGATTTGGGCGCTGACACCTCAATTTGTCAACTTGATAGCATTACCTTATACGGCCCCGACACGACCGGGCTTGACTATACTTTTGAGTGGATAGTTGCCGACACTCTATTCGATACAACACAAAATATTACGGTAGCCCCGCTTGACACTACTATGTACGTATTGGATGTGTACAGTTCCTCAGGCTGTTTTTCAAGCGATTCCATAAACATTAATGTGCTTCCTCTTCCATTGATTCAAATTATTCCCTCCGATACTTCTTATATTTGCCTAGGGGATTCATTGGGGTTTCTTGTCAGCGGTAGCGGCGCCGACACGATTTTGTGGAGCACCTCCGACACGACAATCTCAATAAAAGTCAGCCCTCAGCAAGGAGACAGCTTATACACATATTATGTTGACGTTAGCAACAACTATGGCTGCTCTGCAAGCGATACTTCATTTCTGTGGATCTATGATGTGCCCGCGGTAAGTTTCCCTTATGATACAACAACTGCATGCTCGGGACAGGGAGTTGTTCTGTCAGCCTTTGTAGATCAGCCTTTAAGCGTTAAGCATTATATATGGCATTATTACGACATCATTGACACTACACAAAGTAATACTCAATTTATAATTGCTGATACATCTGCCACGGTTTATCTTCAGGTAATAACGCTCAACGATTGTGAAGTTTGGGATAGTGTTTTTGTTAACGTAAACCAAACGGCTGAGATAACCACCGGGGGAAATAAATCCATTTGTAAGGGAGATACTGCAACCCTGGAAGTTTTCGGGGCAGAAAGTTATCTTTGGATTTTGGGCCAGGACACGATATCAACCGATTCCGTTGTTAAAGTCTTCCCTGTTGACACAACGCAATATTATGTTATAGGTGAGATGTTAAACGGCTGCTCTGCAACTGACAGCGTTACAGTCAACATATTGCCCTCGCCAAACACATCCATTGTATATAATGGGACAAACCCGGCTTGTCAGCATAGCTTGATAAGCCTTATTGGCGAAGGAGCCGATATTTATTGGTGGAGCACCGATGAGACTACTGATACAATAGAGTTTATCCTGGAACAGGAAGAATTTATTGAGCTATTTGGCACTTCAGCAAGTAATGGATGTGTTTCAAGGGATACTTTATCAATAAAAATGTTGCCCACCGAAGAAGTGAACTTTAGCGGTTTGTTACCGGCCTATTGCGAAAACGATCCTGCAAGTATCTTGCTCGGGGTGCCTGCGGGTGGTATTTATACCGGATCGGGGATTATCGGAAACGAATTCAAGCCTTTTTTGGCTGGTAATGGTACTCATACCATAAAATACTCTTATACGAACACTAATAGTTGTGTGGGCATCGACAGTTCATCGACTGTCGTTTACGGTTCCGGCACGGTCATCGATCTGGGCAGCGACCAAACAATAAACCCTGCCGAAGTTATCGAGCTCGACGCAGGGGACGGGTTTGACAACTATTACTGGAATACAGGCTCCACATTTCGGAATATAATAATCCACTATGGCGATAACCCTCCGGGCAGTACTCTGAGGTACGTTGTAATAGGTGTAATAAATGGTTGCACAAGCCAGGGTGAAACAAATATAACATTTGCCGGCCCCGACGGCATCGACAACTTCAGGAAACCCAACTTTCTGCTTTATCCCAATCCGAATACAGGTACTTTTACGATTTCCTATCTTGATGATGTAAAAGAATTTGAATTGTTGATCTACGATTATTATGGCAAATTAATTTTTAGCCAAACTATTGAATGCTCACCCGATTGCAATGCCATCATCGATTTGCCAGGATTAACCAGAGGCTTATATCTCATTAAAACAATAAGTGAAAAAGGAAGCTCGTCAGGAAGAATAATAGTTCAATAGTATCCCCACTATCAACCCCATCTTTTTTGAGCGGCAAATAGCCAATAAGTTTGCGCTCAAAAAAGATCAACCATGTTTACACTATCTTCAGGAAATCGGTTTCACCTTTATGTTCACCCAACAGATATGCGAAAAAGTTTTGACGGGTTGTCA
>JAJRQZ010000132.1 GCA_024279935.1 Bacteroidota bacterium
ACCATCAGGTGTAAAATTCTGAAAATCTGGATGGTCTGTATATGCCTCTTGGTCTTCAGGAATTATGGTTATTTTTAAGTGGTTTACACCAGCGGCCACTTCGTGCGCTTCAAGCCGGATTTCAGTTCCACTGGGATCCGTCGCATTCAGCGGATCGTTTGAGACATAAGCATACCAGTTGAGGCCATCGCCATACCCGATCGGGTCAGTCTGTAAGAATCTCCCTATCGCCGGACTGTAATATCTGGCTCTATAATAGTATAAACCAGTCTCCGCGTCCAGTCGTCTTCCCGTATAGCGGAACGGATTTCCGGTGAGGTCATCACTGTTGCCGTAGCTGTCATAGCTATGCTGCTCCGTAACATTCCCTGCGCTGTCACTCATGGCGATGATTGAACCTTGATGATTGGCGTGGAAGTAGTTCTTGTTAGCGGTGCCGGTACCCATATACATCACCAGATATTCATCAACCCCCGGGCCATGGACATAGCGGCGCAGCAACGTACCACCTGCATTGTAATCCGCGATCTCCTCAACACCATCATTCAGGAAGGTGGTGAGGACTGTATCCACCGTCTTCGCACTCCTGCGGCCCAGAGGATCATAGATATAGCTTGCCGATGCGCCCGCCTTCGAGGCATTAAGCAACATATTCTCTGTGTCATAGACATAGTTCCATACGCCGTCAGACGTCAGGTTGCCATTCAGGTCATAGCTGAGGTTGGTTCCCGCAACATTGGCATATTGGTTAAGGCCGTTAGACGTATAGGCATCGGTCTTGGCATACTGAGGTTCCCACTTATAGAGACTGAGGTTAGCCCCACCGCCCATGATCTTATTGGTCAGCTGGTTTACCTTGTTAAAGCCATAGGTCCAGTCCACATCATCGGCCGCCCCGTTCACATTGTGAGACAGGGTGTTTAAAGCGTCATCATTATGATAGCTGTAGCTGGTGACAGTCCCATTACCCAGCGTAATACTTGCCCGCCTGCCGGAGGTGTCATAGGCATAGGTGGCCAATACGCCTGCATTGTTTTCCTTGATGGTGGTAACCCGGTTTAAATTGTCATAGGCATAATCAGCAGAATAGCCGTCCGGCCAGATAATACGGGTGCGGTTGACCTTATCGGTATATTGATAGGACAGGGTTCGGCCATTGTCATTGGTGGCAATAAGACGACCTGCCGTATCATAAGTATGCTGGATCAGGTGACCGCCACCGACAAAATCAACGTCGGTCTGACGGCCCACCAGGTCATAGCTGTAGCTGACTGAAGGCTGACCTTGCGGGGATTTGGTGATTACCCGGTTCAGGGCATCATAGACACTGGTAATCGTCTTGCCGTCCCGCTTGCGCTTCACGGTCATATTGCCATTATTGTCATAGGTATATTGCTCATAATCCGCGGGATTACTTTGACCAGTGTTTGAGGGATGAGGCAGTTGGAACTTGCTCAAGCGATCAAAGCCGTCATAGAAATATTCAGTGAGGTTACCGTTGGCATCCTTAACCGAAGCTTGCTGACCATTAGTGGTATAAGTATAGGCGGCATAGTCTTGTTGTATGGCCGTGCCAAGGGCCTTAATGATCTTGCTTACCTTGCCGTCCGCCAGATAGATCGTCTGCGTCTGGCGACCTTCTCCGTCCGTGACGATGTCAGGACGGTCTAGGACATCATACGTGATGGTGGTTATGTTGCAGCCGAAAAGGGTTATATTGCGCGCACCTGCACCATCAAAACATTCTGGACCATAGGTTTTATCAACCTGACCTGTGAGAGTATAATCGGTTTCCGTCACTTGAACCAGTGCGATGCCATCCGCAGCGTATTTTTCCGCCCTTACCAGTTGACCATCCTCATTATAAATATTCTTGACAGAGCTATTGTCAGGGGCAGTGACCTTCACTACACGACGCATATCATCAAGTTTAACTTTGATTGTATAACTTGTTGCCAAGGCTGAAAAAGGAAATAAGATAGAAACTGCCATAGTGGATAAGGCGACAACAAAGCTAAATTTAATATATTTGTTCATAATGGCTTCCCCTTTACTGATCACAACTTAATTTATAACCACCTATTAGACCTGCAGTTCCTCTCGGATCAACCGTCTCACAAAGGTTACCAATCTGATCATAGAAATAAACCGTCTTCAGATTTTTGCCTCCTTCATCCCTTATCGTTGATATGAGATTGCCAACGCCATCAAAAGAAAATCTAGTGACCATCCCTTCAGCATCTGTCGCAGTTTCCAAAAGATTCGGAACGACAGATTTATAACTGTAACTTGTTACAATGCAATTGTCTGACGAAGTTACCGTGTTGACAGAGCATGTATTTGCTTGTGTCTCTTGAATTTTACGTAGTAACAGGCCTGTTAAAGAATCATAACTAGCATAAGTTTTGTTGCCGTTGGCGTCCGTAATCTCTGTAACCTTTGTTGGCCATTTGGTGTCGCCATAGGCGAACCCAATCACAAGATCAACAGCTGTACTATTTGGTTTAGAAATATTTTTTTCTTGAACTAAGTTATTTTTATTATCGTATGTAAATTTAATTGTATTCCCTTCGGGACTCACTTTACTAATATTTCGGCCAATTCCATCGTAAACGAACGAAATTACCCTTCCTAGAGCATCATGAGCTTCAAGGAGATTCTTGTTATGATCAAATAAACTGATTGTAGAATTACCTAGCGCGTCTAATCGAACTGTGCGAGCTGATAAGTCATTGCCAAAGAACTGGAAAGAATACCTGGTGTTATTGTTAAGAGCATCGGAAACGGAACTCAAAAACCCTCGTTGATCATATTCCCCCAATAACAATTTCACATTCGGCTTACCAGATTTTCTCCAGCCAGTAAGCTGACTAAGAAGTTGATGAGGACTTATTTGTTCAACCATAGATGAATTATAATCATAGAAGTCCTTGCTTCCATTAGGATATGTAACTGTCATCGTAAATGGCTGCCACTGTTTTGTTGCCTCACGGTGAATTATCCCATCATAGGATACTGTTCGACCATTACCATCATTAACAGTTGCAATAGCACATGGTGAATCGGGACTAGGTAGACCAGTGTCACCTATCGGATGATAAGTAAAATTTAATTCTCGACCATAGTTATTGATAATTTTTGCAAGGCAATGCTGCTGCAAATTGCTATTCATATACTCAAAATCGATATATTCCCCTGTTGGGAAGTCCCAGCGGTAGGGTTGAAACCGCCTCAAATCCAGACGCCGATAACTTTGGCCACCTCCTGATGAAGTGTTCCCAAGGTATTCACCTATTCCATATTCTTTTTGAGCTGTTCTAAAAAATAATTTTGCTCCCGAAGAATCTTCAAGAGTAAATTTAATTTTAGAATAAATATTTATAATAGATGTATTTGTCATCATAAAAGGGCCTAATATAGTCCCTTCTTGCGTAATTGACGCAACAATTCCATTGGGTGGATTATACGTTCCATCAGGGAGCTTTATATAGTTTCCAGATAATGCTCTGGCTTTTACATTCAAAGCATTCAGAACCGTATTTTTACCTATCCAGTTGGTAACAAACAAAGAACTCAACGAATGATCATTTTGACCCATGTTCTGTGCCAGTCCACTCAAAACATAAAGCCCTGCGATGAAGGATGAAGCATCAAGTGCAGAATCCTCTCCCATGGCCTGTAACGGAGCACTTTCCATATTTATTGATATCTGGAAATTGTGCTCCCACCCTGCACCAATTACAGCACCAGGGGATGAGCTAACAAGAATAGGAAAATCCCTAATTGGTATGCTGCTTTGTCCACCTGAAATGACACCCGGAGTATTAGCTACAGCGGAAATCAAAGAGTTATAATTGCGTGAAAAACTCATCAACTTTGGAAAACCACCTGCTCCTACGGACAAATCCGCGACAGGCGATAAAGTCAAACTGCCGGTTGCTTCTTTTATGGAGAATTGCTGACTTGGCAAGGAAGACTCAGAAATAGCTTTTGCAGACTTTAAAATATCGTCCTGAGGATCTTTAATAATAGGGTCGCCACCTTTAAAACCACTATTCATAATCGCACCTAAACTCCTCAAATCACTAGAAAAAGGAAATGCGCTATTTCTAATAAAGATTTTTGATGCTGTCCCCGGCCCCCATGAGTTAACCGTTATAAAAGGAAACGATCCGCCAAAAGAATTTTCGGGCAAGATAACTTGATGACTAGAACTCAAATATTCTTGAAACAATGATTGATGTGTTAGCGAATAATTAATGGTATTGGCAAAAACTGTAGGTTTATTATTACTGGTCATAAAATAAAACTTTTGACCATCCTCATTTGCTCTCGAGAAATACCAAAGGGCAGAGCCATTCTCCCATTGACCCGTTGATTGTTCTGAGACACCACCCTCCAGCCAGTTACTCACAAGCGTCCCGGCAAGTATAGAACTTTTTTCATCTATGTTATTATTATCCCTTGCAACCACTGACCTATCAGCTTCAATACTGACGGCGCCTCTACTTACAAATCCTATTAACTGATGTGTGGTAATCTGACTTGCATTAATAGCACCAGCAAGGCGTTGCAAGCGGCTATCCTGAACCAGATAATTAGCTGCCAATGTAGGGTCTTGCAATCGCAAACATTCAAAGCGTAGCTGACGCCCCGTTCCATTAACAGGTATCATGTCCCACAGGATAGACGTTTTGCAGAATGTCTCAGGATAATTGAATATATAGTCATGAGCTGGAAAACTTGTATCAGGTGCAGAAAAATACCGACGGTTCTTTTCCTGCAATGCCGTATAATGCCTTAATGCACCTGCACCAATGTCCCCGAAAGACGCAACGATAGTTAGGGGGCTAAAATATGCCAGGGTACAACAAAGATCATTTACATAAACACCATTCTCAACTGCAAAAAAATTGAGCTGAGAACTATCTGTTTTTAGTACATGCGTTCTATTTAAAAATAATCCATTTGATGCGGCGTAAGGCGGATCAACAACTAGAGTTAACGTATCGTTTTCCAATGTAGCATTTACATTAACACTGGTATCAAGTATTTCATATTCGAGATATAATGTGATCTTACGCGAATGGCCTCCTTCTAAAGTCGAGATAGCTTGCCCATTCAAGCCAAAAATACGCAAGCGTCTTCCTGAAATTTCATCTGCCCACAAAGATTTGTTGATTTGATCAAATTGTACCGTCACTTTACTTCTGTATTGATCAGGAATCTCAGTAGTCCAAGTTTTTGAACTCTGACGCATAATAGAAGTAAATATATCTGTTTCTTTTTGTGGTTTTAAAATTTTTCCTCCGATAAATTCTTCCAGACTAGCAGAGTACATAGACGTTGAAATATAATTTTGAATGTCCTCTGCATAGCTATTCAGAGCAGTCTCAAGATTAGATTCGTTATAGTTTTTAATGTATTTTGCATTTTGAACTGAACCGGTTGGCATAGTACCATCTTCCCCAGACAGAGCATTTAACATTCCTGCAACTACTGCTTGACTTGCACAATTGCTTTTTGTTCCACAGGAGGTAGCTGATACAAGCGCAGTAGAAGAATATAGTGAATATTTTTTGATTGTTGGGTCGTAATCCACACCCCCAACAGTAGCCCAAACATGAAGGATTTGTACACCCGTCAAGTTTCCAGAATAATCACAAGTTCCATCGCCTTGGAGCCCGTTTATTACAGCTGGAATGCCTCCATTTGCCAGAAATCGACATGCAGCTTTGGCATTAACATTAAAACTTGTCACTTCATTTTGCGCAGAAACTATAGTTGGTACGACCAAGCCCGTCCAAAGTCCGAACTCCTCTGGTGAAATCGTTAATATACCTAGGCTATATGATGCCGAAACATTAGCCACTCTTAGTAATTCAATAAACAATTGTGTTTGGTCAAAAGGTGTGCCTGCCTGATCAATCAATGCACCGCGTCCTCCCTTAGTCAGGCCAAATGTAAATGTCACCTCAATATTATTTTGAACATACTTAAAAGCTCTTGAAATATATTCTTCTTGCGTGATCTCATTATTATTGAGTAACTTACGACCTATTCGGTCTGCTAAAACTGTAATTTCTGTTTCTGAATAGTATGACGTATTGTGAAAATTAGTATGACTCTCCAAAACGCCATAATAGGTCAATGCGTCATTCGGAGAAATCAACTCACCCTCTTGAAAGAGAGTTGCTGGAGGCTGCTGAGCATTAGCACTTCCCAAGCTTAATATTAAGGTAAATACTACTAAAATTGCTTTAACTAATTTTCTCATAATAATCCCCTTACATCTCGCAATATTTTTTTGCCAATATTTTCTTGATTAAATGCCATCTTCCGACCCCTACAGTATTTATTCTTTGAATTCATCAATTATCGATATTAAAATGATCTATGGTCATGCGGTCACCGCTACACAGGTTATCCCGCGCATACATATTTACTTTCTTGCCTGATACCATGGCCGTTAATAAAGCGGCCATATGCGATTTCCCGGGTTCTGTCGCACTATCCATAGCAACAGCTCCGCTCGGAGCGGTACGACAGCTATTGGCAGGTAAATTCTTATCCAGATAAATGGTAAATTGAGAACTATAAAACTCTACCCGCGTGACCGTTGTATCTGGCTGATAGAAAGTTACTGCATTGGCTGAACCCGTCCATAAAACGGAATAGGCTATAAAAATTATTCCAATCAACTTTTTCATATTTAATTCCCCACTACAGAGCCCGGAAGGGGAATGATAATAAATCCGCTGATCGGCAGGACGACAACGCCGCCGCCTGCATTGGGGGCAGTTGTTAACCCCGGCCCCTCGACCTTGTGAAGGGTTCTGTTGCCCGCCGCATCATAGTCATAGGTGACAAGCTTGCCGCCCCCATAATCAACTGTCTTCAGACGGCCAAGTTCATCATAAGTGTAATTCACCGTCGAGGCGGAGGCAGTGACCATCCATGCGATGGATAAAGCTGTGGTCATTAGGATTTTCTTCAGAATTTTCATGATAAGTATTCCTTGTAATTTATTTTGCTCTAACCGCCAATACCACCTCTACTCAACAGTAAGATATTTATCGCCCCTAATGCTGTTATATGTCTTACCATCAACTGCAATACACAAATCCGAATAGCCAGTAATTTTTTTGCCCCCCATATAGGCAGAAAGTATCAGTGCGTATGCTTTGTCATAATTGCTGTCTGTTTTCAGGAGGACGACGGAATTACTCGCATCACAACCGTTGATGTTGCCAAAATAGCCATAAAACACCAGGCCCTCGTTCATAAACTTCATTTTGGTTATAGCAGCGGGTCCTACCATCCCGGCGGCAGATGCTGAATGCGTGAACAGCACCAAAAAGGCGATCACAACAAGATATTGTTTTATTATTCTCTTCACATACTTTCCTCTACCGCGCGCTTTACTACGTTGCATTCAATTGAACTGCTGAGAATTGATGATAATTCCAATTGACACATGTGTCTTTGTACCAGAGTGAAACTGTCCTGCCAGTGGCAGTCGCCGTGAGCAATAGGCTAAAAGCTTGATTTCTTGCTTCCTCTGTACCCATAACAACAATATATTTTGAAGACACACAGCCGGAGGTATAGACGCCCGCGCCTCCACTAGTATGAACAACAATCAAATTATCCTGTAACCAGACTTCCTTCACGGTTAATGGATCAGTCCAGCCTTGTGCAAAGGCCTGAAAGGGAAAGGTCAATAACGTAGTAATAAATAAAACAAATTTTAGTTTTCTCATGTTTTCCCTCCACCCATATATTTTTGTGAACCACAAAAGAATATTATCCAACTCTGTAAAATATTTTATCAAACCCTCTTGAAATTAAATTCAAAATTTTGGAGCTCCCTTAATCTATTTACTTATATATATCTGTCGCGACCAATAATTTGGTGAGCCATCTTCATAATTTACCGTCACTTTGTCACCCGAGTGATAGGCTGATAATGCTATTGCAAGGAGTGCCTGAACACCTTCAGTTGTAACACCCCATACCCCTCCCGGGTAAATATATACACTATTGGTCCCTGCTGCTGTGCAGGCACTGTTCACCTCAGAATCAAAAAATATGAGGAAACCTCCATTTGAGACAACTTGAATAGCTTTTATATTTTTTTGACCTGTCCAAAATTCAGTTGCGTGAGATATGTTTGCAAAGGAACTTATTGATATAACTATCAATATAATTACTGACTTTAACATATGTACGCTCCTCCCTATTGTTATTGAAGCAATGACAACACCGCACTAACATCTTCACCATCCGACCAACGGGTACAGCTATTATTACCTACTATTTTGACTGTCCTACCAGTGGCATAAGCCGTCAATATCTGACTGAACTGAGACTTGCCCGCTACTGAATTCTCATCCTTGATCATCCAGTATGAACTAGTTGCGCAACCCGGTTTTGAACTGGCTGCTCCTGTGATATAAAAATAATGCAGCCCATCTATTCTGGTTATGATCTGGCTGACCTGCCCTGTTACCTCACCCGCCATAGACGCCCGAGGTAAAACAAGCAGCCCCGCCAAAGTGATAACAATACATATAGCCTTCCTCATAACCCACCCCTTCTGCTATTGTAATAGTCCCTACCCTAAATTGTCCCAACCTTCGCGTGAAGGCCATACAACATAATTTTATTTTGCGGGGAATTGTTCTGATTCAAGACATGCCCCTAATGTTTTTGATATGAATAAGCTTACACAACAAAACTGACTTTGCAACTATAAATATAGTTAATATATAAAGCTTTTATTTGATGATTGAGCTGGTCCCGGATTTTTGTACAATCTGTTAAGGTGTATCCGATTATAGATTTGGAGACACAATATGACGAAGAGACGACGCTTTACACCGGCCTTCAAGAAGAAGGTTGTTCTTGCGGTTTTGCGGGGAGACCAGAC
>JAJRQZ010000013.1 GCA_024279935.1 Bacteroidota bacterium
GCAGCCCATATCCTTGTTGAACGTTCGTTAAGCTCCTCCTTTATTGTTAGATACTTAGCTTTTATTGTTTCTATTTTATCCATCGCACAAAGATAGAAAAAAACATAATCAAAACAAGTATTTATTTATTTACACTCTCTAAGATGATTTTTAGTAGGTGCGATGGATCATTTTGGATGCAAGTTTGTGGAGTTCCTTTTTGATCCTGTCATTAACATTCATGTTGTTCAAATAAACTAGTCCCTTGTCGAAATACTTGTTTATTTCAGCTTCTGTGATTTTATCAACTTTAAGTGAAGAAAAAATGCTTTTTACACTTTGAACTTTTGCCTGATTATTGATGTCGCTTGATGAGTAATAATCCAATAATTGCTTTTTAGTCGCGTCAGTTGCCAGTTCAAGGGCTTTTAAATACAAAAAGGTCTTCTTGTTGGTAAGGATATCACCTCCGGTCTTCTTGCCGAAAACCATCTCATCACCAAATGAATCCAAAAGATCGTCTTTTAGTTGAAATCCGAGGCCTATGTTTAAAGCGAAATTATAAAGTTTGTCGGACTCTTCTTTTTTCGCCCCCCCGATAATAGAACCGATCTTAAGGCTTGCCCCAAATAAAACAGCGGTTTTAAGCCGGATCATATTAATATATTCCCCAACGCTGACATCGTTTCTGGTTTCAAAGTTCAAATCGTATTGCTGACCTTCGCAAACTTCTATCGCAGTTTGGTTAAATACGTTCAGTATATCGCCAAGTATTTCTTTATCAGCCTTTTGGGCGAACTGATAAGCATAAGCAAAAAGAGTGTCCCCGGAAAGGATTGCAATATTCGGCGACCATTTCTTATATACTGTTTTTTTACCCCTTCGTATGGGGGCATTGTCCATAATATCGTCGTGGATGAGGGTGAAGTTATGGAACATCTCAATGGCAAGTGCCTGTGGCAGCGCGTCTTTTATGTCGCCCCCAAACATATCGCAAGCCATTAAGGTGAGCACGGGTCTTATACGTTTTCCACCCAGGGCTAATGTATAACCAATAGGTTGGTATAATTCTTCCGGTTGATGCGAAAAGGTTTCTTTTTTTAAATTATCCTCAAAATAATTCAGGAGGTCATCAAAACTATACATTGTTATTTTTATTTCAACAGATCAATCAAATAAGTTCCATAGCCGCTCTTTAGTAATGGCTGGGCGAGTTTTTCCAATTGTGCCGCATCGATAAATCCTTTGTTAAAAGCAATTTCCTCGATACACCCGACTTTTAAGCCCTGACGGTCTTCGATGACCTCAACAAACTGCGAGGCTTGCAAAAGGGAGCTGAACGTGCCTGTGTCGAGCCATGCCGTACCCCTTCCCAAAAGGCCAACCTTAAGCTTGTTGTTCTCAAGATAATATCTGTTGATATCCGTTATCTCATATTCGCCCCTTGCACTGGGTTTTATGCTTTTGGCGACGTCAACAACGGTATTGTCGTAAAAATACAAACCCGGAACGGCATAGTTTGATTTTGGGCGGTCAGGTTTTTCCTCAATGGAAATAGCGTTAAACCCTTGGTCGAACTCCACGACACCATATCTTTCGGGATCTTTTACATGATATGCGAAAACCACGCCGCCCTCAGGGTTATTGTTCGAGACAAGCAATTCCTGGAGTCCGCTGCCATAGAATATATTATCGCCTAAAACCAGGGAAACCTTCTCGTTTCCGATAAATTCCTCGCCAAGGACAAAGGCTTGTGCAAGCCCGTTCGGTATTTTCTGGACCTTATATGAGAAGTTCAATCCCAGTTCACTTCCGTCGGTGAACAATTTTTCAAAATTTGGAAGATCTTCTGGAGTTGAGATGATTAAAATATCCTTGATTCCGGCCATCATTAAAATTGACAGGGGATAATAAATCATAGGTTTGTCGTAAACAGGCATTAATTGTTTGCTTACTGCCCGTGTAAGTGGATGAAGCCTTGTTCCTGCCCCACCTGCGAGTATGATACCTTTCATGTTTATATTATTAGTTCTTAATGTTTTTGATCCTTTCCGGCATTGTTTAGCTCTTCTTTTACAAGCTTGGCGATTTCCAGGTCTTCCTCTTCGTCGAACACTTCCACTACCGGCTGCCTGAACGACTTAGTCAGCAGCTTATTATCGAAGGATAATAAAAGCGAAGGAAGAACAAATATATTCGAAAATAGTGCTACAAACAAGGTAAACGAGACTAGATACCCTAAGGCTTCCGTACCGCCGAACGACGATAAAGTGAAGATAAAAAATCCGAAAAACAAAACCAAGGCAGAATAAATCATGCTGTAACCCGTTTCGTGCAAAGCTGCCAATACAGATTCCTTTATTTTCCAGTTTGTATGTTTTAAATGCAGCCTGTAGCGAGAGAGAAAATGTATGGTGTTGTCAACACTGATTCCTAAGGCGATACTAAAAATCAATATTGTTGACGGTTTTATGGAAATTCCGAAATATCCCATCATACCTGCTGTAAGTACTTGAGGTATGATGTTGGGAATCAATGATATGAGTATCATCCTGAAGCTCGAGAAAATTACGGCCATCAAGGCGGTAATTACCACTATGGCAAGTAAAAGCGAACTGAACAAATTGCGTACCAGATAATTGGTTCCTTTTAAAAACACTACGCTCGTACCTGTTAACTGCACGTCGTATTTGTTGGCCGGGAAGATTTTTTTTATTTGCGGTTTTAGTTGTGCCAATATTCTTTCAATATCATTAGTGCCTATATTGGCCATCTGAACGGTGATGCGTGTCTTGCTTAAATCTTTGTTTACAAATGAGTTAAGTACTGACTTGTCCTTGTTTTCGATATTCGGGACATAGGAAAGGATAAAATTCTTCTCCTGGTTATTGGGCAGTGCGTACATTTTTGGTTCGCCATGATAAAAAGCTTGCTTAGCGGCTTTGATCACCTCGACTATTGATACCGGGAGCGAAAATTCAGGGTATAGTGCCAGGGTGTCCTGAAGCTGTTCGAGTTTTTTAATGGTTGACATTCTAAGGATTCCGTTTTTCTTTTTGGTATCTACGGTTATCTCCAACGGCATGACCCCGTTAAAATTCTTCTCCATGAAAATCAAATCCTTGTACAGTTTGTCTTTTTTCGATATATCGTCAACAATATTGCCGGTGGTCCTGAGCTTTGTAATTCCGACAATCCCTGCCACAAAGGCAATTATCGTGGCCACATAGATGACTTTCCGCCTGGTCTGTACTATCAAGTTTATTTTATCGAGAATTTTACTGATAGTACTTTTCTCAAGGTGTTTTAGATGTTTTCTTTTTGGTGAAGGGAAGAAGCTGAACAATATGGGAAGAAGGATCAACGACAATAAATACGTGATTAAAATATTCAGCGAGGCAATAATCCCGAACTCGACCAAGAGCTCGTTGCTTGTAATTATGAAGGCAGCAAATCCTGTGGCAGTTGTTGCATTTGTGAGCAGGTTGGCGTTTCCAATCCGTGATATCATGCGCGACAATGCTTTTATCTTATTGCCATGGCCGCGATATTCGCTCAGGTATTTGTTTAATAGAAAAATGGAGTTTTCGACGCCGATAACTATTAATAATGGAGGTAAAATCCCTGTTAGGATAGTGATTTTATATCCAAATAAAACGATGGTCCCAAGCACCCAAACAACAGCTATTCCGACAACCAGCATCGAAAAGGCAACAGCCCTGAACGAGCGGAAAAGTATAAATAACAAGATTGATGTGATAATCAGGCTGAGCATTACGAACAGTAGCAATTCATCCTGGATCTTTTTGGAGGTAACAGTCCTTATATAAGGAAGCCCTGAATATTTTATGTCGATATTGTATTTATCTCCGAAAACGTCTATTTCACTCTTGATTTTTCTAATCAGCGGGATACGCTCTTTGGAGTTAAGTATCTCTTTGTCAAGAGTTATCATCATTAAAGAGACATCGGTTTTGGTATTGAACAGTCGTCCGGCATAAAGAGGCAGGTTATATATGATATTTTTCAGGGAATCAACTTGCGCCTGAGTTTGAGGTTCTTGAGGCACTATTGGGCGGAAATCGAATTTCTTTTCTTGGTCATTTCGGATAAGGTTGTATAAGCGGGCAGTTGAAACAACTTCTTCAACCCCGTGAATCTTATCTACTGCATTGCTTAGATCGTACCAATCCCTATAATGCCCGAGGGTATATAGTTGGGGGTCTTTAAGGGCGACGAAGATCACGCTTCCGTCCTGGCCGAACTCGGCCTTGAACTTTTCGTATTCAACATTGATGGAATCCGCCTTGGGCAACATACGGGCCATTTCGTACGACATCTTTATTTTCGAGCCTTTATATCCCATAAAGATCGTGAGCAATCCAATGCCAATTAAAATACTTATACGATTCCTAAGAATCAACCTAACAATAAATTGCCACATTTGGTTTATGAAATTTGTAAATAATATCTAAAATAACAATATTTTTGTAAATATTTAGATTTAATAATATCACGATTATTCAATCAATAATAATTGGCAAAAGTAAGGCTTGTTTTAAAATGGTGAAAGGAAAAGTACTTTTTATTGACACAACGCATCCGGAACTCCCGTTATTACTGGAATTGGCGGGTTTTGACATAGAGCATTTCAACAGCATGGACATTGAAAAACTAAAACAAATGGCTTCCGGATACTGTGGATTTATTGTCAGAAGCAAATTCAGGATGGACGAGGAATTATTAAAACATGCCACTAATCTAAAGTTTATAGGTCGGGTGGGCGCCGGGATGGAGAACATAGATTTGGAGCAAGCCGGTAAAATGGGCATAAAATGTTTTAACGCCCCCGAAGGAAATCGTGATGCCGTTGCCGAACATGCAATTGCCATGCTCCTGATGCTTTTTAACAATTTGCTGAGGGCCGATGCAGAAGTGCGGCAAGGTACATGGAAGCGAGAGGAAAATCGCGGAATCGAGCTTGGCGGCAAAACCGTCGGTATTATCGGATACGGGAATACGGGCAGTGCCTTTGCGCGGAAATTATCAGGTTTCGACATAAATATTCTTGCTTATGATAAATATAAAACTAATTTTTCAAACGAGTTTGTCAGTGAAGTGAAGCTTAAAGATATTTTTAAACAAGCCGATATTATAAGTTTTCATCTGCCTTTAACAAATGAAACCCGTTTTATGGCCGATGCCGGTTTTTTTGATTCTTTCGAGAAGGACATATTCGTGATTAATACCTCAAGGGGGAAAGTTTTAAGAACGGCCGATTTAATCGAGGGTCTTGAGAAGGGGAAAATAAGAGGGGCGTGCCTGGATGTGCTTGAATATGAGGGGATTTCATTTGAAGACCTTGATAAGATAGGGCTTCCCGACGATTTCTTGAAGCTTATCGAAAGGCAGGATGTTGTATTGTCGCCGCATATCGCAGGCTGGACACAGGAATCCAATATTAAGTTATCCACTGTTTTGGCAGAAAAAATAATAGGGTGGTGGGGTTCATAAACCCGATGGTTTTATGTCCTGATTATAAAAGCCGTAAATTCAACCATCTTTTTACCAGCCCAAAATTTCCCTGAAATCGTAATCCTTCGGATTGCTCAGGAATTGTTTGGCATCTTCATAGTCGCCCGGTTCGATGTATTGGATGCCGTTTTCAAATATAATTTTTTGTTTGTCGCCTTCTATATTTACCAAACGGGGTTTTATCTTGCCGTTATCATCTTCCACATCTTCAAGATAAAGTGGTTTTACCGTACCGTTGTTGTCGGCCGTTACCATACAGCCCGTGCGGCCTTCGTCGTATAATTTTTTGACGCCGTATCCTAAAATTCCGCAATAAAGCTGATCGAAGGCGGTAGGAGCCACACATCGGAGTTCGTAACCCAATTCAACTGGGCGGCTTTTAACTTTTATGTCGAGCTTCTTCAATCTCTCTTGCAGCAATACGTTGAAAATATGAGCCTTGCTAACATTGCCGAGTTCAGGGTGCCCATGATCGTCATAGGTGAAATTTATTCCCGAATTAACAATTTCGTCTTCGTCCATGAAATGAAAAACACCTTCGCTGACAATGGCGAGACCGTAGTCGATACCGCGGATTTTCCTCTTGACGATGGCGGAGATGATTAATTTTATGATCCTATCGAGAGTTACGCTTACCTTATTGAACATTTCGGGAATGACAATCATAGGGAAATGGCTGGCAGCACCGATACCGAATGCCAGATGGCCTGCTTCGCGCCCCATGGCCGAAACCACAAACCAGTTTCCGCTTGTGCGGGCATCCTCATAAACAGTCTGGGCTATTCTAACACCTTCTTGTTTAGCCGATTGATACCCGAAAGTTGGCGTTCCTTCAGGTAAGGGCAAGTCGTTATCGATAGTTTTGGGAACATGAATATTTTGTATTCTGACATCATGCTCGCGCATGAACTTTGATATCCTGTTTGCCGTTGAGGCAGTGTCGTCGCCCCCGATAGTTACGAGAAGTTTTACGTTTTTGTCGATAAAGAACTTAGTGTTGAACTCTTCGTATTTAGGCTTATGCCTGCTCATTTTCAAGGCTGAGCCACCATGGTTGTGAATGGCATCGGCAAAGGAAAAATCAATATCGGTAAAATCGGTGTTCTTTGAGAACAATCCTTTATAACCTTCATGAACTCCTAAAACCCTATATCCCGACCTTAAGAACACAAGTGCGACGGAACTAATAACCGAATTTATTCCCGGGGCCGGCCCGCCTCCACATAATATAGCAACTGAATCTTTCATTACATTGTCTTTGTGATTATAGAAGTGCAAAGATAGCAAATGAAGCTTGTTTATTTCACCGCACTGCTGTAATGCATCAATTATTTTAACCACATATTGATCTTCGCGAATTATTATTTACCGAATACATTAATTATAATTACTTTTGTTGAATAAAAATGAATGATCATACAAAATTGTAAATATGAATACAAAAATTACCAAATTATTGTTTTTTGCCTCACTTTTCACAGGATTTGTTTTTGTGAATACAGCATGGTCGCAGACTGTGACCCAAACACAAAAGCTCATTGAGCTTTCCAAACAGTATCAAAACGATTGGGATCAGGCCCATCAGAAAGTTGTTGAATATGCCGTGAGGAACAAAATCGAGATCTGGCATGAGACCGAGGACGGCCGCGTAATGGAATTGGTTGATGTTCGCGACGGCAAGCCGGTTTATTATATTACCGACAACCGCGGTGCAGATGCTACCACAAGGGTTGACCAGCTCTGGCCCGGCGGTAGTTTAGACCTGGGTTATTCAGGAGAGGGCTATTCGCAGCTTGGCGAATGGGATGCCGGCCACGTTCGCAAGTCGCATCAGGAATTTACCGACGGGGGTTCCTCAAGAGCTTTCCCCCAGGACGGGAATTATGCCACACATTATCATTCGACCCACGTTGCCGGAACCATGATTGCAGCAGGTGTGAACCCCGACGCAAAAGGAGCCCTTTATGGCGGCAACCTCAAGTATTGGCAATGGTCGGCCGATGATTCGGAAATGGCCGCAGCCGCAGCCGCCGGACTTGAGATATCCAACCATTCTTATGGTTTTCTTGCGGGTTGGAATTATAATAACGGAAACTGGACATGGTACGGAAACAGCGCAATAGACCCCGACGAGGATTATAAATTCGGGTTTTATAGCAGCGATGCCAAGAAATGGGATCAAATAGCATATAATGCGCCTAATTATCTTATTGTCAAGTCGGCCGGCAACGACAGAGGCGAAGGTCCCGGTGATGCGGGTAACGGAAAACCTGAAAAGGATGGCGGCGACGACGGTTATGATTGTATCTCTTCGCGTGGTGTAGCAAAGAATCTCCTTACAGTGGGCGCTGTTTATGAGGTTAATCCCTATGAAGGCCCGTCGAGTGTTCAAATGAGTAGTTTTTCTGATTGGGGCCCTGCCGACGACGGACGCATAAAACCTGACATAGTTGGAAAAGGAGTGGATGTTTTCTCCACCCTGGATGGCAGCAATACCGATTATGGCGTTAGTCAGGGAACATCAATGTCGGCACCAAATGTTTCAGGTTCGCTGGCAATGCTTCAGTACCATTATCAGCAAACACATTCAGGAAGCCCGATGCGATCGGCCACATTGAAAGGACTTGCAATACATACGGCTTCCGAAGCAGGTGATTATCCCGGCCCCGATTATATTTTCGGATGGGGGTTGTTGAACGATGAATTCGCGGCAGAGATTATTTCTGACGATCAGGGACAAAATGTTATCGATGAATTGGTGTTGAATTCAGGCGACCTATATAGCAGGGATGTGTTTGTTCCGGGGGGCAGTGATTTCAAAGTAACTATCTGCTGGACCGACCCACCAGGAAACCCGGTTTCCCCACAACTGGACCCGCCAAACCCAATGTTGGTCAATAATCTTGACCTCAGGGTGTTGGATGCAAGCAACACTACCCATTTTCCATGGAAGCTGAATAAAGACAACCCATCGGCGGCGGCCACGAACAACTCTAAAAACGGCGTTGACAATGTTGAAAAAATAGAGATCGATAATGCCGCTGAAGGGACTTACACAATTTATATTGATTATGACGGCTCCCTGAGCGGTGGTTCGCAAGCCTACTCCATAATTATAAGCGGCATTGACGATTATACTGTTGTTCCTGAGTGCAGCACCGAATTAATTGATCCCGTTGATGGTGGTACCGATGCGAATTTGAACCACCAGCTCAGATGGGCACCTGCTCTTTTTGCTAGTTCGTATGATGTTTATCTGGGAACCGACGGTGGTGGGACAACTACCCCGACCAATGTGCTGAACGGTGATAATTTTCCGGATAACAGCATTTCTGTTTTCCTTAACAAAAGCACGACTTATTATTTACAGGTAGTTCCGCGCAACAGCCAGGGAACGGCAAGCGGATGCGACGACATCTGGTCTTTCACAACTATGGATGCAATTTCTGTTTATCCTTATGAGCAAGGCATGGAAGATGTCAACACCCCTGATTTGCCCGCTTATTGGCAAGCTTATAATTATAGCGATCAGAAATGGTTAAGCACCAGTTTGATTGCCAATACCGGCTCGAAAGCCATGTCGTGTTATTATGATGGCGGTTTGGTCGAATTCGACTATGACAACTGGTTTGTTTCGCCACCTTTCGAAGTTAGCGTGGGCAACGAATATAATGCTAGTTTTTATTATAAGGGCTTCATTCCCGGACATAGCGAGAGCATGAGTGTTTATTGGGGTTATTCGCCGTTTGTTGCCGATCTTAACAATGTGATTATTGAAGATGGCGATATCACTGAGGCTAATTTTGCATTGGGCGAAGGCTTGGTCATCCCCGACGATGATACCATTGTGTTTTTAGGCTTCCATTTGAACAGCACAAATGGCTATGGTGCCTTTTTGGATGATATCAAAATGGAAAACTGGGGCACGGTCGGAATAAGTGATAGCCCCGATATTGCCGACCCCATGATTTATACCGTCAACAAACAAGTTATCGTTAAAACGGATGCGTCCTGGGAAGGTGCCGATATTGATGTGCTTAGTATTTTAGGACAAAAGCTTTTCAGCAATAAGCATATTCGGAACACTAATATAAATATGGGTTCTTTTGATGCCGGGATTTATTTTGTCAGGATAAGCCTTAAAGGTAAAACATATATTAAAAAATTGATAATCAGATAAATAATTGTTTAAAGTTTAAAAAAGGGGGTCGGACTGCCAATGGCAGTCCGACCCCCTTTCGTTTACTTTATTTGGGAGGCGAACGGATGAATTATGCCGTGTGCTTCAACACCATCTTGTTTCACTGTAAAAGCAAAATACCCGCGACCGGCACCGCCTTTTAGGGTTTCATCGGGGGCTTATTTCAGGGGTTGGATTTGCCAGGGCGATTATTACAGGCTTATCGGCCATGGTTTTAATATCTTCTGCATGCAGCGGTAATATTTTTTGTTCAACTCTTAGTCTTTTTTTCATGATAATTAATAACTGAGTTAATTGGCAAGGGTGAACAACAAGAAGCCACCTACGAGAATGAAGAGGAGGGAAACCCCGACTTTCATTTTATCTTCAGGCAATTTTTTCTGTAGGAGCGGGCCTAACTGGCCTCCGATAACAACTCCCGGTGCGGTGAATATTATGATGCTCAGTATTTCGCCAAACATTTGGTCATTAGCATGAGACGCGAATTCATATATATGGCCGAGAGATGCCACAAAAACTGTTATAACAACAACAAAAACGGATGTTGCCACGGCGACCGGTGGCGGGACTTTGCATTTTGCCACCAAATGGTATTCCTGCAATTCGGCCAGGCCTACTGAAATCATACCAACAAATGCCCCTCCGACAGCAGCAAATATCCTTCCCATATCCTTGTTGCAAATTGTGTATCTATATTCTTTGCCTTTATTGTCGATTAAGCAGTTCTCGTAATTTTCCTCGAATTCTTTTTCCCGTTCATTTTCTTTTTTCTCACGTTCCTCTTTTCGCCAGGAAGAAAACAACTGTACGCCGATAAAGATTATTCCGGCACCAAAGATTGCTTTTAAGGCCACAGGGGGGATTTCGTTGCCGAAAAAACTTCCCAGTATCGCAAAAGGAACTGAAAACAGGAGAAGGTTCATACCCAGTTTATAGTCTATCAGTTTTGTTTTAACATAAGCAATCAAACCTGAGGAAAAGCCGAAAAGTTCTGTTATCAAAGCCGTTCCAACAGCAATTGTGGGATCAAGCTTTAATGCAAGCATAAAAATAGGTGAAAAAAATACGGCACCCCCAATTCCGCTCGACATAGCAATCATCGCTATTAATATTGAAACGGGCAATAAATACCAAAGCTCGGGAGATATTTCCATGATTTATTTATTAAATGAGGTTTACGTCGCAAATAATTTCCAGTAGCGCCGGCCCGTCGTGGTTTTTTATTTCCATCATCGCGCTTTCCAGTTCCTCGTGTTTTTCTACACGTATTCCCAGTGCGCCGCAATTATCGGCATAATCGGCGAAATTGGGATTGTGCATGGAGGTTTGCCAGACATCGAGATTTGCCGACCTTTGTTCCTTTGATATCTTCCCAAGTTCCGAATTATTTATTAAGACATGTTTGATGTTCATCTTATATTTTACCAGAGTTGTGATTTCGGCCAGGTATTGACCTAGTCCGCCATCGCCCGAAAGCGACCAAACAGGTCTTGATTTTTTCACGGCAGCCCATGCGCCCATTGCTGCAGGCAGCGCAAAACCAATGGAGCCCAGATATCCCGACATCAGAACGCTTTGGTTTTTGCATTCGAAATACCTTCCGAAAGAGTAAGTGTTGTTTCCAACGTCAACGGATATTACAGCATTATCGGGAACTATCTTGTTCATGGCATCAAAAACCGCTATTGAGCTTATTCCGTTGCCTTTGTTGTCCTTTAGCCTGTTTTTCTTTTCTGATTTCCATATCTCCCATCTGCTTGCGATTTCAGGCCTTTGATCTTGAGTTTCAATTTTCCCCTCTAGATTTTCGTGCAGCAACTTACAAGTAACGCCTACTTCACCCCATAGGGCTACATCAATCTTGTGGAATTTGCTCAAGGCCATGGGGTCGAAGTCGATTTGAATTATAGGTTTTTTTGGTGTTATTCCGGTATGATTCGAGAAAGAGGCCCCAAAAACGATCAACAAGTCGCTTTCGTTCATAAACCATGATGCTATCGGTGTCCCGCTCCTTCCTAATACGCCACATCCAAGGGGGTGATTATCAGGTATTAAACCTTTTCCTTTAAAAGTTGTTATCACCGGTGAGTTTATGCTTTCGGCCATGGCAATAATTTCCTCCATAGAATTTCTTGCCCCATGCCCGACAATAATTACCGGGCGTTTTGCAGGTTTTATTAATTCGATGGCCTTCTGGAGAGTTTCAGCGGGCGGGGAAATAGTGAAAGCAGTGATTCTTCCGTCAGGGGTATCAGCAATCTCATCGCCAGCAGGCATTATTTGTACTTCGTCGGGGAAAGTAAGATGGCTTACGTCGCGTTTTACAATCGCATGTTTCAATGCACCTGTCATTAGTTCGGCATGCTGACTGTTTTGTTGAACGGCAAAGTTATAATCGGCAACGGTTTGGAAGGCTTTAACAAGGTCAACTTCCTGAAAAGCACCTGTGCCGACAACTTGGGTGTCCACCTGGCCTGAGATGGCCAGGAGAGGGGCCCTATCGACTTTGGCATCCCACATCCCTGTGAACATATTTGTTGCCCCAGGGCCTGCAATCCCAAAACATACCGCAGGTTTTCCGCTTAATTTTGAATATCCGCTGGCTGCGAATGCGGCGGCTCCTTCATGGCGTATCCCGAAATACCGGAGCTTTCCCCGCTCTTCCAGTCGGCGCATGGCATCGGCAACGCCCAGGTTGCTATGGCCTACCATACCGAAAACGGTATCGACGCCCCAATTTACCATTGTTTCCATCATAATGTCGGATACTGTTGTTTGATGAGTTTCTTGTTCATGAATACCAACATAAACATCGCCGTTTTCGACTTTCGTTTCATATTTATCCACACCGTCGTCGAAACCGGGGGCTTTTCCTGTGCATGGATGATAATCCCAGCCATGCCAGGGGCAACGAAGAATTCCGTTTTCTATACTGCCTTCGCCCAAGGGTCCGCCCTGATGCGGGCAACTATTGTCCAGGGCGCAATATTTTCCTTCAAATTTCGAAAGGGCTATTTGTTTATGGCCTGCGCTAACCGTCATTATCCTTCCTTCAGGAAGTTCCTCGCTGTGATTGAGGACTTTATACCAAACTAGTTTTTTATCCATAGATAGTGTGTATTATAAAATCCCGGAATATTTTATCCCTGTAAGGAGATGAATATCATGGTTTAATGTTGTTAAATCATTGAAGTTGAACTTGTTAAAATTATCATGGCCACAGGATCGGGCTACAACTTTCATTAAATCAGTACTTGCCTTAAGGAAGTTGCTGAGTTGCCTGGCAGAATTCCCGATGATGATTCTTTGGCGCAGGCTTTCTTTTTGCGTTGCTATGCCCACAGGGCAATTATTGGTATTACAAGCCCTCATGCCAATACAGCCAATAGCCTGTAAAGCAGAGTTCGAAACTGCTATTGCATCGGCTCCCAGCATCATGGCCTTGGCGAAGTCGTCTGCAATTCGCAAACCTCCTGTAATTATTAAGCTTATATCGGAAGCCCCTATATTATCGAGATGTTTTCT
The DNA here is from genome assembly GCA_024279935.1 of Bacteroidota bacterium. Lineage (GTDB taxonomy): Bacteria > Bacteroidota > Bacteroidia > Bacteroidales > F082 > BM524. The sequence goes on from JAJRQZ010000013.1 coordinate 13,241, forward strand.
TGCCCTGGCAAGAGCCGGGATTGTTGGCACATTAATATTGTTTCTTAAAACAGAAGGGGCCGCACCGGTACCTCCTCCGCGTCCGTCAAGGATGATGTAGTCAACACCAGCATCAACGGCAAAATCGATATCTTGTTCAAGATGTGATGCTGCTATTTTAAACCCTATCGGAATACCGGCTGTTTTCTCTCTCACCTTATTGGCAAAGTCGGCAAAATCCTTGGCCGTGAACAGATCGGGGAATGCTGCCGGGCTTATTGCGGCCTCTCCCTGTTTTAGACCTCGTGCCCGGGCAATTTCCTTGCTTACTTTATCAGCCGGCAAGTGGCCGCCGATCCCGGTTTTTGCACCTTGGCCCCCTTTGAAATGGAATGCTTGTGCTTTTTGTACTTTCTCCCATGAGAAACCGAATTTCCCTGATGCCAGTTCATAAAAATATCTTGAACTATTGCTTTGTTCCTCGGGCAGCATACCTCCTTCGCCGCTGGCTATTCCTGTTCCTGCCATATCGGCGCCTTTTGCAAGGGCTATTTTTGCTTCTCGCGAAAGAGCCCCGAAACTCATGTCGGAAACAAATATCGGTATTTCCAGCACTAGTGGTCTCAGGGCGTTCTTTCCTATTATCACCTTTGTTTTAACTTCCTCTTCGTCCATTAGCGGCCTGCTGGCAAGCTGGGCGGGCAAGAATTGTATGTCTTCCCATTTTGGTAATTTGTTCCTGTCAACGCCCATGGCTTCGGTAAATCCATGATGGCCTATGTTTTCAAGGCCGTTTTTTGCCAGTTCCTTGATGTGGCTCGTATATGGTTCTGTGTCCTCAGGATGGGTATCTGCATATTTGCCCTGGTATTCGTCATTGTTAAATGGCTGGGGATGTGCTTGTTGAAAGGTTCTTATCTCGTCGGCGTCAACAAAAACACTATCTGCCTCAAGCCAGGAGCTGAATTTGGTGAGAGCCTCGTCGTTATTGTATTCCGACACACCGGTATCGAAACGGTAATCCCAATAGTGAACCCCACAAATGAGATTATTGCCCTCGATATAACCATCAGCAAGAAGTGCGCCGCGATGCAAACAGCGACCATATAAAACAGAGATGTTATCGTCGTAGCGTATGATAACCAAATCCAGGTTTTCTATTTCGGCATATTCGGGTATGCGGTCGCGCAGCTCAGAAAATTTACAGACTAATCGTTTATCCATGTCACTATTGTTTTAGTAATTTTGTTATAATTTCAATGCCGGAGTCATAAAATGAGCTCACTGCTTTTTCCTGTTCCCGTTCCGAGCATTCAGAGTTAATGTCCGAAATGGGTAATACCCCTCCTGTCCAGTCGGGCATCATCCATTTACCCTTGGCCGGCTGAGGCAAGTTGTCAGCACCGGTTAGTTCACCTGCCGACCAATAGCTCAAATAATAATATGGTTCGGCTATCATGCTGTCGGGTATGGCTAAGCCAAGGCCTATTGTTTGTGACAGCTCGCCCTTTTTGTTATGCGCGAAACTAACAAATGATCCCGTATCAAAATGATGGGGCCATATTTTTACTGCCTCGGCATTTTCAATCTTGGATACTATATTGCTTAAGACCAGTTTTGCATTCGACCTGTAAATAGCGTTTTCGGCCAGATATTTATGTTCTGCTGAAAACAAGGCTCCATCGTTCAAAGTATGTGATGGGATTTCATAATGAAGGCTTTCGGTGAAATCGGCCACATCAACAGAGTGATTCCGCAAGTTTATTTTTAATTCGTTGAAAACCATCTTTTTTGTTTTCCCCTTTAGGGTGATTTTTTGTATGGGACTGTCAAGATCGTCCAATATAAACAACTCAAGATCAGTCAATTTCAAGGCAAGTTTCAATCCGTTTGGAAGAGGGTTCCCGATCAGCATCTTTTTGTTTGGGAAATATTCCATGTTAGTGTTGCTGTCGTCGGGTTTTTGGGGTATTAGATGATGTCCTGCCAAAGCCAGGAGTTGTGCGGCATGATGTTGTTGTTGCAGGGCATCCTTCATTTTTTCATCGAAAGGCAAGGATTGGTACTCCCATTGATATTCCGTTTCTCGCATTTTTGACTATTTTTAATTTGGTTAAAGCATATCCGCTCAACTCAATATTTGTAAAGATAGTCGTAATTTTTCAGTTTCCTTACAGATAGATGAATTGCGGATTCCCTCTTTGGTTTCCTATGGGCTAAAATGTGTTAATAGCCTGAATAGGCTCAAGAAATCTGTTGCCAACAAGGATTACGGTACTGGCGGCCTATGGTCACAAGCAAAACTTGCCTAACAAACAGGCTGTTATGCAAATCTTTAATAAAAAGTTTCGATAAAACAGGTATTACTGACAACTGCTAACGGAAATCGGTCAATCAAACAAGCAGCCGCTCAACTATGAGGCTTGGGCATTTGTTGCTCAACAACTTCTACGCCTTTCCAGAATGCTACATAATCCTTGATTTTGTCCGCCATGGGTTTTGGCTCGGGATAAAACCATGCCGCATCCTTGTTGGTTTTACCGTCAACGGTAATATTATGATAGGAGGCCAGGCCTTTCCAGTGGCATTTTGTTTGAGTATCGCTCTTGCTGAAATATTCTTTTTTTATCGTATCAGCAGGAAAATATTGGTTTCCTTCGATGTTGATAGTTTTATCGCTTTCGGCAATTACTTTGCCATTCCAAATAGCTTTCATTTTTTAAGATTTTAATTTCCAAAGAGAATTCATAAAGTATTGTCGCTTGTCAACATAATTCCTTACAATTTGGAATCCTGTTTTATCGGCAAGATTTTCAATCATCTGCAGATCGTACTTTTGCGACATCTCTGTATAAATTTTCTCATCTCTCAGGAATGGAAAAGTCATGCCGAGCATTTTAATGTGAACCTCCTGAGTTGTATTGCTTATCAAAAAACTTTCGGCCCTGCCGCTTAAATTATCATAAACCTCATGATGATAGAAATTGTCGATATTGAAATCGGCTCCCAATTCCCTGTTGATACGGACGAGAAGGTTTAAGTTGAAGGCTGCCGTATGCCCGGCTTTGTCGTTATATGCCTTGAGGATAATGTTTTCTTCCTTTTTAAGGTCGAAACCAATAAATACCTGATCGGTACTATTGAGGGAATTCCTGAGTTTTAATAGAAAATCCAAGGTCTGGGCATCATTGAAGTTCCCGATGTTGGAGCCAAGGAAAAGTGCTATTTTTCGCGGGTTTCCATTATTTTTGAACGAGTCGAGCATTTTGAAATAGTCGCCGTTTAGTCCATTTACCTGTAATCCCGGAATATCATCCTTTAAATCTTCAACAAGATTAGTCACTGCCGTACCGGAGATGTCTATTGGCGAGTAAGTAAAATCAATTTGTCGGTTTACGAAATGCGATAATAAAACCTTGGTTTTAAGGCCATCGCCGGCGCCGAGCTCGAGGATGTCGAAATGGGCGCCGCCGTTTTTGAATTCCGATAGTATTTGTTCTTTTTGCGTTTGGAAGATTTCCAGTTCGCAATTGGTAAGATAGTATTCGGGCATGCGCATGATATCCCTGAATATCTCGCTACCCTTTTTATCATAAAAGTATTTCGAGAATAGATATTTCTTTTCCGAGCTTAAGCCTTTTAAGGTATCTTGTGCAAATTCGTCGAGGGCAATAATTTGTTCCATAATATCAGATTTAGTCAGGCATGCCGGTTTCGTAAGGATTGTTAGGGTCGTTGCTCCACTCGAACCAGCCGCCGTCGAAAACGGAGACCCTGGGCCAACCCATTAACCAGGCATTGAAGAAGGCTTCGCTGCCCCGCCAACCGGTGCCGCAATAAAAGGCCAGGTGTTTGTCGGGAGTAATACCTCGTTCTTCCCAAATGGCTTTTACCTCGCGGAACTCCCTCGTGGTATGATCCAGGTTGCGATAGTTTTCCATGTGGTAGGCATCGCTGCCGCAATTACCAAAAATAGCACCCGGGATACGGCCTTTCTTTTCAATATAATTATAGCCGCTAACTTCTCCAATATACTCAGGCCACGACCTGACGCAAACAATATCGGCATCTTCGGCCGCAATCATTGCTTTTGCTTGAGGCAGGTCAACAGCCAGTTGGGGGTTTTGGGGGATGCTAGCCCCGAAATCGTCAACTGCTTGTTTAACAACATCTTCTGTACTTGTTTTGTATCCTGCATCTTTCCACGACTGGAATCCGCCATTTAATATTTTAACATTTTTTACTCCTGTGTACATCATTATAAAAGCATTGCGGACAGCGCCAATATGGCCGGCCGCGCTTCCGGGGAACTCGTCATCGTTGTCGGGATCCATGTATTTTCCATATAAAACTACTGTTGTTTCAGAAGTAATTCCATGGGTTTCAAGGGCTTTTTTCAATTCTTCGGGACTACGGCGATTCCATGTTTCAGGCGATTCCAAAGCAAGGGTATCCAAGTCGATAGCCCCGGGAATATGCCCGCTTAAATATGCATTCCGATTGCGATAATGCGAATGGCAAATTACATAATCGCCTCCGGCAAATTCCGGTGGGTTACCGCCATCAATAAGCGTTTTCACCCAATCGGCATAAACTAGCGTTGAATAATTTGCCAATTTGTCCATTGGATTTTCCTGATTGGCAGTCCATTCGCTAACAAAATTATTATAAATGCTAATATTTTTATATCCGGCACTATCAAAACTATTCGCAACTTTAAGAGAATCGTCCTCACTATAGGAATAGATGACAATATCGTCCTCGGGCAAAATCCCCTTTGATTTAACAATTTCTATCCAATCGAGATAATTTGCCCATTTAGAAGGTAAAGTTTTGGCTCCTTTTATGTGTCCGCCTCTTTTTTCATTTTCCATTCGCCAGCCATTATAGGCATCTATTGGTCTGGCATAGATAATTATAGAATCGTTTTTATTTATAAGACTTTTTAATTCTTCAGTAGTTATAATTTTGTGATTCAAAATATGAATTTTTAATTAATAATAATTTTAAAAATAGGACAAAACCATCTGCGGTCTTATCAAATAATCATTTAGTTTTATTTACTTGATCGATATAGATCGATAAGGGCGTTTGTTGAACTATCGTGATTCAAACTTGCATTTGCGTCTTCAATTTCATGTATAATATTCTTAGCCAGCACTTTGCCAAGTTCAACGCCCCATTGGTCGAATGCATTTATATCCCAAATCAAAGATTGAACATAAACACAATGTTCATACATGGCAACTAATTTTCCAAGATTTGCCGGTGTTAAAACATCCAAAAAGAATGTTGAGGAAGGACGGTTCCCATCGAAAACTTTATGGGGTATTAATTCCGGTGCGACCCCTTCTGCCCTAACTTCCTCATCTGTTTTTCCAAAGGCCAATGCTTCGCCCTGTGCCAGCATATTCGCAATAAGGTAATCCTGATGAGAAGACAAAGGATTGAGTGATTTCTTGAAGCCTATAAAGTCAACCGGGATTAATTTAGTTCCCTGATGAACGAGCTGATAAAAGGAATGTTGCCCATTGGTTCCGGGCTCGCCCCAGAAAATTGCACCTGTTTGATAATCTACTTTTTGCCCTTTGAGAGTGGTTTGTTTTCCATTACTTTCCATTGTAAGCTGTTGCAGGTATGCAGGAAAACGCTTCAAATAATTTTCGTAAGGATAAACGGCCTGTGTTTCGGCATTAAAGAAGTTGTTATACCAAACTCCAAGAAGAGCCATTATCACGGGGATGTTTTTTCTTAATGGTGTTTTTCGGAAATGCTCATCCATCTGATGGAAACCATGGAGAAGTTGAGAATAATTCTCCGGTCCGATTGCTATCATTGTTGATAGGCCAATGGCAGATGTCATGGAATAGCGGCCACCTACCCAGTCCCAGAAACCGAACATGTTTTTTGTATCGATACCAAACTTGCTTACTTCGGCAGCATTGGTTGAAAGGGCCACGAAATGCTTTGCAACAGCCTCATTATCATCAAGTTTCGATAGAATCCACGAACGCGCCGAATTGGCATTCGTCATGGTTTCGAGAGTTGTGAAAGTTTTTGAAGCAACAATAAAAAGTGTTTCTTCGGCATCGATCCCATTAACTGCCTCGGCAAGATCACTGCCATCAACATTGGACACAAAACGAAAGTTAAGTGATCTGTCGCTATAATATCTCAATGCTTCATAAGCCATGACCGGGCCAAGATCGGAACCGCCTATGCCAATGTTTATAATATTTTTAATTGTTTTGCCGCTAAATCCTTTCCATTGTCCATTTCTGATTTTATCCGCAAAGGCGGACATTTTGTGGAGCACATCATGAACCTCCGGGACAATGTTTTTGCCGTCCACAAATATTTCCGAGCCTTTGGGCGCTCGCAGAGCGGTGTGCAAAACGGCACGATGTTCGGTAATATTTATTTTTCCCCCGTCGAACATCTCCAGGCGCCTCTTTTCAACACCGCGCTCCTCTGCCAGCATGAGCAATAGATCCAATGTTTTCTCATTTATCCTGTGCCTGGAGAAATCGAAATATATTCCTAATTTATTCAATGTAAATCGCTTGGCGCGATTTCTGTCTCCTGAAAACAATGTTTTTATGTGAACATTTTTAATTTCACCGAAATGTTTCTCGAGATTTTTCCAACTTTCCAAATTTTTCAGACCGGCATTCATGATGTTGTTATTTATCAGTTAATATTCTGTTTTATCAGTCAATAAATATAATTCTTTTTCTATTTTATTTCATCCTTTTTAATAAAAGTTTGAGAATTTTGGTTGCCGTCGAGGCGTTTTGGTTTTATCAACACCCTTAGCGATTGATCGTAAGTAAGGTAATTCCATGACCAATTAATGAATATCGAAAGGCGGTTTTTAACACCGATTATCATGAACAGGTGGACGAAAGACCATAAAACCCATGCGAAAAAACCTTTGAGCCTGGCAAACGGCAGGTCTGCCACGGCCAGGTTACGGCCGATAGTGGCCATGGAGCCCTTGTTTTTATACTCGAATTCCCTGGGTGTTTTTCCAGCCTTTAGCCTATGGAGGTTGTTGGCAAGCTTGCTTGCCTGTTGAATTGCAACTTGTGCAACTTGTGGTTGCCCGTTGGGGTATTTCGGGCTTTCCATAATGCATACATCGCCCAGGGCATAAATATGTTTATAACCAAGCAGCCTGTTGAAGCGGTCAACTTTCATTCGGTTTCCCCTCCCGAAGTTTTCCTTTTTGAGCCCTGTTACCGAGTTGGCGATGATCCCGGCGGCCCAGATAAGTGTTTTAGAGCTAAGCGAGCTTTTATCGGACAGCTTGATGATGTTTCCGTCATAATCTTCCACGCTTGTGTCGGTATAAACTTCAACGCCAAGTTTTTTCAAATACGACAATGCTTTTCGGGATGCGTGATTCGACATGCCCGCCAATATTCTCGTTGATGCTTCGTAAACCACTATCCTCATTTTTGACAGATCAAGTTCGGGATAGTCCTTTGGGAAGATATATTTTCTCATTTCGGCCAAGGCCCCGGCCAGTTCTACACCTGTTGGGCCTCCGCCCACCAGCACTATGTTCATATATTGGCTGATTTTCTCATTATCGGTTTCCAATAAGGCTTTTTCAAAGTTCTCCAGGATCGTGTTCCTGATCAAAATCGCATCGGAAGCGGTTTTCATCGAAAGCGAATAGCGCATAATGTTCTCTTGTCCGAAAAAATTGGTGTTGGCGCCTATGGCCAAAATAAGGTGGTCGTATCTCAAGCTGCCGATAGTTGTTGAAATTTCTTTTTCATCAGCATGAACTTCAAGGATTTCCGCAATCCTGAAGTGGACATCCTTTTCGTTTTGAAGTATCTTCCTCACGGGAAACGAAATAGTGCTGGGCTCCAAGCCTGCTGTTGCGACCTGATATAGAAGCGGTTGGAACTGATGGAAATTGTTCTTGTCAATCAACACTGTTTGAAAACCGTCGGAATTTACTTCCCTCATTACCTTTATGCCGGCAAAGCCTCCTCCAACAATGACCACCCTTTTTTTATCTGTATCCGGAATGTTGGCTATATAATTTTTCATTTCATGCGTTTTTAAGATAAAAAAACAACCCACAAGTGTTATTCCCGTGAGTTGTTTAAAGATCAAATTACTTTTTAATTAAATTTTTGTGAAATTAACAATTTTGCTTAACAAGTAATTAATTTTTTCATTCCTAATTGTTTTATTGAGACTTTAATTGCTATAACAGTCGTTTGTTTTTAGTTCCCCTGACATATTTATTTGTTAATTTGCAGTTAAGGTTCAAACATGTTTTAATTGCCGGAAATAATCCAAGAGTTTATTATAACTTTGCATAAAAATATAATATGTTGTTTTTGAATAGATTATTTGAGTTGCGGATATACTTGTTAGTGTTTGTGCTTATTGCTTTTTCGAATGAAGATGTTTTTTGCGGCCAAATTCAAAATCCTGAGGGCATTGTTGTACTGAATACACCGGCCTCGGTTTCTTCGGGCAAAAAGAAATCCTTGAATGTTAATTTCAGGAAAGAGCCGTATCTGATCTTTACGGCCCAAGCCGATGAGGTGCAAGTTTTATGGCAGCTTAACAGCGAAAAAAGCTGCTTGGTCCAATGGGGCACCGACCTTACTTATTCTTTGGGAAACGACATTACTACCGAGTATGGAAACTTTCACCAGCACAGATATACTTTTATAGGGCTAGAGGCCGAAACGGTATATTATTATAGGGTAATTGCCTCTCCCGATACTGTTAGCGGGAAATTCGTCTCGGCTCCTGCTTCAACAAAAACACAGCTGACATTTTTTGCTTATGGTGATACAAGGACTTACCCAAGCCATCACGATGACGTTGCTGCACAGATACTTGCAGAAACAGAAAACGATACCGAAGCACTCACTTTTATTGTTTCCTCAGGTGATTTTGTAACCGACGGAAATAAGGAACCGGACTGGGACAATCAGTTTTTTGACGAACAATATTCAAATATAAGGAAGATGATGCAGAAGCTGCCATATTTGGGCTCAATGGGAAATCACGAAGGAAACGGGCTTTTGTTCGCAAAATATTTCCCTTATCCGTTTTATTCGGGCTCAGATTATTATTGGTCGTTCGACTACGGCCCTGCACATTTTACGGTAATCGACCAGTTTACGGATTATACTCCCGGATCGGCACAATATAACTGGATAGTTGACGATTTGGCGAACGCCCAAAAGCAATGGAAGTTTATTTTGCTCCACAAACCGGGCTGGTCGGCAGGAGGCGGGCATTCCAACAACTCCGACGTCCAGGATTATATACAACCCCTTTGCGTACAATATGGCGTTCAAATGGTGATAGGTGGGCATAACCATTATTATTCGTGTGCTGTGGTTAACGATGTTGTTCATGTTACGGCAGGTGGGGGCGGCGCACCTCTTTATAATCCTGATGCCTCAAACCCCAATATAATAAAGGTATCGAAAACCTATAATTTTTGCAAGATCACCCTCGATGAAAACGATTTGCGGCTTATTGCCATTTCCGACAACGGAGATGTAATCCATCAATTTAGCTATAACGATCTTGTTTCGGCAGTTGAGGGCAAAACGCATGACGGCATCGAGGGGCTGCTTGTTTTTCCTAATCCCTTTAAGGATACCGCATTGCTGGAATTTGAGCTTAAGCATGCTGGTATTTATAAAATCTCCGTTTACGATGCCTCCGGGAAATTTATCAAACTTATTCACGATGCAAGGCTGGAGGTTGGAAAGCATAAAATAATCTGGGACGGAACCGATGATATGGGCCATAAAACCGAAACGGGAGTTTATTATTTCAGGATAGGGGAAAACAATACCGGCTATAATACCACCAAGCTGATTAGGATAAGGAAATAGGGGGCTGGAATTGCCCAGTGTGCCTCATTCAAGTGTTTTGTTTCTACTCAGCAGGTTTATCAAGTTGATTATCAATAGCCCCATGCTTCAGCGTGGGGCTATATATTTGAAATCTCAGTAGTTTTAGCGGAAATTTTGTGTTTTTCAAAACAAAAATTGTGACAAACCGGTTAGGTAACCAATGAGTTAATATTTTTCTCTGCTGCTGAGTAGTAACAGTGTTTTAAAAGGGCAGGGATTTTTTGGCCTCTTTAATTTGTTGCATTTTATTATTTGTTCAGTTCCTCGATCCCTGTCTTGCCAAATTCAAGGAAAGCTGCCGGTTTGAGATATCCGGGGTAATATGCTACGGGCTTGCCTTCGGTATTAAGTATTATAAGCGATGGATATGCTTGTATCCCGAACTTCTTCACCAGCGCGGCCCCATCTCCCTTTTCGCCGTCGAGGCTTATGTTAATAAAGTTCCCGTTAAAATATTTCCCGACCTCTTCGTCAGGAAAAGTATTCTTTTTGAGCATTTTGCAGGGTGCGCACCATACGGCCCAAACATCCAGGAAAATAGGCTTGTTTTCCTCCTTTGATTTTACCAGGGTCTCTTGCCAGCTGCCATCGAAAAATATTATACCTTTCTCGCCGTTCTCTTGAGTCCGGTTTTGTGCATTTATTGAATTCAGGTTCAGGCCTACAAATATTATGCTGATCATCAATAATTTAAAGTTCATGATACTCCTTTCTATCTTAATTTATCCAAAGCCCCTAAAATATCTTTCACGGAAGCGCGATTATGGTAATCGGGATCGAGTTGCCGCCAGGCTATCCTGCCATCTGTATTTATTATAAAAGTTGCCGGTATCGGTAATTGCTGAGATTTGTCGCTATGTGTATTCTTTAGGTTTCCCATCAACAGGACGTTATATGTAAACAGTTGTTTAGACGTGGGTTTGAAGTTCACGTCGAAGGCTTTTGCTATTTTGTGGCCTTTGTCGTAAAGCAAGGTAAATTCGGCTCCGGTCTTTTCGGCCATTTTATCGAGATATTCTGGTTTCTCAGGGGATATTGCAATTACTTTGCCCCCTTTTGCCTCGATAAGCTCAAGGCTGTCCTGAATGCTAGCCAGGTGCTTATTGCAAACAGGGCACCAGAAACCACGGTAAAACATCAACACGACAGGGCCGTTCTTTAACTCTTCGCTTAAGACAAAACTTGAGCCGTCGGCATCGCCGGCCTCGAACATAGGGGCTTCCGTCCCAACTTCCGGGCCATGGGCTTCCTGCACGCTTTTTTCAGTTTGTGAACTTAAGCTTATTGCAAACATAAAGCCTGATAGAAATATTGTAAGCCTAATAAAAATCATTTTAATTTTCTTCTTTGATGAACATCACGGTTACGACACCATAAACAACATGCCCGATAATGCTCCCCATTACTACAAGCGCCAAGTTTCCGGCGGGTTTTGGCATTACGCCCATCATCGCACCCAAAAGCTGCATCGTTATCTGTGCGAAAACAAAGATAATAATTCCGAAAACCAAGCCTTTTAAAACATTATTAGTGAGTTTAACAAGAAGGGACTGCAAGAGGAAAGAGTAGGCGGCAGCGAAAACAACACCTACCATAAAGTGTATCAGCCAGCCCATTGCCAGGGGCACTCCCATCATTCCCGACATCATTTCGGCAGGGTTCATTTTCGGCATCCCCATCATGGGCGCCACAAACATTACTAATGTCATTGCCGCGGTACCTACTATACCGCCGATAACGGATTGTTGAATCTTACGTTTCATTTTTTTTGATTTATAGTGTTTGATAATAAGTCGTGATAATGGCAATTCCTGACAAGAAATTGCAAACAAGTTGATAATTAATATATTAAACAGAAAGTTTTTATATGTTTCTTTTGATCCTGACAATAGCGTTTTCGGTAAATTGTGCAGGATATTCCATGCCGAACTCAGAATAAATTCCGGCCGGGAAGCCGATATCGGCGATAAATATTTTTGTGGACTTCATGAGAGTGATCAACTCGGTTTTCATGGCTGCCATAGTTAGTATGATGTCCGGATTAAAAGGCGTTTCCATACTATCCTTATTAAAACCAGTAGGAAGGTCGAGTGAGATAGTTTTATTGCCTGTGGCATTAGCAATTCCCAGTATCTGCATGATTTGACCAGGTATTGGGAGCCTTTGGGAGAAACCCATGAATGCATCCACAAATATGTCGCAATCGAAATTGTGAACAGAAATATCATGAAATACAGTGGTTTTTGCGCCAAAGGCGATAGCCCTTTTAAATTGCTTTTTGGGCAATTCATTTAGTTTGTCGTCCGGCAAGTACAAATACACATCGAAATCCCATGCCGATAGGCGCCTGGCGGCAACAAGCCCGCCGCCGCCATTATTTCCTTTTCCTATACCGAAAAGTATTTTTCCTGATTTTCCCAACAGGGAGGCAAGCAATCTTGCAAGTTGCAGACCTGCGTTCTCCATCATTAATTCAATGGGAAGGTCAAAGTTTTCTATCGCGGCCAAATCCATTTCCTTGAAACGCGAGATGGCCAAGTGTGTGTTTTGGTTTAGTTTAAGTTTGGGGAAACCCATCTGGTTTTAGTTTTGCCCGTGATTTGTTTTGTCAAGAATAGATTTTTTAAAAGCATCCATGTCAACATTTATTTTGGCGGACTCCCCTAAATTATGCAGGCCCTTGTCGATCAATATGCTTTGATCCTCATAATTGGAACAAGCATCGCACATTGTTTTATGTGCCGCCAGTTGTATTTTTTCGGTAATGCTCAGTTCAAAGGCAAGTCTTTTTTCTATCAATTCGGTTGCCTTTAAGCAAGAAAGAAACATTATTTTCATCAATCTCTTCATTCGGTCTCTCTATTTTATATTATCAATCGGCTTATTAATCTTTATACCAGTTAGTTTCGATACAGTCGCGCAGGTTTAGCTTCGACCTGTGTATTATCTGCCACAGATTAGTAGGCGTAATTTCCAAATCCTGACAGATCTCATCGCCTTTTTTATTCATGAGGTATTTCATCCTTACGCAGGCATTCCATTTTTCGGGCAAGGCTTCAAGGCAATTCCTCAAAACCATTTGGAAGTCGGAATCGTCGAGCAGGCTGCCTTCGTCCTCCCAGGACTTGGGTTTTTTGGGATCGGCCCATTCGCCGGTTTCGGTAAAGAACTTCAGCAGCGACTGGTTTGCGGGGCTAACTGTTTGCCTGGCCTTCGACCGGTAATAATCTATTATCTTGAAGTTTAAGATGGAGTATAGCCAGGTTTTTGGCGAACTGTTGCCTTTAAAGGGGTGAAGTTTTTCGGTGGCGGCCAAAAAAGTATCCTGTACAATATCCTTTGCAATCTCGGTATCCGATATCTTGAACATTGCTCTTTTCAACAAGCCGGCCGCATAATCTTCAACCCACTTTGCAATCTCGGTAGTATCCTGTATTTTCATTTTTTGATTTTGATGGCTACAAAGTTAAAAGAATTAGCTAGTCGCAGGGAAATATCAAGACAAGAATTAAAATTCGAATCCAATTCCTGCCATGGGTCCCGAGAAACTGGCCCGAACGACATATCCTTCACCTAAAAAAACATCATGATGGTTGAGGTCCAAATAGTTCCATCCCAGTTTCAGGTTTATGTGCTTACCGCTTTTGTATAACACAGAGGATGAGATTTGCCAACTGCTTTTCGATCTCACGAAATAACCTCCATAATCGGCTTGAAATAAAAAAAGCCATCTCTTCAGGGTTAACTGGTTTTGGATGCCTATTATCGGTTCAGTCCAGGATGGGTTGATATCAATTTTGTTTATTGCCTGGTTTAGGTCGGAATATATTTTTTGGAAATAAAACCTGCCACCCAGGTAGCCTATAAGCTCATATCTGAGGCTGCTTGATGAGCTGGTGTAGTTAATGAATTTGTATCCGCCGAAAAAGCGGAAGTTTATAGTTTGGAAATTTGCCTGAACAATTTCCTTGTCATTGTATAAAAACTTGACAGATCCCCCAATAGCGCCGCCCAGCCCGTCGAGCTGCATCAATAAGAAATCGTTTTCATAAGCCAGTCTTGTTATAAAGAAGAACTTCAAATACCATCTTTCGCTGAAAACCCTTGACAACACATCGCCGATAATCCCTCCGGGGGGTTCTTGCGGGTTAACGGGATCCATTCCGTCCTCGCCTTCTATGTTTATGTCCCCATAGGCAAAATTACCCCTGAAGCCCGGAATCCACACCGGCAGGTCGATTAGCCACTTGTTGTTTTGTTCGATAAAGTTTTTGGCCTCCTTCCGCTTTTGTTTATTGCCCGGCTGGTCCTGGGCGTTCAAGGCAAGTCCCATGATCAGGAAACATAACAGCAATATGGCATTAATTTTCATTTTTTTATCAAAAGTACATTTCTTTTTGTTGTGTTTTTCATCTTTAACCAAATTTAACTGGTCATAGGTTCAGTTGTTTGAAGTCCGGTTCATTTATCCGAACAAGGATTCTATATCATCCATCTTCATGCTCTTCAATACACTTTCGTCATCAACTTTTATGAGGTCGCCGGCAATTTTTTTCTTTTTTGCCTGTAATTGGGTAATTTTTTCCTCTATGCTGTTCTTGCATATCATCCGGTATGCAAAAACTTTTTTGCCCTGGCCTATTCTGTGGCAACGGTCGATTGCCTGTTCCTCCACTGCCGGGTTCCACCAGGGGTCGAAAATATAAACATAGTCGGCCTCCGTGAGGTTCAGGCCTGTTCCGCCGGCCTTTAAACTAATTAAGAACACCCTTAGATCCTTGTTGTCCTGAAACTTAGCGACGCTGTCGCGTCGCTGATCCTTAGTACATTGCCCGTCGAGGTATTCGTATTGGATGCCCAGACCCCCTAGTTTTGCCTTAATAATGCCTAGCATGCTTACGAACTGTGAAAAAACAAGGATTTTATGTTTGGAAGTTTTTTCGGTTATATGCTTGATTAACTCGTTTAATTTTCCCGAAGGAAAGTTTTTATGCTCCCCGTTATTAACAAGCTCGGGGGCATTGCATATTTGCCGCAGTTTCAGAAGAGCGTCAAGGACAAGGAATTTTGATCTGCCAAGGCCTTCGTCCTCAATGTTTTTCATCAGGCTTTGGCGGTAAGCATTTTTTCGTTCATCATATATTTTCCGCTGTTCGGCTTCCATTTCGCAATAAATGACATCCTCGGTTTTTGTTGGCAGATCGGTGGCTACCTGTTCCTTTGTCCTTCTCAAGATAAAAGGGTTGACGATTTTTTGCAGTTCGGCGGCTATTTCTTTGTTGCCATCCTTATCGATGGGGTTTGAATAGTGTTCCTTGAAGTTTTTGATGCTGCCGAGCATGCCCGGGTTTAGGAAGTTCATTTGTGCGTATAAATCGAAGGTGCCGTTTTCTACCGGGGTTCCCGTTAGGGCAAGCCTGTTATTGGCGTTTAGCAGGCAAGCGGCTTTATATCGTTGCGACGAGGGGTTTTTTATGGCCTGCGATTCATCGAGGATAACATAATTAAAGGTATATTTTTTCAATTCCTTAATGCTGCGGGTGAGTAGCCCGTAAGTAGTTATGATCAAGTCGTTATCCTTTATCTTGCTCTTGCTGACGGTTTTGTTTTGCCCATAGTAAAAATGAATTTTCATGTCGGGGGCAAATTTCCCGACTTCGTTTTCCCAATTGAACAGTAGCGTTGTCGGGACAACTATTAAGCTTGCGGGCGAAGTCTTGGTCTTGATCATTTCCAAAAAAGTCAAGACCTGTATGGTTTTGCCCAGGCCCATATCATCGGCCAGGATCCCCCCCCATTTCAGCTTGTTCAGGAATTTCATCCAGCTAAGGCCTTCTTTTTGATATGGGCGCAGATTTGCCTTAATGGTATCCGGGACTTTTGCGCGGCTTATTTTCCCCGCGTTCTTCAGCAGGGCTTTTTTCGCATAAAGCTCTTTTAGCACGGCTTCGTCGTTTATCTCCTTGAAAAGCGTATCAATAATCGAGAACCTAAGCTTCGATATCTTTATCTTGCCGTCTTCGACCAGGCCGTTCCTGAAAAACTTCTGCATTTGCTCAAGCCATTTCCCCGGAAGCTTGCCAATACTGCCGTCGCTGAGCTTAACATAGGTTTTCCTGGCTTGAATGGCTGCTTTAATAGTCTTTAGATCAACAACTTCATCGCCAAAACTAATATTTATCTCAATGTCGAACCAATCGATGCCCGATTTTATCGACGTGCTTGTTTTTGCCCTAAAGGGCGAATATTTCAGTTTGCTCAATTTATCAATCCCGTAAACATCAATTTCTTCCTGAAGGCATTTTTCGAAGAAACCGATAAACCAATCGTCCTCAAGCATCTGATCGATGCTCATATAAAACAAATCACCTTGCCTTTGTTCCTGAAAAGAAGGGTGGGCACTGAGCATGAAGTCCTTATAAGAGTCTTTGTAGTCGGTTTCCCCTGAATATTCGACGAGTTTGTTCTCTTTGGCCGACACCAGCTTGGTGTTGGACAAAACGGCTGATTTCATTTTGTTGCTGTATAAGATCATCGGTTTTAAAACTACCAGATTGTCCTGTTCCGAAAGAAAGACTTGTTTTTTTTCGGCTTTAATCCCTTGTGTTTCTTTCGTGAACCCCTTGATGCCCTTGAAGTCGAAGCTGAAGTTGGCCGCAAGGGGCTTCACAAGCTTGTCGAAAAACAAATCCTGATGCTTGCTGCTCATCATGGGCGGAACGTCAAAAGCGCTCAGGTAAGCGCACATCGCCATGCTTTTGTGAAGGTGGACATGACCGTTGAAATGGCTGAAATAATAATATGACGCAAGCTCGTCGTCCTCAGGGTCGATCAATCGGTCCTCCAATTTTAAAAAGTGCTTCAGTTTGTAAAAGCCTTTCGGGTTTTCGACATGAAAAGCCAGGTCGAGGGTTTTGTCGCTTATCTTGCATTCCTGAAGCTTGCTTTTGTTTATTTGGCCATGTTGGGCGCAACTGCCGATATACACATACTTTTCGTCAGAGAGCAGCTCGAAGGCTTTGCTGAGCATATTAAACAGGGCCAGGCTTTCGCTGTTTTTCGACTTTCTGTTTATTTCCTTGATGCTGTTGCCTAGCTTGATGATCTCCAGTTGGTTCTTGCTTAAAGCAATGCTTGCGGAGCTTCTGTGCGCTTCTTCGTAGAAGCCCAGGCCGCTCAGCTTGTCGGGATTTCTTTTGAACGGCTGTCCTACGATGGCCGTGATTTCAAACCAATCAAACATTTCCCGCCCTGTTGCATAATATCCCCGCGATTTAAAGATATCGATGACAAAACCTGCCTTTTTTGTGGACATTTTGGGAGTGGATATTCTTGAGGGGGAATCTAAGCTGCTTATGTCCTTAATCGCATCCAGCAATGGGGCTGCTATTTTCCCGTTAACGGGGATAAGTCCGCCGATAATTGGCTTTTGGGAATATGTCATTCCTTTTTCGATATTGATGAACAACTCAAAATACTTGAAAAAGTGAAGGCTGGTATCCAGCCCATAGCTTATCAAAAGGTTTTTTGGGATATCCAGGTGTCTCTTCTCCTTAAAAAGCCTGAACAGGTCAAGGTCTTTTAGGTTTGCGATTGTGTTTAGCAGAACGGCTTCTTCGTCCGACAGGCTGTGGCACCTTCGCCTTGAGGACAGCTTGATGAAAAAACCATCTTTTTTTAGCTTGATCTCAATGCTGGCATTATTGTCGCCGACAACGCTAAGTATCCGGAACACGATTTTGTTTCTTTCGAGTTTTATGATTTCGGCCCCTTCTTCCGAATAGAGGTTCAGGTAGTTGTAATATCTGCCTGCAAGGCTTGAGTTAAGCAGTTTGCTTATTATCCAATTGGTGTTGACCTGGCTGCCGTCGCCAAGCGGGAAGTATTCGGTCGTGAACTTGCGGACTGCCGCGGATTTGGCTTTTACTTGCGTTTTTGCCGGTGTTCCCGGCTTGCCGTCCTTATAACCGGCGAACAATAATTCTTTATGGTTGTCGAGGTACAACAAAGCAGCCACCTTATGCTTGCAAACGCTGCCCCAGTCGTAGGGGCAGTTGCAAGTGGTATCCATATTTGTTTCCATGGGGTTTTCGATAACGACCTTATATTTACTCCCACCTTTTACGCTATAAAAAACACGGTCGTGCTCTTTGTCGAAAACCTCATTGCTGACGGCGCCTTTCAAAAACAAGTCCGTCCCCCTTTTTATTATTGCCTCGGAGCAATGAAAATCTATATATTTTTTTACTATGTAATCCACGAAAGACTTTGTTGAACGAAAAAAACAAAAATAAACAAAATGACCAACAAAGCCGGTATTTGAAACTTTTATACTTGCAATTTCATTATTTTCGCATTTTTAGGATAAAGATGATTCAATCGATATATGTCAGATAAAAAAATAATATTCTCCATGGAGGGAGTCAGCAAGGCTTACCCTCCCAACAAACAGGTTCTCAAAAATATTTGGTTGTCGTTTTTTTATGGAGCCAAAATCGGGGTCTTGGGCCTCAACGGTTCCGGCAAGTCGAGCCTGCTGAGGATTATCGCCGGCCTCGACAATAACTTCCAGGGCCATGTTACCTTCGACAGGGAGTACAAAATCGGTTTTCTGCCTCAAGAGCCTGAGCTCGACAACACTAAAACCGTTAAGGAAATAGTGCAGGAAGGAGTACAGGACATTGTTGATGTTGTGGCTGCTTATGATGCCGCGAACGCAAAAATGGCCGAGCCGATGGACGACGACATTATGATGAAGCTGATTGACGAACAAGGGGATTTATTGATAAAAATGGATGATCTAAACGCCTGGGACCTCGACCACAGATTGAATCTTGCAATGGAATCGCTGCGCTGCCCCCCAGACGACCAAAGAGCAGATGTTCTCTCGGGAGGGGAAAGACGAAGGGTTGCTTTATGTAGGTTGTTGTTGAGCAAGCCAGATATTTTGCTGCTCGACGAGCCGACCAACCACCTTGATGCCGAAAGCGTACACTGGCTTGAGCAATATCTAAAAACCTTCCCCGGCACGGTAATCGCCGTTACCCACGACAGGTATTTCCTCGACAATGTCGCAGGATGGATACTGGAGCTCGACAGGGGGGAGGGCATTCCATGGAAAGGGAATTACAGCAGTTGGCTGGAGCAGAAAACGAACAGGCTTGCACAGGAGCAAAAAACAGAAAGCAAGCGCCAAAAAATATTAAAGCGCGAGCTCGAATGGGCGCGCATGGCTCCAAAGGCACGTCACGCCAAAGGAAAAGCACGTTTGAACGCTTATGATTCGCTTAGCAATGCCGAGGTGAAGGAAAAGGAAGCAAGTCTTGAGCTTTATATTCCTCCAGGGCCTCATTTGGGCGGTTCGGTAATAGAGATTGATAAGCTTAGCAAGGGTTTCGACAATAAACTCCTGATGGACAAGCTTAGTTTTTCCATCCCGAAAAACGCGATAGTCGGCATTATCGGCCCTAACGGCGTTGGGAAATCAACCCTCTTTAAAATGATAATGGGCGAGGAAAAACCTGATTCGGGAAAAATAAATATCGGAAGCACGGTTAAACTTGCTTATGTCGATCAGTCGCATAAGGACCTGCTGCCCGAAAAAATGATAGTTGAGGTTGTTGGCGGCGGTACGGAGTTTATCGAAATAGGAAATACAAAAATCAATACCCGCGCATATCTTGGCAGATTCAACTTTACCGGAGCCGACCAGCAAAAGAAGGGGGGGACGCTCTCAGGCGGCGAAAGAAACAGGTTGCACCTGGCAATTACCTTGAAAGAAGGCGGTAATGTCATCTTATTGGACGAGCCTACAAACGATATCGACGTCAACACCTTGCGGGCGCTTGAGGAGGCAATCGAGAATTTTGCGGGCTGCGTCCTCATGATCTCCCACGACCGTTGGTTTGTAGATAGGCTGGCAACACATATCCTGGCTTATGAGGACGACGGCAACTGGAAGTTCTTCGAAGGCAACTTTAGCGATTACGAGATAAACAAAAAAGCCAGATTGGGAGATATTTCACCCAAGAGGCCGAGGTTTAAGAGTTTGTTGTAATAAGAAATAGCGTCTTTGCGAGGAGAAACGTCGAAGCAATATCATCACTTAACAGAGAGTCATCTCAAAAAACTTTCTGGTGGCGCTTCTCCGGCGATATTTGCTTACTTGGAGGTCTTTTAAAACTATTTTATTTATTCTTGCCCTGACTAAAAACGATATTATTATGATGGTTACTACTCAGCAGTAGAGAAAAATATCAACTCATTGGTTACCTAACCGGTTTGTCACAATTTTTGTTTTGAAAAACACAAAATTTCCGCCAAAACTACTGAGATTTCAAATATATAGCCCCACGCTGAAGCATGGGGCTATTGATAATCAACTTGATAAACCTGCTGAGTAGCAACGAATAATCATATAATGCAATTATTCGAAGAGCACCTTAGATTTGGTGCATATCCCGAGCTTGCCAAAACCGATAATGAAAAGGGAAAAGTTAGTATTCTGACGGAGATTAAAAACTCTTATGTAAAACGTGATGTCCTTGAGACGAAGGTTGACAATGAGCTGAAGTTTTATCAGCTTATGCAGGTTCTCTCAATGCAAATTCGGCGCCTCCTTAATAAGCATGAACTGTCGAAATCGTTGAAAACAGACATAAAGACTGTTGATAAGTATCTTTTTGTTTTGCAGAAATGCTTTCACATAACACTGATAACGCCATTCTATAAAAACCTTAAAACGGAATTGGTGAAAATGCCCAAGGTTTACTTCAACGACCTTGGGTTAAGGAATATGTTATGCGGTAATTTCAACAAACCGCTTGAGCGTATTGATAAAGGAAGTTTATTGGAAAACTATATTTTAAACAGGCTGATGGAGGATTATTCGATTGATGAAATAAAGTTTTGGAGGACTGCCGATCAAAATGAAGCTGATTTTATTGTTAAACCATTGTTGGATGAGCAATTTGCCATCGAGGTAAAATTCGGCACATCCGGCATTAAAACGAGCAAGTACAAACAATTTAGGAAAACTTACCCCGAAATACCCATAAATTTGTTGCGTTTACAAACGAAGACAACATTGATGGCGTAATTTCTTCTATAAAAATATAGGAGCAAATATTATTGTTAAAACACTATTCTTTTACCTCAGAAAACTTGCGGGCGGCATCTCGCCCGCAACATTAGTGCGCCTATATGTTTTGTCGATTACGGCCAATTTTTCCTCATTCGTCATTTTCGACCATTTTCCTATTTCCTCACCTGTCCGGCGGCAGCCGAAACAAACATCTTTCGAGTCGCGGTGGCATTGTTTTATGCAGGGGGATTGTATTTCGGACATTTATTTTTATTTTTCGTAACTTTGAGCGGACAAAATCTAAATAAAAAATGTTGATCAATGACATCTTGCTATTCAACTACGAAAACCGTTACAGGATTTATATTGCTCAACTTTTTTTTGGACAATTGAATGTAAAAAAAGCGACCTGAAATAAATCAGGCCCCTTTAAATGTTTTCACAACGGAATAATCCTTATTGTGAATTGCTTCAATTTGTAACGCAAATGTATGAATTATTTTAACACAAAAATATTATGAAAAGAATTTTAGGACTGGATTTGGGAACCAATAGTATAGGTTGGGCGTTAATCGAAAGAAGTTTTAAAGAAAATAACGAAAACACACTCGGTGGAGGTAAAATTATTGGAATAGGAAGTAGAATAATACCCATGAGCCAAGATGTAATGGATAAATTTGGGCAAGGGCAAAGTCATTCTCAAACAGCTGAAAGAACTGGTTATAGAGGTGTGCGACGAATACGCCAACGCCACTTATTACGCAGAGAAAGATTACACAGAGTTTTAAATATTATGAATGCATTGCCAAACCATTATGCTAATAAAATAGACTTTGAAAATAGAAAAGGGCAGTTCATTAATACTGCTGAAGTAAAATTAAATTATAAAGAAACGGAGGATGGTAATTTCGAATTTCTATTTAAAGATAGTTTCAACGAAATGCTCGAAGAATTTAAACAAGCAGTTCAAGAGACAAAACTACCTTACGATTGGACAATTTATTATTTGCGAAAAAAAGCACTACAATACAAAATAAGTTTACAGGAACTAGCTTGGGTGCTCCTTAATTTCAACCAAAAACGTGGCTATTATCAATTAAGAGGAGAAGATGAAGAAGAACAAGAAGGGAAATCAAAAACTTTTGAAGTCTTAAAAGTTGAAGAATTGCAAGATTCAGGAGAAAAAATTAAAGGTACTGATAGTATTCTATACAATGTTTTTTTTACAAATGGTTGGAAATATGACAAACAAATTGTAAAAACAGAAAACTGGAAAAATAAAACAAAAGAGTTTATTGTAACCGTTTCAACTAATAAAGATGGAAGTCTAAAACGAACTTTTAAGGCAGTTGATTCAGAGAAAGATTGGATAGCCATAAAGAAAAAAACCGAGCAAGACATCAAGAACTCGAAGAAGTATGTTTGTCAATACATTTATGACACTCTACTTGCTAATCCTAAACAAAAAATTAACGGCAAACTCGTAAAAACAATAGAACGCCATTTTTATAAGGAAGAACTAATTGCAATACTTGAAAAACAAAAAGAATTTCATAAAGAATTGCAAGATGATAATTTGTTGAGCAAATGTGCAAATGAACTTTATGCTAACAATTATTCACAACAGAACAGTATAAAGCAAAAAGACTTTACAAACTTGTTTGTAAACGATATTATTTTTTATCAACGTCCACTAAAATCGAAAAAATCATTGATTGATGGTTGTAAATATGAAACCAGAACGTATAAAAATAAAAATGGGCAATTTGAAACTTATCCAATAAAAGTAATACACAAAAGCCACCCTTTGTATCAGGAGTTTAGATTGTGGCAATTTGTTGAAAAAATTAGAATACTTCAGCGAGAAAAAAATATTGATGGTAAAATTCATATTGATTTCGATGTTACATCAGAATATTTGCCACATACAGATGCAAAAGTTAAATTATTTGATTGGTTAAACGACAGAGCCAAAATAAAGCAAAGTGCTTTTCTGGGGCAATTCAAAAATGAGTTTGGTAAAAGATTAAATATAAATGAATATCGTTGGAATTATGTTGAGGATAAAGAATATCCATTAAATGAAACTCGTGCTTTGTTTATATCAAAACTTAAAAAGCACAAAGATTTTGACTGGGCAACTTTCTTAACACAAAAAAAGGAAATAGATATTTGGCATTTATTATACTCCATTTCTGATAAAAAGGAGCTGGAAAATGCACTCGATAATGAAAACTCAAAACTAGACTTACCAATTGAAATTCGTCAAGAATTCAAAAAAATAAAACCGTTTACAAACGATTATGGAGCATTGTCAGAAAAAGCAATAAAAAAACTATTGTCATTGATGAGAATGGATAAACACACAAAAGATAAAGATATAAATAACGATTACAAATTAAGGGTTGATGAAATCCATGAAAGATTAGATTCAATAAATCATAATAAAACAAAAATACCTGAAGTGGCAGATGATGACATTTCAAAAGGAATGTTACAAAGTTTTTGTGGTTATAAAAGACAATATTCGGGTCTTAAATTGCATCAAGCAAGTTATGCTGTTTATGGAAAATACGCCGAAGCAAATGATACGAGTAGTTGGAAAAAACCAGCTCAACTTGAACAATTTTTACGAGAGTTTAAACAACATTCACTTAGAAATCCAATTGTTGAACAAGTTGTGACAGAAACTTTACGTGTGGTAAAAGATATTTGGCAATATTATGGCAATGGGGAAGAAAATTTCTTTGATGAAATTCACATTGAATTGGGGCGTGAAATGAAAAACCCTGCTAATTTACGTAAAAAAATCACCGATAATATTAACAAAAACCAAAACACAAATCAACGCATTCGTGTGTTGTTGCGTGAGTTTAAGAATCAGAATGTAGAAGGAGTGTTACCCGAATCGCCAAACCAGCAAGAGAAATTAAGAATTTTTGAAGATGGGGTTTTATCAAAGTACAGCGATAAAGATTTAGAAAAGGAAGAGCAAGATGGAATTAAAATTTCAAAAATTGTTAAAACTACCGAACCTACACCAATCGAAATTGTGAAATACAAATTATGGTTAGAACAAAAATATTTGTCGCCATATACTGGTATCCCAATTCCACTGAGCAAACTATTTACAAGTGATTACGAGATTGAGCATGTTTTACCACAAGCAAGGTACTTCGACAATTCTTTAGGAAATAAAATTATTTGCGAATCGGAAGTAAACCGTTTTAAAAATCGGATGACAGCAATGGAGATGATTAACCAAAACCCTGAAAGAGTAATAGATTTAGGTCAGGGCAAGTCGGTAAAACTATTTGGTGTAGAGGCATATCAGGACTTTGTCACTAAAAATTTTGCCGCTGGAAGTAAAAAGCAAAGAATACTTTTAAGCGAAGATATTCCGGAAAGTTTTATTTCCCGACAACTCAACGATACAAGATATATTAGCAAACTTGTAAAAAATTTGCTAAGTAATGTTGTGCGTGAAGATGGTGAGCAAGAGGCTACATCAAAAAATGTAGTTGCTATAACAGGCAGCGTAACCACAGCACTAAAGCGCGATTGGGCATTGAACGATAAATGGAACGAAATAGTAGAATCTCGTTTTAAGCGGATGAACCAAATAACTGGAACAAATGATTTTGGATATTTTGATGAGAAAAAAGGTTTTTTCAGAACCGATGTACCAATGGAACTAAAAAAAGACTTTAATAAGAAACGAATAGATCACCGCCACCATGCAATGGATGCTTTAGTTGTGGCTTTGGTAACAAAAAATCACGTAAACTATTTGAGCAATCAGCATGCTAGATCGGAAAACAAACGATTCGATTTAAGGAATAAACTACGTAGAATTGAAGAAAAAACTTACAAGGGAGTAAATAATAAATACGCAAAAGAATTTTTAATGCCATGGCTAAATTTCCCAGTTGATGCGAAAAATGCTTTGGAAAATATTGTAGTTAGTTTTAAGCAAAATGTAAGGGTAATAAATAAGGCTACAAATCGATATCAAATAAAAAAGAATGATATACTTAAAATTAAAACACAAAAAGGCACAAATTGGGCAATTCGTAAACCAATGCACAAAGAAACGGTTTTTGCTAAAGTGAATTTGCGACAGATAAAAACTACTACAATTAATAATGCTATTGATGGTGTGTTTGCGAAAGAATTCATATTTGTTGATAAGAAGTTAAGCAGAAAAGTTAAAGAATTGATGAATAATTCTTTCGACGTAAAAGCAATAAAAAAATATTTTAAGGATAATAAATTCAACGACGAAAAACTTAAAAGAGTTGATGTTTACTATCAAGACAGCAATTATTCTGCAGTTAGAAAAACAGTTGACGAAAGTTTTAAATCGGCAAAATGGATAACAGAGTCGGTTACTGATACGGGGATTCAAAAAATACTTATAAATCATTTGACAAAATATAACGAAACAGATGATAAAGGCATATTAAAAGAAAGACCGGATTTGGCCTTTTCGGAGGATGGTATTACCAAAATGAATAATAATATTGTTGAACTAAACGGAGTTAAAATCCATCATCCAATTTACAAAGCAAGGGTATATGAAACCTTAGGTAATAAATTTGCGATAGGGCAAACAGGAAATAAAAAAGATAAATATGTAGAAGCTGCAAAAGGGACAAATCTGTTTTTTGCCATTTATAAAGGCAAAAACAAAAAGGGTGAATTGGTAAGGCAATTTGATACGGTGCCGTTAAATATTGTAATAGAAAGAGAAAAGCAGGGTTTTAGCTCTGTCCCCCAAAAATATTATGATAAAAATAGTATTGAATACAATTTATACACTTATCTCTCACCTAATGATTTAGTTTATGTGCCAACACTAGAAGAAATTGAGAATATAAATAGTATTAATTTTGAGAATTTAAGCTTGACACAGAGGAAACGGATTTATAAGATGGTGAGTAGTTCGGGTAATCAATGTTTTTTTGTTAAAAACGAAATTGCAACTACAATTCAAAATAAAAAAGAATTCGGACCTTTAAATAAAGAAGAAAAAGATGTTGAAGGAAATATGATTAAACAAACATGCATAAAACTAAAAGTAGATAGATTGGGAAATATTAAAAAGGCTTAATAAACAGTTGATTTAAAGTAGAGTAAACTCTGGTTAAAAAACAACTAATGAACATTGAAGAAGGCTATATATAACACATTTACAACAAAGGAAATAACTGCCGTGAAATTTTCTTTAGGTGGGAGAACTATTTGTTTTTCCTGCGAAAAGGAAAGACATATGTTTTGCCCTATGCCGATATATTAGCATGGTGTATTATGCCAAATCATTTTCATTTTATGTTGAGTCAGAGATAGTAAAGGGTTGACTATAAACGCAGAAGTACAATCCCACGCTTATTGTTAAAACAATATTATGATAAAACGTACACTATATTTTGGAAATCCCTGTCGCTTATCAAAAAAGCAGGATCAATTATCCGTTGAGATTGAGAAAACCATAAAATCAGTTCCGATTGAAGATATTGGAATGATAATACTCGACAATCAACAAATAACAATTACAAATGCTGTTTTGCAATCACTGGTCGCAAACAATGTTGCAATCCTAACTAATGACCAGAGGCATTTGCCACTAGGATTAATGCTCCCATTGGCCTCGCACAGCACCTATACTGAAAAACTTAGGTTTCAACTCGATGCAAGTGTTCCACTAAAGAAAAACCTCTGGCAACAAACCATAAAACAAAAAATACAAAACCAATATCTTTTGCTCGAACAACTGGGAATAGATATTGAGAAAATGAAATACTGGGCATCACAAGTAAAAAGCGGCGACCCCGATAATTATGAGGCAAGGGCTGCTGCCTATTATGGGGATTCGATTTTTGAAATTGAGTTTAGGCGTGGTCGGTTTGGGGAGCCCCCAAACAATATTTTAAATTATGGATATGCCATTTTGAGGGCTGTTGTGGCAAGATCGTTGGTAGCAAGTGGGGCTTTGCCGGCACTTGGAATTCACCATATAAATAAGTACAATGCCTACTGCCTTGCCGACGATATTATGGAACCATACCGTCCTTATGTTGATAGAAAGGTAATCGAGATTATGAGCCTTGATAGTTTTAATGGGGAATTAACAACAGAAATAAAACGCCATTTGCTTGAAATTCCTGCAATGGATATATTAATCAACAATACAAAAAGCCCTTTAATGGTTGGTATGCAGCAAACAACGTCGTCGCTCATGCAGTGTTTTGAAGGAACTTCAAGAAAGATTACCTATCCGGATTATATTTAATGTTGTGGGTTATTTAAGATGTTTAAACCAGTATAGGATAATGTGGGTCTTTGTTTTTTACGATTTGCCAACCGAAACAAAAAAGGATCGTAGGAATATTGCCCTTTTCAGAAAAAACCTTCAACGGGATGGATTTGCAATGCTTCAATATTCAATTTATATCCGTCATTGTAACAGCCGCGAAAATGCCGAAGTGCACATAAAAAGGGTAAAACACTCTTTACCGCCAAAAGGAGAGGTTATAATTTTCACTTTAACCGATAAACAATTCGGCATGATGGAGTTTTTCAGGGGAATAAAAGAAGCCGCAAAGCCTGATACTCCCCAACAACTAGAATTATTTTAAAAATTAGGAATTAAAAAAAGGTTGTTTATTCCATGGAATAAACAACCTTTTTTCGTTTTCTCATCCTGATATTCAACACAATAATCTGAGTGTAAGATAATTAACCTAACCTCTGTTGTGTTCAATATTTCAAAGATACAAATTGAAAGCAATTCACAACTTGATGAAAAGGGAACCCCAATAAAAGAAAGTTGTGTTCAATATTTCAAAGATACAAATTGAAAGCAATTCACAACACTTACTGCCGATGCTATTAGAAGTGGAAGGTTGTGTTCAATATTTCAAAGATACAAATTGAAAGCAATTCACAACACAATATCGTTATCTCGTCCCTGGTCTGATGTTGTGTTCAATATTTCAAAGATACAAATTGAAAGCAATTCACAACTAGTATTTGAAAACGATAGTTTTATGTAATGTTGTGTTCAATATTTCAAAGATACAAATTGAAAGCAATTCACAACCATATATCCATTGTCTAATATTGGCTAATCGTTGTGTTCAATATTTCAAAGATACAAATTGAAAGCAATTCACAACTTTTACTTAGTCTGCTTTCCTCACTACGAAGTTGTGTTCAATATTTCAAAGATACAAATTGAAAGCAATTCACAACTATCTTGTTTTCTAACTCC
>JAJRQZ010000133.1 GCA_024279935.1 Bacteroidota bacterium
ATATACATAATAGTTGCTACATATACAAGACATATAATTTATATTCAGAAATATAATTTAATTGACCTGTTGCCACAAAAAGCAAAAAATTCCGACCTATCCCTTATGGAATATACAAAGTCCTATGTAAGTTCCGTTTTAGTAGCAAGTTTTCAAGAATATATCTTTAAAACTTCAAAAACATTATGTTGTCAATAAATCGGCAAAGCCCGCTAATCCTTCAGCACATCCCTGGAAATGACAATCTTTTGCACTTCGGAAGTGCCTTCGTAAATCTGAGTGAGCTTGGCTTCCCGCATCAGGCGCTCAACATGATATTCCTTAACATATCCATATCCGCCATGAATCTGAACTGCGTCGGTTGTAACTTCCATGGCCATGTCGGCGGCATATTGTTTGGCCATGGCACTGGCAACGGTAATCGGTTTATGATTATCCTTCAGCCAGGCTGCTTTTAAACAAAGATTGCGGGCATTTTCGATCTTGACGGCCATATCGGCAAGTTTAAAGGCAATAGCCTGATGATTGGCAATTTCCGTCCCGAAAGCCTTACGCTCCTTTGCATAAGCAGTTGCTCTTTCCAGGGCACCTGACGCTATTCCCAAAGCTTGTGAGGCAATGCCAATCCTTCCGGCCTCCAAGACCATCATGGCAAATTTAAAGCCGAAACCGTCGGCGCCTATACGGTTTTCCTTGGGGACCTTAACATCGCTGAACATTACCGAGTGGGTGTCCGACGAGCGCATCCCCATTTTATCCTCGTGGGGCCCAAGACTTATGCCCTGAGTGTTTTTCTCTATGATAAATGCATTTATCCCCCTATGTCTTTTTTCGGGGTGGGTTTGGGCCATCACAATATATGTTGAGGCGGAATTCGCATTGGAAATCCAGTTTTTGGTGCCGTTCAACAGATAGTAATCGCCTTTGTCTTCGGCCGTGGTGTGCTGATGGGTGGCATCGGACCCGGCTTCGGGCTCAGACAATAAAAACGCACCTATCACCTGACCGCTTGCCAAAGGCGTGAGATATTTTTGTTTTTGCTCTTTGTTGCCGAATTTGTTGAGCCCGAAACAAACCAAGGAATTGTTTATCGACATGATGACACTGGTAGAAGCATCTATTTTCGATATTTCTTCTATTGCCAGCACATAAGAAACGGTATCCATACCGCTGCCGCCGTATTCCGGATCCACCATCATGCCCATAAAGCCGAGCTCGGCAAGGTTTTTTATATGCTTTTCAGGGAAAATAGCCTTTTCGTCCCTTTCAAGCACATCCTGGATCAACTCTCTTTGAGCATAGTCGCGGGCAGCCTGTTGTATCATTAATTGCTCTTCGCTAAATTCAAAATCCATAATTCCATTCTATTTATTTCAGAGGCAAATCTAATTAATTAATTTATAGGAATGGTTCAAAGCTGATTAATTCATGCGTTTAGTTTGATGCAGATGTGAGGCGTCTAATCCTGACGATATAGCAGTCTATTTCAAAGGTTTAGCAACGAAGCAGATGCGTAAAATAAATGCACTTTAGTAAAAAATGACAAAAATCCGATCTTGGGAATACTTTTCTAAGATACTGGGGTCATGATAATAACAAGTATTTTGTCATTTTTCATGAATTAATCAGGCTAAATGAGATAAGGCTTAATAAGTGCCGTTTTGTTGAAATCGTCAACTAATTCGGCTATAATACGCTGTACGGGCTTAAGTTCGTTTATCATTGCCGAAACTTGTCCTATTTCAAGTTCCCCGTTAATTGTGTCACCTTCAAAAATACCCAGTTTCGCCCGGCCTTTTCCTAGCAGCCCGGCCAATTCCGCACGGCTGGCCCCTTCGCTTTCAGCCTTTGCCACTTTCCGAAAAAACTCGTTCTTTATCAAGCGTACCGACACCAGGCTTTTAAGCACAAGCTTTGTTTGTCCGTCGCCGGCGTCAAAAACCGATTGTTTAAAATTTCCGTGTGCCGACGATTCTTCGGCAACGGCAAACAGGCTTCCAATCTGAACGCCATCGGCGCCCAGGGTCATGGCTGCGCATATTGCCTTGCCCGACGCTATGCCACCTGCGGCAATTATCGGTATATCAATGATTTGCCTCAACATAGGAATAAGGACCATGGTTGTGGTTTCTTCAATGCCGTTATGGCCACCGGCCTCAAAACCCTCGGCCACAATGGCATCAACACCTGCTTGCTGAGCCTTTAGGGCAAACTTTTTGTTGGCAATGACATGAACGACCGTAATACCCTTTTCTTTTAAAAAAGAGGTATATTTAGCAGGGTTGCCTGCAGAAGTAAAAACTATTTTTACTCCTTCATCAATAATAATTTGTATTATTTCATCCGTTTGGGGATAAATAAGAGGAACATTAACCCCAAATGGCTTTTGGGCTGCCCTTTTGCATTTATGTATATGTTCCCTAAGCACATCAGGGTGCATGCTTCCAGCACCTATCAAACCCAGCCCGCCGGCATTGCTAACTGCTGAAGCCAGTCGCCAACCACTGCACCAGATCATACCGCCCTGGATAATCGGGTACTTAATATCAAATAATTCGCAAATATTCATCTCAGCTTTTTTTCATATAATAGTCGCACGACCCCAATCCTGCACGAGAAGTCAAGCCCTCCTTCACCTATCCCTAATCCATCCATTTGAGCATGGCATCGACAATATTGTTCGCCCCGTCGTCGATATCGGTTATTTTCGCATCTAGCATATAGCAAGGTGTTGTAAAAACCAGGTTTTCCTCATCGAAAACAACATCGCCATGGGTTGTTTCAAAATGTTTTGCCCCTATTTTCTCAATCACCTCAATAGTTGCCTTATCGGTTCCTATGGTAAGGTTTACCTTAGTTAGTATTTTTGCGATAACAGCAGGGGAGATGCAAAGCGCACCTATTGGCTTCCTTGCTTCTTTCATAGCAACAACAGCCTTCTCAACATCTCCGTTAACACTGGCATTGGCACCGTCAAATGCAATTGTCGATAAATTTTTGGCTGCGCCGAAGCCGCCCGGGAAGATTATTGCGTCAAAATCGGCGGCCTTAAAATCCTTTAAATCCTTAATGTCGCCTCTGGCAATCCTTGCTGCCTCAACAAGAACATTGCGTTTCTCATTCATTTGCTTTCCGTCAAGGTGGTTTATTACATGATGCTGTTTAATGTTTGGGGCAAAACATTGATATGATGCTCCCTCGCGGGCAATGGCGAGCATGGTCAATGTTGCCTCGTGAATTTCAGCCCCGTCGTAAACACCGCAACCTGAAAGTACTACTGCAAAACTTTTCATGACAATTCGTTTTTTGTTTTTTTGTAAAATTATAAAAATTCATGATACGCTTGTGAGAATAACCATAAAAGCAAATCTTGAATTCCTTAAAAAAAACGGGGCAGCCCAATTTTGAGCCGGCCCCACATTGCGTAAACTAATACTTTAGGCAGTTCTGTATCTTAAAACCAACCAAACTTGAAATTAATGTTGAAATTAAACGAATCAAGGGCGTTGGTCGGCACGTCCACTAAAACAAGATCGTTGTCATCATAATATTTATACTGGAGAAGTACCCCGTTCGTCAAGCGATAGGATGCCCCCAGTGATATCCTAAAGAACTTCACTATATTGAACTCGATTTCGGCACCGGGTTCAATAACCAAAAACACATCGGTGTCGTAATAGGTATCGCTATAATAGTTGTCGTCCCATATATTACCGTTTTTAGCAGCCAGCCCGCCAACGCCGAACATTATTGGGAATGAGGCATGAACGGGAGATTGAGGGGCAATAATAGGTTCGACGAACAAGCCGCCATAACCTCCTGCCAGGTAGTAATCATGGGATGCGCTCGATTTTGTGAGGTTGTTGAAAAAACTCTTCCCGGCAATTCCGATGGCAATATGGTGGTTTAGAATCCAGGCGGCACGACCACCCAGCTGCAGGCCGTCCTTGCCGTCGATATTGGTATAACCTATGCTAAACGAGCCATAACCGCCATGAGTAATACTCTTTCCTTCATCTTTTTTGAAGATTGTCTTAAACTCGTTTTTGTTTTCCTGAGCCCATAAAGGGTTTGCAAATGAGAATACCAAAAACAAGACTGGAGCAATAATTTTAATTTTCATGATATTAATTATTTAATTTTCCTAAACGTATATTTTATGCTAAAAGCTACATCATAAAAGTTGGCTTTGAGTTTATAGAACGATTGCAACTCCACAAACGGTTTGAAATCAACGGAAAAAGTAAGGGGAACCTTGAGCAAGGTGTATTCCACCCCAAAAATACCATCGAGGCCTATTACCGGCCCAACAATCCTTTCTTCGTAATACGACACTCCTGAGGGCCCGTTAAACGACCTGTATCTTTCAATTCCATTTACGAAGCCGATATGGGCCCCGCCGCCAAAATAAAGCTGTAGATCGTGAATGCCA
This sequence comes from Bacteroidota bacterium, assembly GCA_024279935.1. Classification (GTDB taxonomy): domain Bacteria; phylum Bacteroidota; class Bacteroidia; order Bacteroidales; family F082; genus BM524. The sequence continues at coordinate 4,433 of JAJRQZ010000133.1, forward strand.
TCGACGATCAACGGCTTTTGACGCTCTATCAAGCCATATATCTGCATGCCTCCTTTACGGAACCCCAACATGCCTTCCAAGGCAACCCTGCGGTCTTTTATAATCTTGCCCGTAATGCCCGATGTATAACCCATCCTGAGCCCTAGACGCTGCTCGTACAGCTGCCCGTACATATTTAGGGAAAACAATATGATCACTAGTGTTATTATAGTTTTACGCATGTCTCAAACTTATTGTTTAATCACTGAACCCGAACCTGTTATACTTATGTCCAATCCCGGGGTGCCGAGATAGAATATTGAACCGCTGCCACTTATCCGTGCCTTTAGGAAATCAGAGACATTAACATACATGTTTCCCGAGCCGCTAATGTTTGCATCGAGGTTTTGCTGGTGGAACTCATAAGAGTTTATATTTCCCGAGCCGCTAATCTTAAACTCCCCCTCATTCGAGTTGCCGGCAATATAAATATCCCCCGAGCCACTTATCGTTGTATAATTCACTTGCGATTCCATCTTGATGATCATATTCCCGGAGCCGCTTATCACAAGCTCGCTGGCACTCCCGTAAAGACTAGCCTCTATATTGCCCGAACCACTTAATTTTGCCCCAACATTGTTACCGAATATCGAGTCGCAGGAAACAGTCCCCGAACCACTCATTTCAACATAATTTATTTCGGGTGTGCTTACATAAATAGTTATCGGCATACCGGGTTGAAGAATCTCGCGGCTGTCAATTATAAGCGTATTGCCGTTAACTAATGTCCTGATGTAAGGGATAAGGTTGGTCTCGGCCTCCACAACGGCCTGATAAATAGTGTCATGGGTGATTATCACATTGAATTCGCCCTCGTTTACTACCTGATTGAAGTTGACCAAACGCCTTTCCTCCTGAAGGACATGTCCGTTACCACCAACAGGGCTTAACTTACTGCACGACGTATATGTGGTAGCCAGCACGAACATTGAGATAATTATGATTATGTTATTCCGTTTCATTTTTATGTTTTTTTTTTGACATTTTTATTATCATACCCTTGCTTTAAAAGCTATTTGTTGTTTATCGTCAGGCTTCCTGAAAGAACTTTTGCCTTTAGGTTTATTGTCGAGGCACTATCAGTTCCTAACAATCCTGTGGTATTGACGAGTTTTTTATCGGTTTCGATTTTAGATGTTTTTTTTCGGCTCAGCTCATCTTGATAATATAAACCGGCATTTTCGTTATAAGTAATGTCGATCGAAATTGCTTGCGATGACAACTTGTTGATAATAACATCGGTACTTGCCGACGAGATATCAATTCCTTTTATCATCCTCCCTAAGGAACTGATCTCGAAGTCCCCATAATGAGTGTCTGCTTTCAGGCTAGAGTTCAGTTTTGCGATTTCAGTATGGGAGAACATTAGCTTTCCGCTTATACTGTTCCCTTCACCAAGAGAAAGACGATCCCTGTTCGAGTTGATATCAAGCGCATTAAAATCCTTGATATATATTTTCGACGACTTGCTGTCGAGCCTTATGCTATCGCACTTATCGATATGCAATTCCGAAAAATAACTGATGTCGAATTTTCCTTTGGACAGTTCGTCGATATCAGCATTCGCGAACGACATGGCAATGGTTGTTTGACCCGTAAACTGATGGGCTTTCAAATCACCGTTCGAAAGTTTTATGTTAATCTCACCTGCGTAATCGGAAATATAAATATTGCCGTATTTATTTTCGATGCTGATTTTCAGGCTTGCGGGAAGATAAACCTTATAATCAATTTGAGTTTTGGTGTTGCTGTTAAAAACAGTACCTGCAAGGTCTTTTACGTCGGACCAAAACGTGCCCTGGCCCTCGAAAGCAGTTTGGGCGATTATATAGTGTTTGGTTGCATTAAACTGGAAATCAATATAATCGATGGTCATGTTCAGTTTTGATTCTTTCGAGGATATCACTTTTATACTAATGTCAAGCTTTACCGAGTCCTTTTCCCATGTCTCCAATTGTATGTTTCCATACTTGTTCGAGACCTGAAGCTCGGTATCTTTCCCGGCATAAAACGATTTGCTGATGCTTCTGCTCTTCTCAAAGGTTTGCCCAATGAGGTTTGTCTGCAGCAGTAGCAATAATAACAAGCAAATAATCTTATATCGCATTATGAATTTTATCATGATGATTATTTTTTGCGTTTTTAACTTTTATCTGTTGAAGCATCTCCTCAAGGATATCAAGTTTAATCCTGTAATTTTGAATCATTGCCTCAATAACCTCACCGTTATCGGCATTGTCGTTCAAATCTTCTTTTAACTTTATGAAGATGTCGTCAAGGTTCGACAGCTCGGCATTTATATTTTTTTGAAGCAGGGGTGTATTGGCCGTTAACTGAAACAGTTCCTGCTTCTTGAATTTTATTTCCGAGGAATAGTACATTTCGGCCTCGACAAGACTTTTATATGATTCAGTCTGTTGCTCATTGGCCAATCCGGCATTGTCGGCCATGGAATTATCCATAAAATCATGGAAATAATAAGACGAGACGAAAATTACGACTACGGCGGCAGCCTTCCAAAAAATTTTAGCAAGCCCGACGGTTGTTCTTTCGGGCGCCAACTCCTTTTCGATTTTCGGCCACAGATCTACCGGTGCTTCCAGATCATCGAAGCCGCTGCGGTTTTCGAGGATAAATTGTTCCAGTTTATCAGTTTTCATATATCTTATCTTTTAGTAATTCCTTAATTCTTCTTTTGGCCCTCATATATTGCGATTTTGAATTCGATTCGCTAACTCCCAATATTTGTGATATTTCCCTATGATCATAGCCTTCGAGCAGATAAGGCTGAAAAATCAGCCTGCTTCCCTTTGGGAGGTCGTTCATGGCAGTTTTAATCATGTTTACGCTTAATGTCGGCAAATCCGAATCATCGATTTCTTTTCCCCCAAATTTTCCTATATCATCGCAGAATTCCAGCTCGGTCTTTCTTCTTTTTAATTCGTTGATGCATTTATTCACTACTATTCGTTTCAGCCAGGCGCCAAATGTTGACTCGAACCTAAAGGAATGCAGCTTCAGGAAAGCCTCCGAAAATGCTTCTTGCAGCAAATCCTCAGCCTCTTCCCTAGTGTTCATCATCCTATAACATATATTGAACATTGCTGCAGAATATAGTTCATAAAGTTTGTATTGGGCTTTCCTGCTGCCTTTTACGCTCTTTACGATTAAGTCCTTATGTATGTCAAACTGCTTTTTGGCCACTACTAAGCTTTCCTGCAATATAACGACAATACAAACACCAAAGGGTCGCAATTGGCAGTTTTTTATTTTTTGGACTGATCGTAAATTGATATGCTGGCTTAACATGATCTTGCATAGAGAGGCAAGCTTGATAGGTATCTGGCCATTAAATATAAGGTTTTCACTGGGCATGCTCTGTTGTAGAGACTTATGGCCGTGCGAATCTGCCCTGACAAACAACGTTTTACCAGGAGCTGGCGAATGTGGCTGTGATTATATTAAGTGCTATTAAAAAATCGTGGGTTTTCTTATTATATGTTTTGCTGAATTTTCATTTATCTATCCGTGGCGCGGAACAGGTTGGGATGTTATAGTTTTTTTATTTCTATACCAGTCATGATTTGCTCCATGCCTGATAAGGACGCAACCAGCATCTTCAAGTTTCTTGATAAGACCTCTTCGTTTCATTATATTCAGGCTTAGGCAATTTCAAATTTGCCCATTCTCCTTATGTTGGGTATAGTTCCACTCGCCAGATCAATAAAAATATCTTTTAAGTTCTCTTTCGATTTTTCAATTGACTCTCCTTTTGTGTCCAATAGTCAGGATATTCCTTTAAACAACCGAGCCACATATTCTTGTCTTCCCAATAAACAAATTCTTTAGTGCTCATCTCTGCATTTTTCACGAAGATACATAAAATTATTTTCAGGTTTTTTCAACAAACAAACGAGAGTTGAAGACTGCAGCTATCTCAGCCTTTTAGAAAGTCGGACAGAATTATATATAATGTCATAATATTATAGGAAAAGGCAACTTATCACAATTATAGGCTGTCAAAACCAGCGACATTAATATTGGAGAATTTTTAATCACTTAAACAAATCACATGAAAAAAATCTACTTTTTAATACTGTTCATATCCGCAACAGTATTCGCAACAGCCCAGCAAACTATAATCGATGAGAATTTCGACAGTTTTGTTAGTGGCCAAAAACTTGCCCAACAGGCAGGTAGTCCGTGGACGACCTGGAGCAACGCTCCCGGCGGAACTGAAGACCCTCTTGTCTCGGATGTTCAATTTTACAGCTCTAGCAACAGTGTGAACGTAGGAAGCGGCAACGACTGTGTTTTGCTTCTGGGCGACAGCATCAGCGGAAGGTATAAATTTAGTTTTTATATTTACGTACCAAGCGGGAAACTAGGCTATTACAATCTGCTTGCCGACTTTAACGGAACCAACAGCGAATGGGGTATGCAAATTTTCTTCGATGCCGGAGGACAAGGAAGCATTGATGCCGGAGGTGGCAGCGCCGCAAGTTTTACTTTCAACTACGACCAATGGATCTATATGGAGAACTATGTTGATTTAGACAACGATTGGGCTGAGGTTTTCGTAGGAGGTGACTACCTTATAGGTTGGCAATGGACACTTGGGTCCTTCGGGGACGGAGTATCCCTAAAACTAAGCGCAGCCAACTTTTATGGCTGGGACGGCAGCAAATCGGTAAACGGCACTCCCGATTATTTCTTCGACGATATATTGCATCAGGAGATGCCTTTGGGCGAGGCTCCGCAGAACCTGCAAGCCTCTGTTGACGGTTATAACGTAAACTTGACATGGGATGCCCCGGCAAACGGAACGCCTGATTCCTATTATGTTATGCGCAACAATGAATTAATTGCCATAACCACCGATTTATTTTATGACGACCTTATAGGGCTGCCAGGAACTTATTCTTATGAAGTAAAAGCATTTTATACAGCAAACGGTTTATCAAATCCGACCGATGCTGTTGAAGTTATTATAGAAGGCGGCGTTGAAAGGGATAAAGTATTATTGGAGATCGCAACCGGAACTTGGTGTACTTATTGCCCCGGTGCTGCAATGGGCGCCGACGATATGATTGAAAACGGACATGAAGTCGCAGTTATTGAATATCACTACGGCGATTCATACGAAACTACTCAATCAGTCGATCGCAATAATTATTATTCGGTAACAGGATACCCAACTTCCACATTTGACGGAATCAGCGGTTTTTCAGGAGGAAGCAATAGCGAGAGCCTGTACCCGAATTATCTGCCGTACTATAATGAGCGTATTGGAGTAAACTCTATATTCGACCTTCAAATGGAAGTTGTCCAAACTGCGGATAATACATTTGATGTAACACTGAGCACAGAGCAGTTATGGGATTATACAGCCGGTGATTTGCGTTTACATTTAGTTTTGACCGAGTCGCATATTCCTGAAAACTGGCAAGGTCAAACAGAAGTCAGTTTCGTATGCCGCGAAATGTATCCCGGCTCAAACGGTGCCGACTTAAACCTTCAAAACACGGGTGATACACAAGAAGATAATTATACCGTTACTGTTTCAAGCAGTTACAACCTGATGGAATGTGAATTGGTGTCATTTATACAAGACGATGAAACCAAAGAAGTAATGAATTCCACAAAAGTTCATCTTGGACAAGTTGTTGGTGTTAATCAGGAAGGCGAATCGTTTACAAGGGTTTACCCGAACCCAAGCAACGGAACTGTTAATGTTGAATCGGCAAGCAGGATCAAGAACATCAAGGTTTATAACCTCCAGGGACAATTGGTTTATAATGTTTCCCTTGACCAGGAAAATGCAAGACTGGATCTCGGTACTTTAAATCAGGGGATTTATATGATGGAAATCATAACCGAAAAAGGAAAGAGAACTGAAAAGCTGAATATTAGGTAGTTTTTTTTGATTAGTAATTTGAAAGCCCCTCTTGCCTTATGCAAGAGGGGCTTTTTTTCACAAATTTACCGGCCTGGCTGAAGAATCGGGCAGGCTGCATTTTGGCCATAAGAAGCACTATGTCGCAGAGGAGGAGTGCTAGTGCCGGGTGTGCATACAACCATGGCCGGCACAAAACGGGATATCAAATTTAGAGGAGGTCTTGGACATTACCGATTTGCCGGAAGGGGCTATTCGTCGAAAAAGAACAAAGGCACCCTAAAAAAGAAAAGGTTTAAAAAACAATGAGTTTTTGAAAAACTAGCGATCAATCTTGTTTTTCAACGGACTTAAGGCTTCTTTTTGAATGGATAACACATTGTGAAATGAGTAACAATTCAATATTTTGTATTATCTTTACAAATCTGGAATTGGATTCTAAACATGTAATGCATGTTGATAGACAGATATTTTAAATGCAAAACAAAAGCTTTTTTTAATAAGGGCATTAAACCTGAACTGTTTTACTGGAGAAATAATACAGGAAATGAAATTGATTGTATTTTACAAGAAGGAGCTACAAATAAGGTTATTGAGATAAAATCAGCTCAAACAATTAATAATTCATTCTTTAAGGGAATTCAGTATTATCAAAAACTATCAGGCATTAACACTGATTCCTGCTATTTAATTTACGGTGGTAGCGAAACCCGATCTCAATCAGATGCTATGGTTCTGTCGTGGAAAGATTTAAACCAAATATATTAAAAAGCCCTTAAACAAAAATGCATTTATCAGATACCAAACCCTCGATAGTTGATTTGGCAACCCGGGCCGCAGATATTTTATAGAGCATCTGCTGGAGGCAGTAAACAATGCGCTTAGTGAATACAATCCTTCCACGGGGGGGGATAAGGTGATGGCAGTCATCGAAGACGTTAAATTTATGGAAAGCGAAACCTGCTGGAGCATAGAACGAGATAAAATTGCCGACGGAAAAAATAAATTTGACGAAAGCGGGCTGACATTAAGTAGTGAGGCAACCCCAAAAACGAACTAAAGAGCCTATTGTGTTCGTTCGGAAAAGGACTTAAGGTTTTAGCCCAGTACGACTTGCCGGGGAAATTGATTGTTAGTGTCAAGAAGGAATGCCATCGGTTTGCGTATGAAGCGTTGGGCGTTTCGAAGCACTTCATTTTCAGTTTACAATAAATTTTATTTATTGCTACTAATTTCATTTTAACTACTTGTTGCCCAATGTTTTATACATGTTGTTGTGTTTTCGTGCTTTATTTTCCGTTCTGTTGATAGCGTTGGCAAAGACATGCTTTTTTGCAATTTTGGCTTGAGCGTTGGCTGTAGCGATTGCAAATGTGTATGGCTTTAAGCGTTGGCTTATTTCAGATATATTTCATCTTTCACGTAACTTGCATTTAACCAAACACAATGTTTTGTATATTCAGTCAGTCCTGTCGATTTATCTGCAACTGGTAATTCATAAGTATCTGCTGCATTTCTCGCGTGTGGTCTGGATAATTCGGTTCTAACAGTGCCACCCATTTCGGTTTATCAGTGCCACCTGTTTCGGTTTTAACAGTGCCACTATAACGTTTCTAACCGTGCCACTCCAAAAGATCAATTAACTTTCGTATCTCAAAAAATATATTG
>JAJRQZ010000014.1 GCA_024279935.1 Bacteroidota bacterium
CGATGGCCGAAAGGCTAAACGGGAAAATACAAGAACTGAAAACAGCAGGTAGGGGCTATAGGACTTTTGAGAAATTCAGAAGTGCAATTCTTTTTTTTCATGGCGGTTTGAGCCTTTACCCATTAAAATAACAGTAGAACCGGATTTTTAATAAAAAGCAAATGATTAAAAAAAATTGACCAAGGTCAACCATAAACTTCTGCTTTAATACCTGCCGCCTCTACTTTATCGGCAATTTCCCTAAGTTCCCGCAAGTCTATTTTTTCAATATTTTCCGCTGCAGTCCCGCGTTCTATCGGATAAAGCATGACATATTCAGGATTAACTTCTTTAACTATCCCAAGCCAAGCCTCAATCTCCTTATCGGTAGTATTGTCAATATTTGCGCCATTGTACACGCCGCGCATAAAAAGTGTTTGAATTATCAGCTTGCCATCAAAACCGAGCAGCCCTTCAACAATCGAACCAAGGCTTTTATCTCCCAAAGCCTGGTTTATTGCTTTAAAAGTACCTTCTATCCCCGAATAAGCTTTTGGATGTTCTTATCAACTTTTCTTAATGCTTCCGCCACTTTCGGCCTGTCCAACATAGTGGCGTTCGAGAGTATGCTTATTGCAGCATTGGGGGCGTATTTATCCCTTAGTTCGATGGTGTCGTCTATTATCCCTGCAAACTGCGGATGGATAGTAGGCTCGCCGTTTCCGGCGAAGGTAATCGCATCAGGCTCATTAACAGTCCCTTGAATCTCTTTTAACTTTTCTGCCAACTGTTGTTTTAAGTTCTCGCGCTTAGCGAGAATCATTTTACCTTGCTTGTTGTCCGTCCATCCGCATTCACAATAAACACAATTGAAATTACAATATTTGTTATCCAAAGGTAGTAAGTTCACCCCAAGCGAAACTCCCAACCTCCGGCTAAAAACCGGGCCGAACACCATATTATCGAATAAAAAACCTGCCATTAATATTTTTCTGCAAAAATAAATTAATTTTGACGTCTTCAATTATTGTTGATGCCAGGCTTAAAACAACTAAAGAAACCAATTGAAGGGCATTTATCGGAATTCAAAAAAATATTTCGGGAAACTGCCAAATCGAGGATTTATCTTCTTGACATCATAACCAATTACATATTAAAGGCGAAGGGCAAGCAGATGCGTCCTTTGTTCGTGATCTACAGTTCGCTATTATTTGACGAGGTAAACGAATCGTCTTATAGGGCAGCCACCCTCATCGAACTAATGCATACGGCCACCCTGGTCCACGACGATGTTGTTGACGACTCTATGGAAAGGCGCAGCAGATTCTCTATCAATGCCCTATGGAAAAACAAGGCTGCGGTCTTGGTTGGCGACTACCTGCTCTCAAGAGGCTTGCTGATTGCCCTGGAGCACAAAGAACACCAATTACTGGAAATTGTATCGAAAGCTGTTAAGGATATGAGCGAAGGTGAGCTCCTTCAGATTGAGAAAGCAAGAAAACTCGATATAAGCTAGGAAGTCTATTACGAAATAATCCGTAAGAAAACAGCGTCATTGTTAGCCAGCTGTTTTGCTTGCGGGGCAGCGGCAGCCGGCGCTTCCGATGGGGACATCAGGAAGATGCACCAGATAGGCGAGTATGCCGGTATGGCATTCCAGATAAAAGATGATCTGTTTGATTTTCAAAAAACGAATATCGCGGGCAAGCCAACCGGTATCGACATAAAAGAAAAAAAGATGACCCTGCCGCTTATCTATTTGCTGAACAATTCGCCAAAAGCAGAAAAAAAACAGATGATGAACATAGTGAGGCGCCACAACAACGACCGCAGGAAAGTTGAGCTTCTTATGGACAAGGTAAACCAATCGGGAGGCATTGTATATGCCGAGCAAAAGATGAATGAACATAAAGGGAAAGCCCTGGACTTATTGATGGATTTTACTGACAATCATGCCCGTACAGCACTCATTGATTTAATAGAATATAGTATTTCAAGGCGGAAATAGTATCGTTACCACCGGAAAGCAACATTTACAAAACTGCGGTAACCAATTTTATTAAGTAACGCCACTCTATATCAATCAACTTTAACAAGCTGTATATGTTTAGTTTTTTCACCTTGATACACAATCAGGCTGTAAACGCCATTCTGCTGCTTGGCAAGATTGATGGCGATACGGTTTTCTCTTCTGGGATTGCTTATTTTCTGATTTAAGACCAAACGGCCATACATATCAAAAAGGCTGTAATTAAGTGCCTCCGCACGGGTTGTTTTTATGAAGAGAGTGAAATTGTCTTTAAAGGGATTGGGAAATGCGCTCACGTCCATTAAGTCGGCCACTGTTTCCCCGGCGACGCCCACAGGATTTGTTACCTCGAACCGTATCTCGGCAAAGCCGCTGCAATCGCCGCCCCAGTTTTCCATTACAGTGAGCAGCACAAAGCGGGCTTCTTGCCCATTAAAATCAGTGGCGTCAACACCTTCATAAATGCTCGAACCATCAGATCTTGGTATCGTAAATTGGTCGAGCTCGGTCCAGTTTTCCCCATCCAACGAATAATCTACGGCAAAGAATTGTGCCCCCCAATCGAGATGATTATTGTCGTTGACGTTCCAAATATGCACTTCCCCCAAGCCATAAACATGGTTGAAATCGTACATGATCCAATGCGAATCACCCCTTTCGGGATTTGGGTTTTCAGCTTCTTCGCAAGAAACCCAGCCATCGAACCATGTAGTATTGTGCCTGTCGGGGTAACATTGCGACAATGCGTTCATTACCAATCCTATACTAAAACTAACCAAGAGTAAAATATTTTTTGTTTTCATAGTTCTAAAAGTTTAAAAAGCCTATTGGAGGGTTGCCCGAATTAATATCATAGAAATTGGGGAGATTAGGGAAGATATTGCTCACATCCGCATCGGCCACACCAAACCACATTGCTATCTCGGCAAGGTATTCGTCGGTTGACAGTTGCGGGATAAGCACTCCGCCGCCAACATCTATATCGCTTCCCAGGGCTAAGGTGGGGAAATCGCCAAACCTCCTTTGCCCGTTAACGGCACCTCCCATTACCATTACATTACCGCCCCAGGCATGGTCGGTGCCATTTCCGTTACTACTGAGGGTCCTGGCAAAATCCGACATGCTAAAGGTTGTAACATCGCTATGGGTCCCAAGTTCGTGCATAACGGCATTGAACTCCGCAAGGGCAGCACTTAAAACAGGCAGCATCCCGCTCATGTTTCCCAACATATTATCGTGGTGGTCCCAAGCGGGAAAACGAACAAAGAATATCTGCTTCTCAAAACCAAGGTCGTCGCGGGCGGCTATGGTCTTGGCTACCATCTTAAACTTCTGCGACAATTCGTTATCAGAAAATAGCGTACTAAACTCACCGATGTTATTTATGGCTTCGGAAAACTCAATTCCCGCGTTATTAGCATCGTTCAAGGTATTGATGTAGGTGCTTTTGTAGATATCGCTGTTTTGCAAAGCAAACATGGCGTCCAGGGCTGCCGTCCTGACCTGGTTATAAGCAGCGTCGTTTTCGTTATATCCTTCAATACCGGCAATGCCATTTTCGTTTATCACGAACTCGATAGTTTGCAATCCGTGCTGAAAGATGTTGTTTCCGCTTAGCGAAACGCTCATCGGAATAGTTTGGTTACTGTTCAAGGGGGTCATTATGTCGCTTATCCTACCACCCCAACCTATTTGCGTACGTTCGCTGGGCCTTCCGTTTTGCCATTGCTGCGACTGGTCGGCATGAGACAACAAGCCCAAAGGAAGCTGGGCGTTCCCATTCCAAAAATCGTCTTTAGTAAGATGTTCCACCAGAGTTCCCACATTGCTGATAAACGACAGCTCACCGCCATTGAAGAGAGATTGTATCTGGCCCATGGCAGGGTGAAGGCCATACGATTTCCCATCGTTGTTCAAGGGGTTTATTGCAAGCAGTTCATTTTGGGCTATTGCCAGGTTGGATCTGGAAGCAGCATACTCATTATACTCCGTATTACCCTTGGGTATCAACATATTGAATGAATCAGCACCACCATCGAGCATTAGACAGACCATAGCTTTATAAGTATTGCGGTTTTTATTGTTCATTGCAGAGTTTGCAATAGCCTTCAGGTTGAACAGTTGTGAGCCTATAAACCCGCTTCCCAAAAGGGCGAGACCGCTATGCGATATAAATTTTCTGCGCGATAAATTACTTAGTTTATTCATAGCCTTATTTTTGAATAGTATAATCAGGACTTATCATTATCAGGTAGAGTGCCATATCCACCCTGAACTCAAGGTAAAAAGCCCATGAGTTATCGTGCGTAATGGCGTTCAGCGCCAAAACAACTATATTCCTTGTTTCCTCGCCAAGCATTCCATGAGTAAGCAGCACATCTAGTTTGTCAACCAGGACCTGAGGGTCTTTTGCAAGCGGGATCAAGGCTGTTTTATCAAGTGTTACCGAAGTTCCGATAGCCTCCCAGGTATCCAGCAACACACCCCAACGAACCCACATATCGACCATGTTCACATATCCGATGCTGCTTTGGGAATTATGAATCTGGAATTCGGGAGCAAATAGTTCAGCGTCTGCTATTGGCCCTGAGGGTTGGAAATCGGGAGGGAAAAAGTTGAAGACCGAAGGCGAGCCCAGAGGTGCTTGTCCGGTCTGCCTAAAGAATTCGTAACCCACATTCCAATAAATCCCAAAAGGGCTCGACTTGTCCATTGCCCTGCAAAAATGGAAATATCTTTGCATAGGCTCCCGGAGCTTACCTTGAACCGGGTTGTTTATCCAGGAGCAGTCGCGGGCTTCCTCGTCAAGAAGGATGGCTTTTATAACAGCCTTCATATCACCGCGCTCACCGGCTCCATTATCGTTAAATGCAGCTGTAACTCTTGAGATATAGGCTGGTGTAGGATTCGATTTTATCATTGATTGTATCAGTTTGCGGGCGATAAAAGGGCCAACGTTCCCATGATTGAACAAATTATCGATTGCCATATCTATATCCTGCATTCCGCTTTGGCCGCCAGGAACAACGAAACCATTCAACAGATACTTTTCACCCTGTTCATGCCAGTCATCGTACATTGCCATAGGGAAGGTGAAGTCGGTAAGCCATTTTTCAACGCCGAAATCAGCTTCGTCAATCCATTCATTTTCAACAACAGCCCCGGGCCCAAGTCCCGTAAAAACTTTTGCGAATTCCTTTATGTCATTATTGTCGTAAGTGGGAATCCCGTTGCCGTCATTATCTGTTTTAAGGCTCCCGTCCTGATTAAGCTCATACAGCCCGATGGTAAAAAGCTGCATTATCTCACGGGCAAAATTCTCATCGGGATGGATATTTTGCTCAGGATTGGATTTCGGGTTGTTTAAATGGCTCAGATAAACTCCCATTGCGGGATGCAGTGCCACTTCATGGAGGATATCGTGGTAATTCCCAAAGGCATTCCGAAGAAATATATCGTAAAAATTTGCCTGGGCAATACCAAATCCATCCAGCACATCCCTAAAGGAAATCACCAAGATCTCGCTCAGCGACAAGGCTATCCTTTGCCTGAGCAAATCCTTGTTGGTCATGTTGAGCTGCCACCACGAATATAAAAAATGGTGATTGTAAGGCTGTTCGCCATATTCGGCGGAATCGCCACCGGCATCAATAAACATTTGGCGACCTCTCGCCCAGATATCCATCAATGTATCGGTCATTATTGGCAGCGGTTCCTGGAACTGGTCATCTATCCAATCTTCAAAATCCATTTCGGAAACGCTTTTAATATACTCCATATCAGCACCAAAGGCAGCCTGTGTCAAGAAGCGGGAGGTTTCCATCAATCGGGCGTCAAGCCCGTCGCCATTAATGGTTTTTTCCCCTGAGGCAAACTCTTCCCACCCCCACAAACTATGGTTGTTCGAGCTTGTAACTGTTATGCCGGCCGAATGGCCAGCACCGATATAATCCTCGTAAACCTGGGCATTCAGGAGAATGCCGAGCCCCGTAAAGATCAACAAAAATGCGGTTTGTTTAAAATGAAGTTTTTCCATACAAATAGAATTTCGTGGTAAATAGTGTGATGCTTGCCTAAATGATTGGGTAAAGGTAATGATTTTTTTATGTACTGTCAAACAATTTAGTGGCATGGCGCTACGCCTTATTAAGCGTAAACGAGAATGTAGTTCCTTCACCTTCGTTGCTCCTTACCGAAATTGTTTGCTGATGGGCCTCAATAATGTGTTTAACAATTGCCAGGCCGAGGCCCGATCCGCCCTCGTCCCGCGAACGGCCTGAATCGGTACGATAGAATCGCTCGAAAACCCTTAGCAGGCTTGCTTCCTGAATACCAATGCCATTATCCTTGACCTCAATAAGATATTTATCGTGAAAGTCGTAAAACAGAATTGTTACCATGGAGTTTTGTCCATCTGTATATTTGATGGCATTATCCACAAGGTTGATCAATACTTGCCTTATACGTTTTTTATCGGCCTTTACATTTATATTGCGCAGCGAATTATGGTTCAGTATAAGCCTGGTGTTGTTTTTTGCGGCTTTTATTTCCAGGAACTCGAAGACCTCATTTACCATCCGCGACAAATCAAAATCCTCGATTTTTAATTTCAGCTCGCCCGTTTCAAGTTTCGAGATGTATTCCAAATCGTCCACGAGGGCAATCATACGGTTAATGCTTTTCTCTGATTTCTGCAAGAACTTCCTGTTTATTTTGTCGTCTTCAAGGCCTCCGTCCAAAAGTGTTGAGATATATCCTTGTATGTTGAAAATCGGGGTTTTAAGCTCATGCGAGAGATTGCCGATAAATTCGCGCCTGTATTTTGCGCCCTTTTTCAAGTTCTCGATTTCTTCCTGTTGCTCCTTGCCCCATTCCAGGACAACCTGATTTACTATGTCCAACACATCGGAAGACCGATTTTCGCCCTTATGTTTGCTTTCTCGTTTCCCGCTCGTCATCATCATTCCTATACTCTTGTATATCACCTTGATACGGGCATATATAAATTTGTTTATCGAATAATTGATGCTAATATACGAGAGTAAAAAAACAAAAGTGGTGAGTAATGCGCCCGGTTCTACTGGTATGTTGTCGTAAATGATAAAAAGTGCTGAATAAGCAAGGCCAAAAATCACGGATATTATCAGCGCATTGAAGAAGGCTATATTTTTGGGGCTTGAATGAACCATTAATTCTCTAGCTTATATCCTATTCCTTTAACGGTTTTTATTAGATTGTCGCCTATTTTCTCGCGTATCTTCCTTACGTGAACATCAATCGTGCGATCACCGACAATTACATCGTCGCCCCATACCTTAACAAATATCTCCTCACGGGTGAACACTTTATTCGGCGATGCCGCGAGCAATTTCAGCAGCTTGAACTCCTTTTTGGGAAGGATGATTTTTTTACCATCCAACAGAACCTCAAATTTCTCCTGATCGATTACCAGGTTGCCGATAACCACTATTTTGCCCGAATCTTTTTTAAGCGACCTCCTCAACAAGGCTTTAACCCTGCTGATTAAAACTTTAGGCTTTATGGGCTTTGCAATATAATCATCCGCACCTGCCTCAAAACCTGCTATCTGGGAGTAGTCTTCGGAACGAGCGGTCAAGAAAACAATAAGGGTTTCATCAAGGGATTTATTGTTCCTGATTTCTTCAACGGCAGAAATGCCGTCCATCTCGGGCATCATCACATCCATGATGATCAAATGCGGGATTTCTTTTTTTGCCTTGCTTATGCCATCCTTGCCGTTAGAGGCTGTAAACACCTGAAAACCTTCTCGTTTGAGACTATAGCCCAAAAACTCCAGGATATCTTCTTCATCGTCAACGATGAGAAGTTTGTATTTATCGTTATCCATTTATATAAAATAAAAACTCCAACGAAAGTAACTTAAAAAACGGCTTTTTGAAAATTTTAGATTAAGAAATTGTTAAATCACACCTAAGCCCGGGCACTGTCGATATATGGCGAAAGCTTCGTCATATCACCTTTCAACCTCCAGATGGCGTTCATTGCTACCTCCCATTTCAAGGCCGAAACACCGTTTCTCCCGCCGACAACCCTATAAGCCTCTTTGTCGTAATAAATCTCCAGCACCTCCCTGACCTGCGGGTTTATCGTTTGCAGCTTTTCAAAGTCGAGAACCTTCAAAGAACCTTTCTCATTAAACTTTATTTCTATCCTGTCGATGTACAAGCTGATGTCGGCCTTGCCTAAGAATTCGGCTTTCCCTTTGCCTTTCGTATGAAATACGCTTGAATTGCGATCGTGGAGAATCTCTTTGACAGAATTATTCAAATACTGCTTCTCCACAGCATTCAACAACCAGCCTTCCTCCCAGCCATACCAATCTTTTATGTTATCGAAATACAACTTCTTTCCTTGCTTCAATTCAAAAAAACCATAAATATTTATATGGATTGAATAACTGCAATTAGTGCAATAAAAATCATTGTTATCCACTTCAAAACTGTCGATAGCATGGCATTGCGGGCAAACATATAGTGCGTGATTAATAAATTCGGCTCTTTTTCCCGACTTTATCGGGTTCATTTCCTTATGTTGATGTTCGATCTCGTTGTGAACAAGTGTATCACAAAGTTTTTCATAAATATCTTCTTCGCCCAGCGAAACAACATCCTCCTTAGTGAACAACAAAGTATAATCTATCTCAACTTTAGTACGTCGCAAATGTGGCGACCAGCGCGGGTTAAACAGGTTCATGCCCTTTATCACACTAACGATCACCGGCACTTTTAAAAGCCTGATAAGCTTTGCTATCGAGGGGTCGAGGGGGAAAGTGGAGCCGGCCCAGTTACGCACAGCCTCAGGAAAGACACCCACGTTCCCGCCTTGACGGGCAACAGACACTATATCTCTTATGACCTTTGAGTCGCGTATGTTTTTTTTCTTGGGGATTGTTCCCAAACGGCTGAGAAAAAAATTAAAGAACGGATTCCGGAAAGCCGCATCCGATGAAACGAAACGTGTGTAGTGCGGAAGGAAAAAACCAACCAGGAAGGGGTCCCAAAAACCAATATGATTGCTCAAGAGCAGATAAGGTGATTTGAGCCTTTTGACTTCGCCGGGCATGTTTTTGCGGATACCGAAAAAGCGGGTGAAGGCAAACAACACGACATGTACGACGAACCGGATATAAAGCTTTGTTGGAAACGCCTTCTTGTTATTTTTCATAAAAATGCATTTCTATTATATAATCGTGTACATTTTTAGGCATCCAATAACTCATGTTTTTCCCTGATCTTAACCCCTTCCTGATAAAACTAGATGAAATTTCCATCTGTGGCGCAGAAGAATGTAAAACCACCGACCCGTGGTCTTCGAACTCACCTAAGCCGCTTCCCTTGCGCGGATAGGCATAAATACTATAATTGTTTAATATCTGCTCATAATTCTTCCACTTCTTAAAACTCTTGAATATATCAGTGCCACAGATCAACACGAAAGCCCTTTCAGGAAATTTCTCGCTCAACCACGTTAAGGTATCAATGGTATATGAAGGGCGCGGCATCTTGAACTCGAAATCGGCAGCCCTCATGTTCACCTGATCCTCAACGGCCATACGGCAAATATACAGTCTGTGGTAATCCGCCAGCAAGCTCTTCCTTTCTTTCAGCGGGTTATGTGGCGACACAACAAACCATACTTCGTCCAGATCGGTGAACTCGGCCATATAATTAGCCATGATTAAATGGCCGTTGTGAACGGGGTTGAAAGAACCAAAAAACAAACCTGTTTTTTTCATGAGGCGAATTTACTTATTTTCAAGCTATTATATCAAGGTCTCAGCAATAGTTTACCTGCGCTCATGTTTCCGAGATAAGATTTTATTCCTTTTATGACTTCGTCAAACCGAATAGTCTTGCTGATGCGGGTATTGTAAGAACCCTTGATGAACTTTTCCTGCAAGAGCAAAGAGATGTCATCAAACTCCCCTTCTTTTAATTGTAATTTCCAATCGATAAGATTAAATCCCATAACAGTTTTATCATGAAAAATTATATCCATAAGACCGAGACCGCTCATAGGCTTGTTCGACAGGCCGCCATACACTATCATTCTTGCATTCGGGGCAAGTGCGTTAAACATTTCCCCCGACAAGGGCCCGCCAACGGCATCAAATGCCAGCAAAGGCTTCAGTTCGTTACAAACCAGTTTTAGTTTATCGGCAAAATCCACGTCTGTTTCAAGCAAGACATGCCTTGCCCCCATGCTCTCAAGCATGCTTGCCGTTTCGCTTTTTCTCACTATATCAATTACTTCCACTCCGTTTTCGTCGGCCATCATCCTGATGAAAGAAGCCACTTGGCTGCCGGCGGCATTTTGAACAATGGCCTTGGCACTAATCTTCCCGACCCACTTATACATGCCATAAGCAGTAAAGGGGTTTACTGTAAAACAAGCAGCTTGCTCTTCCGGCATCTCATCGGACAAAACGATGATATCGGAAGTCTTGGCAACAAAATATTCGGCCCATGTTCCAGAATTGTCACTTTGGACGAAGGCACTCACCTTCTTGCCGATTAAATAATTGATGTTATCAGGAGCATCGACAATTTGGCCTGCGCCCTCAAAACCGGGAATGGCCGGAACCGGTTTCACTATATTATAAACGCCCTGTATAAAAGCGATGTCGCTCGGGTTACATGCGGCAGCCGAGGTCTTTATCAATAGCTCGCCCTCTTTTAATACCGGCATTGGCCTATCCTCTATCCTAAGGCCCAGCATGGCTCTTAGAACGTTCTTATTATAATCAGGTAGAACTACTGACTTCATAATCAACTATTTATAAATTCCGTTACTATGCTAAAGGCTTGCTTTTTAGCAGTTTCCAAATCATCGTTTATTATCAGCACGTCGAATTTATTTTCAAAACCAAGTTCAAACCCCACTCTTTTGAGCCGTGCTTGCAAACTTTTCTCTGTTTCGGAATTTCTTTTAAGCAGCCTTTGTTTGAGGGTATTGATGGAAGGTGGTTTAACGAATATTGCCAAAGCCTCTTCGCCAAATTGCTCTTTTATGCTTAGGCCACCTTTGACATCGACATCGAAAACCACATGATTTCCCTTGTTCCTTATCCTTTCGACCTCAGAATCAAGTGTGCCGTAAAAATGATCTTCGTAAACCTCTTCCCACTCCACAAACTCATCCTTTTCAATTTTCTCCCTGAATTCGTCAGCACTAAGAAAGTAATAATCAACACCGTTTTTCTCGCCTTTCCTCGGTTTCCGGCTACAAGCCGAGATAGAGAATTCAAGACCTTCTACCTCATTCATCAAATATCTTACAAGAGTTGTTTTACCCGATCCTGAAGGTGCGGAGAATATTAAAAGCTTACCCTTTTTTCTTGCTGTCATCATAAAATATTGAATAGTTGCTCTTTGATTTTTTCCAGCTCATCTTTCATTAGAACAACGATTTTTTGAATGTCGGCATCGTTCGCCTTTGAGCCAAGGGTGTTTATCTCACGACCTATCTCCTGACATACGAAACCAAGTTTCTTGCCCGCGATTTCTTCTTTGTCAATAGTTTCCAGGAAATAATCGCAATGTTTCAGAAGTCTTACCTTTTCCTCGGTAATATCAAGTTTTTCAAGATAAAAGATCATTTCTTGTTCCAGTCGGTCATTATCCTTGGCAACTTCGTCGAGCATGCTCTTTATATTTGCTTGTATCCTGTCCTTTATATGAGGGATCCTTGCTTTCTCGAATGGCTCTATGTCAAGCAACAATTCTTTGATAATCCCTATCCTGTTTTTAAAATCCTCAAAAAGGAGTGCGCCTTCATGCTCGCGAAAGCCGTTTATCTTTTCGATCGTCAAATTTAGTGCTTCAACAATATCATGCCATTCTTGCTCCTGCAGCTCTTCGTTCGTTGATGTAATAATATCCGGCATCTTCATGATGGCGGCCAGAAAATCATTGTCGGTATCCATATTCAATTCATCGGTCAAGCTTTTGAGCTGATTATAATAATGCTTTACTATACTTGTGTTTATTTGCGGTGCCGAATCAAACGATGATTGCTCGATATTAATAAAAAAATCGATTTGCCCCCTTATGAGCCGACTTCCTATAATACCCCTTATTTCGAGTTCTTTTTCCTTATAAAGAGGAGGGATCCTTAAATTCATATCAAGCTGCTTGCTGTTAAGCGAACGTATTTCAAGGCTGATCACCTTGTTGTTGGTCTCCAGTTTTGTTTTCCCAAAACCTGTCATCGATTTTATCATGAAATAAATATTTTGATAAATAAAAAACAAATTTAGGTTTTTTTACGGCAAGTATTTACTTTTGCACAGATGCGCAACTTATTAATTATAGTTTTATTTTTCTCAAGTCTGAGGATATTTGCGGAGAAACCTCTTCAAATTATTGATAGCCTGAGAACTCAAGTAGAGTTGACTCAAGGTGAAAGCAGGGTTGAATCGCTAATAAAACTATCAGAGGCTTATAGGAATGTCCACTTTGACGACTGCATAGATTACGGGATGATAGCCATTGATGAGGCGCGCTTATTAAAAAACAAGAAGCTCGAAGCCAAAACATATAAATCACTGGGGGTTAGCTCCTATTTTGCGGGAGAGCTCAATAAGGCAATCGAGTTTTATTCGGCAGGCATTAGTTTGTACCAAAAAACCGAGGATAATTCCGGTCTGGCAGCATGTTATAATAATTTGGGTCTTGTTTATGAGGATAAAGGAGAATTTGATACTGCCTTCAGTTATTACCATAAATCCTATAATTACGAAGAACTTCTTGAAAACAAGCGGGGCATGGCTATCTCGCTATTGAGCATGGGCAATATCAAATACCATCAGGATGAAATGGGAGCCTCTCTCGACAATTACTTTGAATGTCTGCAATTATTCCAATCGCTGAACGACAAGTCAGGTATTGCTTATGCTTTTAACGCCATTGGCATAATTTATTTCGAATGGGGCAAGGTTGAAAAAGCAAAGTTCTACTTTGAAAAAGCGCAAAACATTTATCTTGAGACAAATGACGAAACAGGACTTGCAAAAGTTTATACAAACCTGGGCGAACTTTACGATAAAGAACAAAAGGAATATAAAATCGCCCTCGAATACTTCAACAAATCGTTGGCGATCAAGAAAAAAGAAAACGACCAAATAGGTATTGCCTTGTTGTACAATAATCTAGGTACTTTATACGGTCATCTTGAGGATTATAGGACATCCCTTGATTTTTTTAAAAAAAGCCACGACATTTACAAAGAAACGGGAAGCAATACAGGTTTGGTCATGGTTTACTTCAACCTTGGTGACATATACAAATCCATGGAGGACTGCGATAAGGCCATCGGGGAGTTCAGCAAGAGCTTGGATCTTGCAAAAAAAACACAGATGTCCGACTTCGTGGCAAGATGCTATGAACAGCTGATGATTTGTTATGCGCTAAAAAGCCCCGACAATAAATTATTTCAGAAGTATTATGACATTTACAAAACCAACCTAGACTCAACGATCGACAAATTGCAGTTGACACAAATTAAAAATATAGAGACAAAATACCACATAAACAAACTACTCGAGAATCGCAAAAGCCTTGAGAAACAAAATATTGAAAAAGACAGGCTTATCAAGAAACTGAAGATGTTGATGGCAGGCATAGCAGGCATAGTAATCTTTTTGATTTTTATTTACATTGTTTTTATCAAATCGAAGCATTGAAAATTTTTCTGTATTCCGATGACATTATAAATGACTAAGATTAGCGAACCATATCAGTTGTTTTCGGAGCCCTTGCGCTATTATAACGCTATGGTAGAGGATATTGAACTGGCAACAAAATATATTTATATAGAGACCTTCAGGATTGGCAACGATGTAATCGGGGAGCGTTTCAGACGTGCGCTGACATCAAAGGCAAAGCAGGGAGTGGAAATCAAGATCCTCATAGATTATTGGGGAGCCGGTTCGGCCGACCACAATTTCTTTAAGGAATTGATTGATGCCGGCGGCGAATTGCGATTGTTTGAAAAAATCAGGTTTAATACCGACCTGTTCACAAAAGGCCACAGAAGAAATCACAGGAAACTATTGCTTATCGATGATGAGATCAGCTGGATAGGCTCGTCCAACCTTACTGATTATAATCTCAATTGGCGAGAGTCGATGCTGAGAATGAAGACAAGTATCACTGAGACCTTCGTGAAGTTGTTCATGGAAGATTACAGGATGTATAATAAGTACAAGTTCAATATTGCTTATAAAACACGCCTTGTAAAGGATAATGGTTTTGAAATCGTACGGGATGTCCCGTCGATAACATTTAAAAGAATAAACCAAAAGTTGATCGCTCTCATAAAAAACGCCCAAAAGAGGGTTCTTATAGAGACACCGTATTTTTTGCCCGGATTCATGCTCAGGAAAGCCATGACAGATGCTGCCAAGCGCGGCGTCGAAGTGGTTGTTATAATTCCGAAGCGCTCCGACGTGAACTTGATAGACATACTTAGGAATAAATACCTCGGGCCATTATACCAAAAAGGAGTCCGGTTCAACTTTTATGAAACCAATAACCTCCATGCCAAATTAATGCTTGTTGACGATAATATAAGCGCGATCGGGTCCTCTAACTTCGATTACAGATCCTTCAGGTATATGTTTGAGATAATGATATTTACCGAAAACAGCGATATTGCGGCACAAGTAAAGGTACATATCTATAAAACCTTGCAAAACTCAGGCTCGTTTAACTATGCCCATTGGGTTAAAAGACCGTTAATAAACAAATTTTTTGAATATATCTTATTGCCGTTCAGGCATTTGCTTTAATACAAAATTTTTTGGCTTTAGTCTTGTCAGGAATTTTAAAGTATTACTTTTGCAAGTTGATTACATTGATATTCAACAAATTTTATAACGTTTAAAATCTATTAAGCAATGGCAGAAAAATTAAGTTCAAAAGCCGCTATCGAGTTAGAGGATAAGTATGGCGCACATAATTATCATCCGCTGGCAGTAGTTTTATCAAAAGGTGACGGGGCTAAGGTGTGGGATGTTGAAGGCAAAGAATATTTTGATTTTCTTTCAGCCTATTCTGCTGTAAACCAAGGTCATTGTCATCCAAAAATTGTTGACGCCATGGTTGAGCAGGCAAAAACATTAACTCTTACATCAAGAGCATTTTACAGTGACGCTTGGGGCGTTTATGAGAAGTTTGTCACCGAATATTTTGGCTACGACAAGGTCCTGCCGATGAACACAGGTGCTGAAGGGGACGAGACCGCCCTTAAATTATGCCGCAGATGGGCCTACGACAAAAAGGGCATAGAAACTGACAAGGCTAAAATTATTGTTTGTGCCGACAATTTCCACGGACGGACCATTACAGTTATCTCAATGTCAACAGATCCTGAGTCAAAAACCGGTTTTGGGCCATACACGCCTGGTTTTGTCGTTATTCCATATAACGACCTTGACGCACTCGCGAAAGAACTTGAGGACCCCAATGTCGCCGGGTTCCTTGTCGAGCCTATACAAGGCGAGGCAGGGGTGGTAGTGCCCCATGAAGGATACTTGAGGAAAGCATTCGAGATGTGCAAGGAAAAAAACGTTCTTTTTATTGCCGACGAAGTTCAAACAGGGATTGCTCGTACCGGTAAGCTGCTGGCGTGCGACCATGAAGGTGTGCGTCCTGATGTGCTAATTTTAGGAAAAGCCCTTTCAGGCGGAGTTTATCCTGTTTCTGCTGTTCTTGCCGACGATGAAGTAATGCTAACCATAAAACCTGGCCAGCACGGATCCACTTTTGGCGGAAACCCGGTTGCGGCAAAGGTTGCCATTGCAGCCCTCGAAGTCGTTAAAGAGGAAGGCCTTGCTGCAAAAGCGCAAAAAATGGGCGAGATTTTCAGGTCGGAAATAGAAAAAATCGACTCTGAAATGATTGAGCTCGTAAGAGGCAAAGGCTTATTGAACGCCGTTGTCATAAAACCTAAAAACGGCAAAACAGCAATGGACGTCTGTATAAAAATGGCTGAAAACGGTTTATTGGCAAAGCCAACACACGATCATATCATAAGATTTGTCCCGCCTTTGGTTATTAGCGAAGAACAGTTGATGGAGGCTGTCGGCATTATCAAGGAGACGATATTGTCATTCGAATAAAAACAACTCTTGAATCAGTAAAAAAGCCTTTCCGTTCCGGAAAGGCTTTTTTTATGCCTTAATGCAAATGGGACAAAAGAAAAAGTCCTTCCGGGAGGAAGGACTTTTTCACTTATTAACCTAAAAACCCTCTAATGAGGGATAACCCAAAAAATTAACCTGCTATAGTTAATTGTTCGTAGAGAACACTGCAAATATAATACAATTAGGTATGACAATGCAAGAATTATTGAAAAAAATTTGTTAAAAAATGATTAAATCAAGCAACCCATTGGTTAGTTATTAGTTTTCAGGCAGATACAAGAATAAACTGAAATTAACTTTGCTGTATTTACGCCTTTCGAGAAAGTATTTATGCTCACTGAAGTCAATTTCGTCCGGGTGCTCCACGATTAAAATTCCATTTTTATTGAGCAAACTGTTATTAAATATCAAATCAACGATCTCATCAAAGTTCGATATCGAATAAGGGGGGTCCGCAAATATCAGGTCGTAGGGTTTCTTGTTCATCTTTAAAAACCTAAAAGCATCGGCCCGGACGACCTTGTGATTTTCCATTTGGAACTTCCCGGAAGTCTCCTTTATGAACCGGAAACAATTATTGTTTATCTCAACGGAAGTAACCTTACCGCTTCCGCGCGAAAGGAACTCATAAGATATAGACCCGGTACCGGAAAACAAATCCAATATACTTTTGTCGTTAAAACTTATTTTGTTTGCTAAAATATTAAAAAGGCTTTCCTTTGCCAGGTCGGTGGTTGGCCTGACCGGTAAATTTTTAGGCGCTTTTATTAATCTCCTTCCATATTTACCGCTTATTATTCGCATTGAACGGAATTGAAAAGTGGATAAAAGGTATGCGGCTTTAATTCATCCAGGATATATGAGTACGCAAGGTTTTCATTCCTTCCGACAAAACTGTAATTACGAATATACTGATTGATCATATCATAAATATTCATCCCTTTATCTATATCGCCCATCAAGATAAGCTTGACATCCTCAGGGTTTAAGCTTAAGTTCTCGATGGCCGAAAGCAGGAAATAAATAAAATCTTCTTTAGTACTGAAATCAAAATTATTGTAATAATTCAACTTGTTTGCTTTCAGGTTGGCCAAGTCAAAGCTATTTTCCCTCAGGTTGACGAAAAGTGTTTTTTCGTCCGTGCTGTTCTTGTAGCTGATCAGCAGCCCTTCGATAAAAACAGTAGAAAAATGCCGCAATTTGGCATTGGGCCAAAATTCCTTTACTTTCTCGGCAACAGGGTTTGCCATATAATAAATGTTGTTTGCCGAAGCTGTTGGCATCTTATCGTACAATATACGCGAGTTCTCCCTAAAAGGCTGGTTGAACCCCAGATACAAGCTCTTTTTATCTTTATCGAAAAGGACTTTTGGGATCAAGGTAGCATATCGGTTCTGATACGAGAGAATAAATTTTTTGTAAGGGAAGGCAAACCATGGTTTCTCGTTCAGGATCAAATCCATTTGGGATGGGATCTTGCTCTCATTCTCCAAGTTGTTGAAACTGTATGCCTCAATGCCGATAAATTTATTTCTGTCGCCAGAAAAAACAGAAAAAACAAGCCCATACAAACTAAGCTGCATGGACATTGTGTAATTCTTTGTCTGCGACTCCCTGAACGATTTATCAATCAGGCTGATATATGGTTTAATCCTAAGAGACATGGGACAAGGTCACTCCCAGTTCCCGTCAGTAGAAGGCTCAGTCATCGAGCCCACTTTCCAACCCGGGTATCTGTCAATATCTTCTTTCGTTGAAACAAGGTTTATGATAGCCTGCTCATCCATGCCTTTAAGGAAAGTCTTATAATGAGCCTTGGCCTCAAAAACCGCGACTTCAACACCACCCCTGTCGATATTTCCCGCATTTAATTCAAAGGGTTTGCCACCGGAAAACGGGATACTGCCCAATGAGGCAACATTAAAATCAGCCCTGTTCTTAAACAACGAATCTAAAACACTGACAAAACCAACAGTATCGCTAATAGTTTTTACGAATGTGGTATCGTCCGGATCAGGAATAATCTTAATTACCGGAATCTCGCCGGTTTTGATAAATGCTATCAAACTGTCGAAGGAAGCCGAATAAGTGCCGTTTTCATACTTATAAAAATATTCAACGCTACGGATATCCTTAAGGTGCTGAACTACCTGTGATTCGCGCTCTTTCATTTCCTGCTTAAATTTTACAGGCTCCATAATACTGTCATAAACATACCAGCCAAGGGCAAGAATTATAACCAATAAAACTAACTGAATAACTATCTTCATGATGTCTTAAAATTTAATTCGACAAATTTATAATTTTTTTGCAGCGACTGTTTTTTATAATTAATAAATCCTATCAACTACGAAAAAAATAGATGCCGTAAAAGTACAATTTCATTTTAAATCAAAATCGCTTTATTTAAACAAATATCAAACCAAAATTATTTACGGTTTTATTTCTGTATAATCTGGGATTTCTTTTAAGAACTCTATGCCCTCATTTTCGTAATTAACTTTGCAACAGTAATTTGTGATGCCATTGCTAACTATTAGATATTTTACTTTTAAAATTATGTTATAAACGGATACTTGATCGAACACGCTTTGTTTCATCTTTACCGACGAGGATTTAAACTCCATCAGCACCAACGGGCTTCCATTATTATTATATGCCACGGCATCAAAGCGTTTCTGAAGCCCGTTGACCGTTAATCCTTTTTCAACGGAAATCAAGGAAGCGGGAAAATGCTTCTTGCTCACAAGAAAACGCAAAAAATCCTGCCTCACCTCCTCCTCGGGACTAAGCTTGACGTATTTTTTCCGAAACACGTCGAACACTTCCGTGCCCCCTGATATTGAACTTCGTATTTTAAGTTTCGCATCCCTATTACCAGGCATATCAATAAAAATCGTTTTGGATATATTCTTGTATTTCCTCAACATTGCTCGGAAGGCCGTAATAAATCACAAATAAAACAATCACCAGGCCAAATATCAGGCTTACCAAAACAATTACTCCATAAATAGTGAAATAGACAGCCAAGTTTTTCTGTGCCTTAATCAAGCTTATTTTGTCGCCAAGATTATAAGCAGCAGAAATATTGTTTCCTGTTTGATAGAGCAATACCCCTATCCATATCGGCAACCAAGCGAATATGATCCCCACGATTGAAATTGCCATAAAAACCCCGTAAATTATTCCCAGCACCCCTATTAATTTTACCCACGACCTGCTATGAAACAAGGGGTATGATATTTCTGCGATAAGCTTTTCTTCCGAGGTAGAATCTTCCATCTATATTTTTTAGGTAAAGATATGCAATTTGAACAAATAATTAATCTTACTTTTGTGAAAAATTATTCATGAAAAAACTTTTCCTAAATAAATATTTCCTTGTTGGCACGGGTTTCGTCATCTGGATGATTTTTGCAGATCAGGAAAGCATTGTAGTTCAGTATAAGCTAAGCAAGGAAATAAAAAGCCTGGAGCAGCAAAAACGGTTTTATCTGGAGGAAATAGAAAAAAACAAATCTTCGCTTGATGTTTTAACAAACGACACGGCCAGCCTGGAAAAGTTCGCCCGCGAGAACTATTATATGAAAAAGGACAACGAGGATGTTTTTGTGGTGGTTGAAGAAGAGGATGAGTAATGGTTTAAGCAACTTTGTTTGTTGTGTGCAATATAGAAGAAATGAAACATCCATGTTTAATTTTAATGTTTAATTTTAATCACACAGGAAAATGATTATTCTGCAAAAATACAATCATCGGATTAAGCGGGTTTAACGGATGTTTTTCGCTTGCGAAAAACTAAAATCCGCTTAATCTGTTAAATCCGATGATAAATATAATATGTTAGATGATAATTAATTACAAAATTATAAACTGATGAAACAACCATGTTTAATTTTAATCACACAGGAAAATGATTATTCTGCAAAAATACAATCATCGGATTAAGCGGGTTTAACGGATGTTTTTCGCTTGCGAAAAACTAAAATCCGCTTAATCTGTTAAATCCGATGATAAATATAACATGCTAGATGATAATTAATTACAAAATTATAAACACATGAAAACAGTAATTATCTACATATCCAAACATGGAACTACCGAGAAAGTAGCCAGAATAATTGCCGACAAGCTTGGTCCGGGCAAAACAGAATTGATAAATCTCGGCAAGGACAAAGTTGTTGGTATCGATGCTTTTGACAGAATAATAATAGGTGGCTCGATTCATATAGCTGCTGTGCATAAAAAAACGAAAAAATTCTGCGAGGCGAACACCATCACGCTTTTGAAAAAAACATTGGGATTGTTTTTGTGCTGTATGGAGACTGGCGAAAAATCTATCGAGCAGTTTGAGAATGCATTCCCTGAAGACCTTCGCAGGCATGCATCAAGTATTCTGCTACCGGGTTATGAATATAATTTAGATAAGATGAATTTTTTTGAGAGAATCCTTGTCAGGAAAATATCGGGCTCCAAGGAAAGCATATCTGAGATCGACCATGACAAAATTGAAAGGTCTGTAAATGAACTAGGGAATTAAAGCAATTGTGGCAATAACTTGCAAGCCGTCTAAAAACCTTTATTTTACCGGAAACCGAAAACGATATGGCGGTCGCATCGGCTTAAGGCATGAACGCCCTACAAGGTCCATGAACAGGAATTTATACCGGGTCCACGTCAAACTGTATCAAAACTGATTTATAAGCAGCAAGTTTCCTGTATTCGTCGAGGCATTGCAAAAGTACTTTTTTCATTTCGGCCTGACTTCTTCCTTTAGGGAGCTTGAGCAAGATTTGTTTGATAAAATAAAGCCTCACCCTGGCAACCATTGGAAATTCGGGGCCATAAACTAGATTGCCGAATTTGCTCTTGAGAATATTCCCAAAAACATCGGCTCCTTTATTAAGAACCTTGAAATCCTTATGCTTTATTTTAATATTTATGAGGCGATAAAAAGGTGGATATCGGAATTTCTCCCTCTCATGCAACTGGCTTTTGTACATTCCTTCATAATCGTTGAAAACCACATTTTTTATTATTGGATGTTCGGGGTTCCAAGATTGTAAAACAACCTCTCCTTGTTGGCCTTTTCGTCCTGCCCTGCCAGCCACCTGGGCCATCATCTGGAAACTTTTCTCATGGGCCCTGAAGTCGGGGAAGCTCAGCATATTGTCAGTGCTCAAGACGCCTACTACATGGACGTTGTCGAAGTCGAGCCCCTTGGTAACCATTTGCGTCCCGGTAAGGATGTTCGTTTTTCTTCCCTCAAAGTCGCCTATGATTTTTTGAAACGCGTTTTTCTTGCGCGTTGAATCCAAATCCATGCGGGCGACTTTAGCCTCCGGGAAAAGCATCTCGAGATCCTCCTCTACTTTCTCGGTCCCAAAACCCATCATCCTTATGTCGTTGCTGCCGCAATCATTGCATGAGGATGGGATGGATGTTGAATATCCACAATAATGGCATTTCAGCAATTCGCTATTTTTATGGTAAGTAAGAGTTACATCACAATTTTTACATTGCGGCACCCAATTGCACTGCATGCATTCGAGCCGCAGCGAGAAACCTCTTCGGTTCTGAAATAATATAGCCTGATGTCCGTCTAGCAACGCCTTGCCTATTTTTGTCATCAGCACCGATGAGAAATTCGACCTGAGCGTTTTGCGACGCCGCTCCCCCTTCATGTCAACAACGGTTATCACCGGCATTTCAATACCTCCGAAACGCTGGGTAAGCACAGCATAGCCATACTTTCCGTTCATGGCGTTAAAATAACTCTCTATGGAAGGTGTAGCGGAACCCAATACCACTTTGGCCTTATGTAAATGGGCAAGATAAATTGCCGTATCGCGGGCGTTGTATCGGGGTGCCGGGTCAAATTGCTTATAGGACGAATCATGCTCCTCGTCAATAATAATTAAACCTAATTTACTGAATGGCAGAAACATAGCCGAACGAGGGCCAAGAATAATGTCGTATTTTTCCTTATTCTCATCAGCATCAACACCAATAATATTTCGCCATACTTCTGCCCTTTCGTTTGGATTGTATCGCGAATGATATACACCCACTCTCTTTCCAAAATACTTTTGAAGCCGATGAATAATATGGATGGTTAAAGCAATTTCCGGTAACAAATACAGTATTTGTTTGCCTTGGTCCAGAGCCTTTTGAATAAGTTTTATGAAAATCTCGGTTTTTCCTGATGAGGTAACCCCATGCAATAGAACCACATTATGTTTTTCGAAGTCGCTGTTTATTTTATCTAAAGCTTGTTTTTGATGCGAACTAAGGATGATTTCATCACTTTTGGCTTCGCCCGGTTTAAAATCGAGGCGGCTAACAATTTTATTCTCAACATTAAGTACTCCTTTTCCAACAAGTGAATTGATAGCCGAAGCGCCGGCATCCGATAATTTTAAAAGTTCATTTTGTTTAATCTCGAAATCCTCGTTTTCTGGATAAGATGACAAACGCAGGAAAGTCATTAATAGTTGCAATTGCTTGAATGATCTTGAGCTCAGCGAATCCATCAATAATTTCATTTTTTCCTCATCCTCGTAAAAAGTCTGGCTCAGGCTGACGTATTTTTCTTTTTTTGCCTTAAAACCATCCTTTAGTTCCTCTTCCATAAAAAGATAATTTTTGTCGATCATCTTTTTCAGAAGCGGAAGTACATTCTGAAAGCCCAATAGTTTTGATATGTCGCCAACGGCAAGACGTTTTTTTGTTAAAAGTGCTTCGGTAAGCTTAAATTCGTGCTCGTCGAGCAAATTTGTATCAGGTTTAAAACCAGGCGATAAAACAACATTGCTTTCGCTTGCTAGTTTCATGGCCGAGGGCAAGGCAGCATTCATGACCTGTCCTTCGGAACATAGATAATAGTTTGAGATCCATTCCCAGAATCTGAACTGTATCTCGTTGCTTACTGCGTTTTCATCAAGCAAATGAAGTATATATTTTGGGGCATATTCAGGAACGTTTTCGTGAAGGTTTTTTATTAATCCCGAATAGATTTTTTTTCTACCAAACTGAACGGCCACCCTTTGTCCGGCCATTACAAATTCGTTCAATTGGTATGGAATACGATAAGTGAATGTGCCCTTAACAGGTAATGGCAGCAAAATATCGGCAAAAAGGGTCTTTCTTTCCATTGGCACAAAGGTAGGTAAAAGGTAATATTATACAATCTATTTTAATTCTATAATACCCCATGTGCGAAACCTGGACATTAACTGAAAAATCATACCTTTATGTTTTTTTAATTCACAGGATATCATTCACAAAAACGAATCTCTTGTAAATTATTCAGGCTAAATTTTAACAACTAACAAACTACTGATTTTTTCCCCATGCGAAATTAACACAATATTGTAATAGCCTGAGGGCAAAATATTACCTTTAAAATCTTGTCCATTCCATAGTATTTCATTTGTGGACATATTTTGTTTATCAAAGTCAAATGTCATTACTAATTCTCCATACGAATTGTAAATATTTAATAATGAGCCATCAATAACTTTATTAATGTTTAACTGTATTTTAGTAGTTTCTAAAAAAGGATTTGGGAAAGCATTAAGACTTTTGTTTTTATTTGCCTGATAACCCTCATAACCAACTATTGTGCTATTCCACTCATAGGCGCCTATATCTATTTTGCCGCCTACTATTCTTGGGTTACCTGCCAAATCCACTTCCGGAAGGTTTATATAATCCGGAAGACCATCCAATGTTCCTGCATCTATACATGGTGATCCATCTGAGATTTGATAAGGGAAGCCCCACTTATTTATAAATACGGGATCCGCTGAAAAATTTGTCTTTTCATCGTAGTACAAATAGTCTTTATTATCCATAATATGTATTCCCGCCTGTTCGTCCTGTATATTATTATTGTATAAAAATATACTGTCGTAATATTCATCATCAGGCGTTCCCAATAATAACTGATAGGGAGTATTGTCATATATTATGGAATTATAAACTTTTAATACGCCTCCACCTGCTTTTCCAACTGCACCGCTTATATTATCTAAAGTACTATTATAAGCCACTGTTGAATTTACAATAGTTGTATAACTATTTTCGCCAAATCCTAACCCAAAAGCTAAAGGTTCAATCCCTGCCCAATTTGAAACGTTATTTGAAACTTCGCAATTAACTATTGAGCCTCTTATTTTACCATAGGGATTATTTAATCCTTTGTAGCCATAGATAACAATTGGTGAATGTCCATCATCGATAGCATTATTGGTATTATTATAAACTCGGCATGAATTAATTTCATAATAAGTTTCTAACTTAGTATTAGAATTAATAATACCAAGATCGATAATACCTTTACTATCATAAATATTACAGTTCGATATTATTACAGTATCAGAAACGCCTGTGTGAATTCCTGTTGCCCAGTAAACATTACAATTACTAAACTCCAGAGAATCCAGTTTAACAATATCAACTGCTGATGCTTCGAGAGTATGCTGAGGAATAAAGTTAAATCCATAGGCATTTTGTATTTGTAAATTTTTCAGCATCAATGATTTTTCTCCATTGTTCATTTCTGCAAACAACAAAGTATCTTCACAATCAACAACGCTTTGTAAACCAGGGCTGCCAATTATAGGTACATAACTTTTTAACCTGAGGGGTAATATTTCACCGGTGCCATGGGTTGAATATGTGCCGGGAGCGAGAAAAATCGAATAATTCATTAAACTGTCGGAACGTATCATATTAAGTGCATGGCTAATTGTTTTTAATGGCTCATCAGCATCTAAACCAGAATTATCGTTGTTGCCTTGCGGATTAACGTATAAGTTGTGGTTTACATGATCAATTTTACCATTTAACACATCAAACTCCCTATTATGCAATTCTTTCCTATACATATTCAATGAACTAATATAATAATGATTAGGATCCACAACAGTACATGTGTCAAGATATATAACTGAAACAGAATCAGTATATGTTGTACACATTTCAGGCCCTACTGGTGCATAATTAAAAAAAATATTATTTCTTACTGCTGAATCAAAAACAACATTACTGCTATGAGTGGTTAATACACCTCCTCCGCTTAAAATAACAGTATTGTTTTTAATAATATTTCCTCTAAGCATTATATCAGAATCATAAATAAACATACCACCTCCTGAACTGGAATGATTATCCTGAATTATGCAATGCTCAATAATAGCAACAGCATCTCTAATATATAAACCTCCCCCATCAAATAAGGGTGCAGGATTTGTCCCTCTTCCTCTTTGTATGGTAAAACCACATAATCTTGCGTCTTGTTCGCCGTTTTTTATACTTACACAACTTCCGGAGTTTTCGGCATCTAATATAGTTGTTTTTATATGGCTATCATCGCCACTTATTAAATAAAGCGATGCTATTACTATATCTTTTCCATTAAATGAAATGTTGCCATAATATGTTGCAGGATATACCAATACAACATCGCCATCAGCGGATGCGTTTACTGCTTCCATTATACTCTTGTACTGCTGTGTTCCATCCAAAGAAACTCTCAAGGTATCAGAGGCTGTTGCTATTTGTACCAAAAACAATAAAAGTATTGTGTAAGTTATTCTCATTTTAAACGGAATTCATAAAAAACTCTCTGCAGCATATTAACCGCAGAGAGTAAATATATTAATTTATTATAAACTTTATATTTGCATTTCCACAATCAGATGTAAGGTGTAAAATATACAAACCCGGCTTTGGCTTGTTACTATTTAGTACTTCATTTATAATATTTATCGATTGAAAGTCCTTATTCATACTGCTGTATTGCTTTAATCCGTAGGAAGCTCCATTTGCTCCGTAAATCCTTATACTTACATTCGACCTCTCTGTCAAGTTAAAGTTTATTGTTGAAGTAGTAGTAATCGGATTTGGAATTAGTTTAACTTCCAGTTTCTCGGTAGTAGAATTACCGGTACTCGTTTTTCTATTCTTAAACGAAACCACATAAAACTTATTATTTTCATTTAGTTTTATGCTCCTTTGAACCTTTATTCCACTTTGCTGATCTCTTACGTAATACTTTTCTATTTTATTTGCACTACTCGATTTGGTGCCATCGTATTGCTGAAAACTTATGGTATCATCCGAATTCTCGACTACATAGGCTTTTATCAACACCAATGTGTCGGCAGTTTCAACAACACAGGCGCCCACACAACTGTCGTTTACAAATGCACCTATTTCAACAGCTGTTGAAGTAGTGTCAAGTTCCACAAACAAAGGTGTATAGTCAGCTTTTTCAGTATATGTAAAATACTCCGCTTTTGGCAACTCAGCCTTTCCTGATTCACCCAACTCGAACCATGTAAAGTTTCTGTTGGCACCTACCTCAATAACGACCATATCGCCATATTTTAGTTGTGCTCTGTCGGGTTCCACTACCCATACAGGGTTGCCCGGTGAAGAGCTTATATTTGTTAATGTCCAGTTGTGACCTCGGGCAATTACCAAATCAGGTAATAAATCGCTTAAGGCATCCAAGGGGCTTTGGGGCTGAGGCAGGAAGTAACCTACCCAGTTTTCAACACCCGACTGAACATAAACGGGGTAATTTGCCTGCATACGACTACCTTCATATGGCAACCACGATGCTGTTGAGGGATGCAGGTTTAATTTGAAGCCTTCGGTGCTTTTTACCGTTGGGTTACTAGTGTAAGTCCAACCTGTAGGCTGTTTATAAACATAATTAGATACGTTGTTTACCAACCCTTGCATTGTTAAATAATCAGGTTCAGGGTCAATATTATCGAGAGCATCAACAGAGGCTTGTTCCTGGTTAATAGTTTCATCTCTTTTAAGTTTTGGGAATGAAATCCAGTTGTATGTGTCGTTTAGTTTTCGTTTATCAACGTCGCATTCAATTATATTAAGTTTTGAATGAAATGCCGTAGCAACAACTAATTGATTGTCAGCTGTGTTGAAGCAGGTTTGGTAGGGAGAAATCCAATAATAAAAGAAATCCTTTTCAAAAGTATTTAACCTGACTTTTGAGTTATAGGCATTGCTCTTATCGAAGTTCCAAACATCCATGACATCATTGTTTTCCGATTCAATGTTAAAGGGACTTAAAAGGTAAAGGTCCCCGTTTTCTTCGTTATAATTAATTGTCGTCGAAAAATTTGGAACATCCAACTGTGTTGTTATTTCATCTGATTCTCCATCAATAAAGTACAATTTAGCAGTTTCATAATTATGAATACTCATATTTGGGTTGCCAAATGCTGCAAGGTAGTTTCCTTTTTCGCAATACTTAATTCCATAAATTGACTTGTCAAATGTTTTTTGAGATACATTACCTGTATTCAAATCGAGTATATTAATTGTTTTGGATGGTACTAACCCATGCATATATCTGGTATATACTTTGTTATTTAGGGGGTTGTATTCCAAACCAAGAGGATTAGTTAAAAGATAATTATTAATAATTACATTTGTTTCATTAGATATGATCCATACTCTATTCTGCTCATCATCACCATTTTTAATAGCCATTATAATATCACCATTATTCTTTGTTCGATACCATACACCATAATAGGGATAGTTTACATAAGGTACAGGAAAAGACGTTAATGCTGATAGATCCGAAAGATTAAAAACTTCAACATTAGGTGTATTTGGGTAAAGCCCGGTATTTACATAAAGTTTCTGGCTTTCACTAATATACATATTTCTAATCCATGTTTTATTTGTAAAAAGTGCATTAGGTATAACTTGATCAGTTTGGCAGTCAACTACTGTAATTTCGTTATTGCTTTCACCTTCTATTGCTATTAAAATTCTATTATAAAACTTATCATATATTACTTTTGAGATATATTGAGATGAATTCATATAGCCAAAATCTATTCTTGATGAATAATTACTATTCATACTGTTTACATATATTTTACCAACACTTGGATCATATGAATATATTTTATCCTCCTGTTTGCAATAAACAACTGTTCTTGCATTTCCACCTGTAATTAAATCATAATCATACTGGCCCTGACTATTTACAAATTGTATTGTACCATCATAGAATGAACAAATAGCTGTTTCATTATTAGCTTCATTTAATGCACTAACAAAATTTCCTGCATTTGGTACATCTTCTATAAACGAAACAGAATTATCCGAACAGTTTATAACATATGCACCGTCTCCTCCCATAATTTGATAACCGGCCCTATTTGAGAAAGAGCAAACAATAGAGCCGTTCTCATTTGGTATCATATCAAAAGTGTATGATTCGGCGACTGGGTTGCTGATACTTACATCAGCGATAACATTGTCATTTTGCGCATTATATACTTTGAAACCGCCCTGATAGGCTGCATAATATCTATTATTATAATATGTGCTTGCTGTAAATAACTTATCCGAATAATAAGAGCTAATAGCATCATTATCGCCATCAATAATATATGTAGGTAAGTTGCCGGCAGGGTATTGACTTGTTTTAACCTGAAAACATATAGTTTTATGGATATTATTCGCAACATCGTTAATATAGAGCATTTTACCAACTCCATCTGTCAATATATCAATGCTTTCAATTAATCCGCCACCGCTACCTTGGTATCGGGTTTGCAATACTGTTGTTCCGTCATCTTTAAGTCCTGATAAGTACATTCTGTCCCTCTCGGCATTTTTAGCCATACTAAGCACAGTAATATCCATCAATCTGGTAGCATCCTGCACATGAGTTGTTCCGTCAAATCTAAAATACCTGCTAAAGTATTGATCAGGAGTGGCGTTAATTATTAACAATATTTTATTTGTACGTTCGTCATAATTGATTATGCAAGAAGTATAATCTTCATGAGAAGACAATTGAAATATTGTTCCTGTAACTTCGTCGGTGTTCGTATCTATTGTTAATACTTTAAAATCCTCTGTTACACAATATAATTCACCATTAAGGGTATTAAACGCCAGGCGTTTTTTGTCATGGCTTACCCTTTTTCCTTCACTTGCCGGATATGTTGTCCCATAATTTGAGATATCAATTGATTTTGTTACCTCGTGGGTCGTGGAATTAACAACTAAGAGTTTGTGATATCCGTAAACATAATACTTATTATTTGCGTAGATGATATCCAAAGGCATTACACCCCCTGATTCTCCACCTATCAAAACACTTTGAGCTTCTTGCTCAAAAGAAGGCATTACAGGTAGGGTTGACATTCCATTTTCCAATCTTGTATTGTCCTCAAGATAGAATAAATATTCGTTTAATGTATCGTAAATGACTTGTGAACTCACACTGTTAATAATAAAAAGAGCAAGTAAAGTATATAAAAATTTTATTGGTTTTTTTTCATTGCATTAAATTTACTTGTTTATAATTTTCCGGGTTTCACCCATTTTGTTTAATCACCTGATTTATCGTTTGGCATTCAAAACACAAATCTCATTTTCCACCTCAAAAGCATCAAGTTAACAAAAGAGGCGGATAATTCAGCAAAACTTATTCTTCCCCAAAAAATATATATATTTATTACCGCAGCACGGTATATATTTATAATGCAATATGGTGCTTTTCGTATTACAAGCAAAGGCAAAAACCGCATTAGGAGAGGGCAGTACATAAAAACTAAGTTTGAAATAGCGTGAAACAAATGCTATGAAGTTTCGGTAAAATGCCTGATGGGAGGGGTAAACGCCTGTAAATCAATACTGTACGAAATGCTATTGTTGAAAACCCCTTGTATTTTCCGGCTTAAGGACATTATTGTGCGTTTTATTAATACCTTAAATCCGCAAAAGAATATTTTCGTCCACAAATACCTGAAATCGGATGAATTGAAAATATTTTTTACTAAAAACTCATAAAAAGTTCTATTTCACGACTATAGGGGCACAAATCCCCCTTACCCACTTTTGCTAA
>JAJRQZ010000134.1 GCA_024279935.1 Bacteroidota bacterium
TAGATGAATACACTTTTAGGTACAATAGACGAAAATCAAATAGCAGGGGACTACTTTTTCAAAGAATAATTGAACAAGGGGTCTTACATGAACCTGTTGAATATAAACCTATTAAGCGTATGTGACATGTGCATACCCCAGATAACTTAATACCGTAATATCTTTTAAGTCAAGCATTTGTTCGCTGCACAACAAATCATAATCATAGCAATTTTTATAATACATAAGTTCGCGCAGCACGATTATTAAGTCAAGTACGGGTTCGTTATGGTCGAAGTCGGAAAGTTCGTCGTCGGTGTACATATTGAAGGTTTTGCCATCCAAGCTAAAGCTCACAGCATGGTAGCTGTCCTTGTTCCCGAGAAACTTAGTTTGCGAAACACTAATTTGTTACTACTCAGCAGTAGAGAAAAATATTAACTCATTGGTTACCTATCCGTTTCGTCACAATTTTTGTTTGAAAAACACAAAATTTCTGCCAAAACTACTGAGATTTCAAATATATAGCCCCATGCTTCAGCATGGGGCTATTGATAATCAACTTGATAAACCTGCTGAGTAGTAACACTAATTTTAATATTGTGCTTCCTTATCAATTCATTCAAAGTATTAATTTCCGGATAGTTGTTACCTTCCATAATCCGCTGCATTATTATTATTTTGCCTCCCGGAAACCGCTTCTGCCTTTATAATACTTTTCAGTTCTTTTTATTCAAAAATAAACTGGGGTTTAGCCCCATCTGTTTTGATATAAGCCGACCTACTGTCCTTAAGTCCTGATTCAAGGTTGTCGAACCATATCAGGGCGTCCAGTATCATCGGGAACGCCCCTGTACTGTAGTCCAGACCTTCTAAAGGAATATAAGTTACATTATCTCCTGCCCCGGCATCGGCAAACTCCTGTATAAGCTGGTCGGAAGTGGTGGGCGGCACATAATTATCTATGGTTCCGTGGTATATGCGTATAGGCTGGACAGTATTCCAGCCATGTACACTATTGTCGCTCAAGCTATTCCTTAAATCCTCATATTTCGCATCGCTGTCCATCCCTGTTAAAAACTCATCGGCAAGCAAAACAGCCACGGTATCGTTCAGCAAAGCATTAATCTCCCCGTTGCTGTACTGACCCTCGAAATAAGAGGGCAGGGGCGTGGCATAAGGTTCGTTGAAGAAATCAGTAACCGGATTGCTCATGAGTCCTAGCGA
This sequence comes from Bacteroidota bacterium, assembly GCA_024279935.1. GTDB lineage: Bacteria > Bacteroidota > Bacteroidia > Bacteroidales > F082 > BM524. The sequence goes on from JAJRQZ010000134.1 coordinate 1,207, forward strand.
AAGGTATGAGATCATGCTGTAGGCCATATAAACAGGTTGTGGATAAGTGAGGCCACCGATCATGAAGTGTTGTACCAGTGAGAGGTCGTAGGGCCCTGCTCCACAAGCCGTTGCCGTTACGCTTAAGCCGGAGCCCGAATTGTCGGCAATGTCATTATGCGTGCATAGCGTTGACCATCCGCCCTGCGAATAGCCCATTAAATAGAGTTTCGAATTCCATTGAGCGCTTATCAATTTGTTGTCCATCATTTCCTGTGCGGCAATTATCAGGTTCTCAACGGATAAAACCGTACTTTCCTTATGCAGGTATGGATGAACAAATTGTTCTGATTTCCCAAAACCGATATAGTCGGGTATGATTACGATCTTGCCGATGCCGGCTGCCGATTCCAAATAGGAAAAGCCAATACCGTTGACATCTTTTGTAGGTGCTTCGTCATGGGCGGTATTTGTGCCGTTTTGAAAACTTATTATGGGGAAGCTTATTCCGTCGGCAACGGGTATGCAGACTAAACCGGAGGCTTCTATTTCTTCTCCCAGGAATATGGTTTTGTAAGTTACCTCATATACTTCGACGTCGTATTCCACCTTATTTGTGATCTCGGCAACTTCAGGGTAAAAAACCTCAAGGTTCTGGAATAGGGTTTTTATGCTGAATGCCGTGCGCGCAGCAAGCAAAGTGTGACTTATATATGCTTTGTAGTCAGTAGGTTTCCCGTTGCCGGGGGGATTGTCTTTTTTGCAACCCATAATAAATGTCAAGGCTAACGCAAACAATAATATGAGTTTTGTTGTTTTGCCCTTTTCGATAAAGTAGTACATTTTATGATGTTTTTAATTAAAGTATTAATAGTATGCAAATGTAGTGATAATATTTTTTTCGCGAAAGTTGTAGAAGGGGACAAGTGGAGAAACTCAAAATCCCACGTAAAATTCCGGATGTGGCACGGATGTCTTGTTTCCAGGTTCAATAGTGCGGTACATCTATCAATTCATGGAACAATCAAAATTATCAGTTTAGGAAGTGCTACATTCCTTTAAAGGACATATGAAACAAGACCGTTGCAATACCAAGTATTTTGTTACTACTCAGCAGTAGAGAAAAACATTAACTCATTGGTTAGCTATCCGTTTTGTCACAATTTTTGTTTGAAAAACACAAAATTTCCGCCAAAACTACTGAGATTTCAAATATATAACCCAACGCTGAAGCATGGGGCTATTGATAATCAACTTGATAAACCTGCTGAGTAGTAACAGTATTTTTAATGAATTAAGACAATCTTTCATTCACCTTCTTCGTTGTCGTATCTTAAAGTCCTCACAGACAACAGTCTGCTGTGGGTTTGGAAGTACTGCCGCCTCGAATTTGAACAAAACATTGTCTATTGCAACGGTCTTGGAACATTCACGACGGCATATCGAAACACAAGAAAATGATTGTTCTGAAAAAAAACAGTCATCGGATTACGCCGATTGAGCGGATTTTAGTTTTTCGCTTGCGAAAAACTAAAATCCGCTTAATCTGTTAAATCCGATGATAAATATAATATGCTAGATGACAATTAATTACAAAATTATAAACACATGAAAATTTAAAGCATTTTGTATTTATAGCCCATATTTTCCAGCAATGCCTTGACTTTTTCCCTGTGGTCGCCCTGTATCAATATCCAGCCGTCCTTGCTGCTTCCGCCCACGCCGCATTTTGTCTTCAGGGTTTTCCCTAAATCAGATAAATCCCTGTCGGCGCCGATAAAACCTCCTATCAAGGTAACTTTCTTGCCTTTTCTTGGCTTTTTATCCAGTGATATCCTCAAATCCTGTTTGTTGGGCGCAAGAGTTTCGGCTTCGTCTTCTTCCCGATAATAATCGAAATCCTCGTTGGTAGAATAAACTATACCAGAGTATTTTTGTTTTTTCTTCGACATATATTTATGGTATTAGAACGTTAAGTGATAATGGGTTTATTCTGATATCCAGTTCTTTGCCAAGTTTCATTGCCTCCCCGTCAATATTGACCACACGGTTTTTGCTCTGTTTAACAATGATGTTCCTGACGGGTATAATACTGACAAAAGGTGATAAATGTATTTTCTTCAGCAGAAGAAGGTTGGCAATAAGAGGTATCTCTATGAGATATGGTTTTTTAACAATGCATAAATCAAGTTTGCCGTCGTTGAGTTTAGCATGAGGTGCTATGGCGGTATTATACCCGAACTGGTTTGAGTTAGCAAAGCTGAGGAACAATGCCCTTGTTGTTATCGTTGTGTCCTCATCAATTTGGATGATATATTTTTTAGGCCGATATTTTGGGTAGTTTTCGGCAATAATCTTAAAATAGGAAAAGAATCCCCTGCTCTTGCTCTTTGAAAATTTATCGGCTACGAGGGCATCGAAGCCCAGGCCGGCAATGCTCACAAAAGTAGTATTGTTTATGCTCGCCGTATCAATTTTTATCGTTTTCCCCTTCCTGATCTTTCTTAAGGCTTTCGATTTAATCCTGGAAATCCCCAAATGCCTGGCGAGCCCGTTACCGGATCCTGCGGGTACTATTCCCAAAATACATTCAGTATCAATTATTTGCGATGCCACTTCGTTGATAGTGCCATCGCCGCCAACGGCAACTATTATATCGGCTTTTTCATTTAATGCCTTGCGGCTTAGTTCCGATGCGTGATTTTTGTATTCTGTATATCTTATTACAACCTCATAAAGAAAAGCGGGAAAGATGCTGTAAATATTTTCCTCCAAGTCCTTTTTGCTGCTTCTTCCCGAGTGCGGGTTAATGATGAATACGATTCTTGTATGTTCTTTTTTAATATCTTCCATAATCTTTAACCTATCTCTCGAAAAGTGTTAGTCGAAAAAATAAAACCTTCGCAAAAGTAAAATTTTCGTCAAACAATACGTTAAAATGATACTTTTGTTTTTCCAAAAAATCTAAAAGAATTCGTTATATGGCTAAACGGACTGTTATAATTGTATTTTTAATGTCGTTGCTTTCTCAATATGCTAATAGTCAGGCTTATCCGTCCAGCTACTTCAGGTCGCCGCTGGATATCCCCCTATTGTTGAGCGGCACTTTCGGCGAGCTGCGCGCAAATCATTTCCACTCGGGCATGGACATCAAAACACAGGGTACAGAGGGTAAAAGGTGTATGCGGTTGCCGACGGTTATGTCTCGCGGATCAAAGTATCTGCCTCCGGCTATGGAAAGGCGCTTTATATTACACATCCTAACGGTTATATCTCGGTTTACGGGCATTTGCGCTATTTTAACGATAGCCTTCAAAATTTTATAAAACAACTTCAATACAAGAATGAAAAATATGCCGTTGAAGCGTATCCTAAAAAGGATAGGTTTAAGATAAAAAAAGGCGAAATTATTGCTTATTCTGGTAATACCGGCGGGTCGAACGGCCCTCACCTTCATTTCGAGATTAGGGAAGAAGCATCTCAATACCCTCTTAACCCCTTGCTGTTCAAGAGCATAAAGATAAGTGATTATACCCGTCCTCAAATAAAGGGACTGGCCATTTATCCCGAGGATGAAAATTCGTCGGTTAACGGAAGCCGCGATACCTTGTATATCAAAGTCGAAGGATGGGGTGAAAAGCATCGCTTAAGCGGCAAGCTGCCGATTAAGTTGAGCGGTAATATTTCGTTCGGACTTAATTGCTACGACAAGATGAACGAAATAAACAACCATAACGGTATCTATCAGCTGGACTTGTTGATAGATTCGCTGCAAGTGTTCGGACTGATAATGAACCGTTTGTCATTTTCCACTACGAGATATGTAAATTCGTTGATTGATTATGCTTATTACGAAAAGAATGGTTCTCGTTACATCAGGACATGTATTGATACAAACAACAGCTTATTTGTTTATCGAAACGTTAAAAACAACGGGATTTATAATTTTAGCGATAGCTTGAGGCACGAAATGGAATTTGTAGTGAAGGATGCCTATGGTAACACTTCCTCGCTGAGGTTCACCGTTGTTTCGGGTGATGCTTTGACCGGGAAGCATGAAAAAATCAAAAGGGGCAGTTCTTTCATTTTTTCCAGGACCAACAGGATCGGGCTAGATAATATCAGCGTGAGCTTCCCTGCAAACAGTTTTTATAAAAGCCTGGATTTTGTTTTCGATTCTTTGGAAAAACGAGGTGACTATTCAGCCATTTATAAATTGCACAATAAATCGGTCGCCCTGCAGAAATACTTTTATTTGTCCATAAAGCCAGATAGCTTGAACGATGCCATCTTCCCCAAATTGTATGTGGCTTATAGCCCCGACGGAAAAGAATATTCGTATGCCGGCAGTTTAAAAAACAAAAAATATATTTCGGCAAAGGCAAGGTTGTTGGGATATTATACGCTTGAAGCCGATACGGTAAAACCAATAATAAAGGCATTGAACATTGAAACGGGCAAGAATGTAGCCGGGCAGAAAACCATTAAAATGCTAATTAAGGATGAAGAATCGGGGATAAAAGCATATAATGCCTACTTAAACGGGAAGTGGGTTTTGATGGAGCATGATGCCAAAAACGATCTGCTCGTTTATGATTTCGATGAGCATCTGCAGAGGGGGAAGAATGTTTTCCGTTTGCAAGTTGTTGATTTACTGAATAATAAAAGTGAATTTAAGACTGAGGTACTTTATTGACGATATTGATTTGTTTGGGATTTGCAATGGCGTAAAGTCATAGCTTAAACCACGATTCCCTCATCCTCGATTCCCGTTTGTTGCAGGCATCTTTTATCTTTTTGAACTGAAGCTCGCCGTCATCAATGCTAAAACTGTAATGACCCTCCACTTCCCTGCATTTTTCGTTGCCATTGATATTGACAAACGTGGCAATTGTTTTTACTATCATTATTTTTCCCTTTACTTTTGAGGATGCCTCAACCGATGGTGTCTCGATACTGAAGCTGCCGCCTTTGATGCTTAGCATTGCCCCGTCATAATTGCTTACCCATGTTCCTTCCAGCGGGCTTGGCTTTAACAGTTTGGCATCGTTGCTTTCCTGCATATCAAGGGCGTTTTTTTCTAATTTACTGTTGCCCAGTATATTGTTGATAGATTCGCTAATGCTTAGGTCGTCGCTCCTTAAAATAAAATAAGCCGCCGTTATAGAGACTACGGCTATCGCAAGAACCACGAATAGCAGTTTGAAAAATGAATTATCGCTTTTTGTGTTCTTTTTTCTGACATTTTTGGCCATCACCTTATATTTTTGAGTGCTAAATTAATCAATTGGTAGAATTGCAGGATGCGGCATGTTGGAATTATTAACATAGGTTTATGAGTAAAAATTTTATTTGGATCTATATTAAAAAACTATCTTTGCCGCATGAGTGAAACTATACTAATACTTGATTTCGGTTCCCAATATACACAGCTTATCGCCCGTAGGCTTAGGGAATTAAATGTATATTGCGAGATTCATCCTTTTAATAAAATACCAAGGGATTTGTCGGCTGTAAAAGGGGTAATCCTTTCGGGAAGCCCTTTTTCGGTTCGCGACGAGGAATCACCTGTGCCTGAGCTGTCGGGCATAAGAAAGAAAATGCCGCTGCTAGGTGTATGTTATGGCGCCCAGTTTTTGGCACAGAATGACGGTGGCGATGTGCTTCCGTCCAAAATCAGGGAGTACGGCAGGGCGAACCTTGGTTTCATCGACGGCAATAGCAAATTGATGCATGGCATTTCGCTGAACAGCCAGGTTTGGATGTCCCATGGCGATACTATCCTGAACATCCCTGAAAATTATGAGATTATAAGTTCTACGGAATCGGTGAAAGTAGCGGGGTTCAAGATCAGGGGCGAGGAAACTTACGGCATTCAGTTTCATCCTGAGGTATATCATTCAACGGAAGGCAGTAAGTTGTTAAAGAATTATGTGGTCGATATTTGTGGCTGCAGTCAGGATTGGACACCTGATTCGTTTGTGGAGACCTCAGTTGACAGCCTGCGAAAAAAACTTGCCAACGATAAAGTTGTGTTAGGGCTTTCGGGTGGGGTAGATTCATCGGTAGCGGCTATTTTGCTGCACAAAGCAATAGGAAAAAACCTTTATTGTATTTTCGTCGATAACGGACTGCTGAGGAAGAACGAATTTGCTGAAGTCCTGCACTCATATAAGGACTTAGGTTTAAACGTAAAGGGAGTTGATGCTTCCGACCGATTTTTGGATGCCCTGAAAGGTGTTGGGGAGCCGGAGAAAAAACGTAAAGTCATCGGCAATACCTTTATCGATGTTTTTGATCGCGAAGCTCATCTGATAGAAGGCGTAAAATGGCTCGCCCAGGGAACTATTTATCCTGATGTTATTGAATCAGTGTCGGTTAAAGGACCTTCGGCGACAATAAAATCGCATCATAACGTAGGAGGCTTGCCTGATTTCATGAAACTGAAAATCGTTGAGCCTTTGAACACTCTTTTCAAAGACGAGGTCAGGCGAATTGGCCGCTCCATGAATATGCCCGGTTTTATTCTCAACAGGCATCCTTTCCCCGGGCCCGGGCTCGGTATAAGGATACTGGGTGAGCTAACGCCTGAAAAGGTAAGGGTACTGCAGGAAGTTGACCATATCTTTATTCAAGGATTGCGCGATGAAGATCTTTATGACAAAGTCTGGCAATCATTGGCGGTATTGCTTCCGGTGAGCTCGGTAGGCGTTATGGGCGACGAACGAACTTATGAGAATGTTGTAGCCCTCAGGGCTGTTGGGTCAACCGATGGAATGACAGCCGATTGGTCGCATTTGCCTTATGAGTTCCTGGCAAAGATTTCCAATAAGATCATCAATCAGGTTAAAGGCGTCAACCGTGTTGTTTACGATATTTCCTCAAAGCCGCCGTCCACTATCGAATGGGAATAAACTATCATAAACTATGTTAAAGCAATTAAACAACAACAATAGTTAGTGCGTTTCGTTGATTAGTCGAAATATATTATATTTGGAAAAAATTGCCAAAAAGTAATTTGTCGTGAAGAAAACTCTGTTAAGTTTTTGTTTGTTGTTAATAGTCAGTGCTTTAGTTGCACAGTCCGTAAGGATAGTGCCAACAAAAAGGGTTGAACAGCGCAACGGGAAACAATATTTCATACATATAGTCGAAAAAGGCCAGACGGTTTATTCAATAGCAAAAGCTTATAATGTCGGCATCGATGAGATATATTATGAGAACCCGTCGTCCAAAAACGGAATCAACATAAACCAGGAACTTCTTATCCCCACGACCAATAAGGAAACCGAAATACGTCAGGAGATAAAAAATGCTGGTTTCGATTTCTTTTATCATGTATGTGCCGAAAATGAGACATTTGACGATGTGGCCGGTATTTATCTGATTTCGGCTGATAAGATCAGGAATGCAAACCCCCAGGCGAGGTCGCCTTTCCGTGAGGGGCAATATCTAAAAATCCCTGTTGAGATCCCAGAGAGCGTTATTAAAGCCGAATTCCCTCCCGAAGCCGTTGCTACAAGAAATAAGGCGCAAAAAGATTTCACCAGAAAAATTACCAATACCGTTAGCTTCAACCCGACGCTAGCCGTTATCCCCGACTATCGCCATGTGGTAATTGTTGGGGAAACGACCCAGGGCATTGCCGATAAATATCAGGTTGACATAAAAATGCTCAAGGCTGTTAACCCGGGCCTGGGCGATAGGGTTGAAAGAGGTGAGAGGCTGCGCATACCAGCTGATGGTGTTATCGGCGGGAAACCGACTTTGGTCACAAAGCCCGTTGCCAGTGCGGCGACTACAAAAAAACGAAATCCGGAAGTAGGGGAGCCCATAGGCGAACCGGCTCAAGCCGCGGCAGGCAAGCAAGTGCCGGGCGGTAACCAATATGTTGTCCATACGGTCAAGAAAAAGGAAAACCTGTATCGAATCAGCAGGAACTATGGCGTAAGTATCCAGGATTTATATGATGCGAATCCCGGATTGACAGAAAGACTTAGAATAGGCCAGCAAATAAAAGTGCCAAAAAAAAAATAATCAATAATTTTATTATCCACCATGTGGGCTCAAAGACCAAAGTCCGAAAGATTGCCAAGCTGTACGGGATACCCGAATCTGCTATAAAGAGAATAAACAGGGGCATAGGCAAATATGCCTACCGCGGACAGGAGGTCAAGATACCGGTGGGCAGAAATGCAATTATTGTTTCAAGAGACAAACCCATAAGCGAACCCGGCAATAAGGATGAAGAGAGTGAAAAGGAAGTCGTGCTAGAGCTTGGGAACAACTGTCCCAAACATGCTTATGACGCCAAAAGAGTTGTTAGGATCGCCTTGATGGTTCCTTTATATCTCGAACAAATGACGGATAGCGTTGCAGTTGATAACGTATTGAGGGGTAACGCCTCCGCTTTTAAATCGTTTAAGTTCATTAATTTTGTTGAGGGTGCGCGGCTTGCCGTCGATTCATTGCGTAGCCAAGGTTTGAATGTCGAGCTTAAGGTTTACGATGTTGACAAGAACCTGAAAAAAACAACCAAGGTTCTTCAGGATCCGCGGCTTAAGGATATGGATCTTATAGTAGGGCCGTTTTACAGCCAAAGTTTTAATCAAGTAGCACTGTTTGCCGGTAATTTCGGAATCCCTATCGTAAATCCCTTGACATATAGAAAGAGTGTTTTGCACGACTATAAAACCGTAATTAAAGTTAAGCCCGATGAAGGAACACAGCCGGGCTTAATCTCACATTTGATATCGCAGCGATATCAAAAATCCAAATTGTTTTTGATCATACAGAATTCATATCGCGACGCTGAAAAGGTAATAGAACTTGAGAATACACTAAAGCAAATCCCCCTTCCTGATATCGCTTACAGCAATTCGGAACTCTATGATTATTCGGTGCTTGTGGCCATGAGGGATGAGGAATGGGTTGACGGCAACTGGATGCCTGATATTGTTATTGAGGGCAAACAACTGAAACCAAGTTATTTAAAAGAAAATATCGACGATAGTACCACCTTTGAAAACTCACTTGTCAAAATAAATTATATGTCTGAGGGTTTTGATAAGTTTATGAATAACGCATCGGCATTGCGACCAAACACCGTTGTTTTATACGGTCGCGACAAAGCCTTTGTGATGGATGTTATGAACCGCTTGAACGAGTTTCGCGATTCATTGAACATCAATGTTATTGGTCTGCCATTATGGGAGAAATTCGAGAATATCGATTTGGTGCAGACAAATAACCTCAACACCATTGTTCCCGAATCGGAATTTATTGATTACGATAGCGAGGCCGTGCAGGATTTTATCCATTCGTTTAGGCAAAGTTATTCCACCGATCCCGGCGAATATGGTTTTGCGGCTTATGACATCACCTGGTTTTTCGTAAATGCCATTCGTTATTTCGGCGATGGTTTTGTCGGTTGCCTTCCTTATTTCCGGGAGCCGGGCTTGTCGGGGAGCATGAATTTCGGCAAAGCCTTTATCGGAAATTCAAGTTTTGTGAACCTTAACTGGAATTTGGTCATGTATCACAACCTACGAAAAAACCTTATCTATTTGGAGAAACCGTCCATTTCCGATGAAAACTAGCAGAAAATATCCTAACATACTGATGCTCGGTGTCTTATTGGCCGTGTTCTTGGTTTCGTGCTCAAACAGCACCAAAAAAGTTTATTGGAAATCGGGCAAGTTGCAATCAGAAGTCCATTATAAGAAAGGTATTATGGACGGCGAGGCGATATGGTATTTCGAGAATGGAAATGTTCAGCAAAAACTAAATTATCAGGATGGTAAGATAAACGGCGAGGTAAAGAGGTTTTACAGCAATGGGAACCTGGAATCGGTCTCGAATTATAAAATGGGCCTGCTGGATGGCACTGCTCTTACTTTCGATACCGAGGGGAACAAAATAGGCGTGGAAAACTTTATTAACGACACCTTGAATGGAACCGTAAGCAAATATTATTCCGACGGCGAGCCTCAAATGACAGGCTCGTACGACAAAGGCCTTTTTCAAGGCCGCTGGATGTATTACGACCTTTATGGCAACATTGTGGGCTCGGCAAATTATGATAAGGGGAATGGTGTTTTAAAAGGGTGGTGGCCCAACGGCAACCTGAAAAGGGAAATTAATTATAAAAACAACCTGAAGCACGGCCAGGAGAAGCATTTTAATACCGAGGGAAACCTTGAAAAGCTGCTGATTTATAGCAACGGGGTACTGGTTCAAGCTGGAAATTAGAATTGTTTTACTAATTTGTTATAGGTTATAGTACTAATACCCATTTTGCACAAAACTCTTTGGGCAGTTCAATTTTCACTTTTGTTTTCATGATCTTTACCAGTACGGCTACTTTTATTAATCTGAACCGCCATTAAATTTAACTCCTGATTTCTGGGATTCGGACGTCAGTTTTCCGATTGTTGGTTTTACAATTAAAGATGAATTTGGTGTTGTTTTAATTGGGAAAGGTATTGATTTTGCGATTAATAGGCTGGAGAATAA
>JAJRQZ010000015.1 GCA_024279935.1 Bacteroidota bacterium
TTAATGCCTGAGACCGACCGCATTATGTTTTTCCACAAGAACGAAAAGAGCAATAGAATACATAAGTTCACCAATGGTCTAGGCCATGAAACAAATGTTGAATACGAATACTTAACCAATAATAGCATTTACGAAAAAGGGACCGAAGGCGAATATCCTATAATTGATATTCAGCCTGTTTTTGCAGTTGTAAAAAAGAAAAAAACTGATAATGGTATTGGAGGCTGGTTTGAATCTGATTATTATTACAAAAAAGCACGATTTCACCTACTTGGTCGCGGGATGCTCGGGTTCGAAAACTTTATCTCAAAAAACCTGACTGCCAATACCTTAAGTGAGATAGATTTTGCCATAATAGATGAGGATGCCAATGGAAACCCTAAATACTATGTTTCTTATCTTTCTGAAACACGACTTTTTTCAACTAAAGCAGACGATCGAGACATTGCCTCTAAGGACAAACTGCTTCAACAAACAATTTCTACCTTAGAACTAATGCCAAATACAAGCAATGATTATATTTATCGAGGTGTAACAACAAGCAGTATTACAAATAAATGGGACAATAATGGCGACAATAGCCATATTAGTACTGCGTTGTTCCTGCAAAACATCAATGATATTGACGAATATGGCAATAGTACAAAAAGTACGTCAAAAGCATTTTCCACAACCGATATAAATGGGACGGCCGATATGATTACAGAGACTACTGTAAATTATGTTTATGATATTGAAAACCATATTTTAGACAGGCCTCATGACATAACTAAAACAGTCAGTACGCCAGGCAATAGCAATTATACAACTAATACTGTTTTTGATTATTACAATATTGGCGAAACAGCAAGCAATGGAGTTATAGGGTGGCCTTTGCTGAAATCAACCATAAGCATTCCTGACAATAACTCTGATTACAAGAATACTGTTCAGTTGGAGTATGATCAATATGGAAATGTAACTAAAAAAACTGTTTCTGCTTTTGACCTAACTGGTGAACCACCATATTCAACAATTTATAAGGTATCGCAGTTTGAGTATGCAAACGAGAGCAATTATTTTTCAAGGTTTCTAACCAAATCAACTGTTCTTGACGGTCCTACGTATGAAACCTCGTATACCTATTTTCCTGAAAGAGGTCTTGAGGAAAGCCTTACCGACCCAACTGGCTTACACACTTCTTATCAACATGACGGTTTCGGAAAGAATCGTTTAATTACCTATGCAGACGGGACTTTTACTACTAATAATATATATTGGGTGACCCCCGAGCATAAGGATGCGCCTGAAAATGCTGTTTACTATACATGGTCTAAAACAACTGGGTCTTCGGTAAGTAGGGTGTTTTTCGACAAACTCGGCCGGGCCGTAAGGACTGCGGACGAAGGGCTCACTGTAGGTCAAAAGATATTTACCGACATAAAATATAATGAAATGGGGCTAAAATGGAAAGTCTCAGAACCGTTTTTTGCAGAAAATCCGCCCGACATAAACGACGACTCAAAATGGACGACGCTTACCTATGACAGAATTGGCAGGCCTACCTCAACCGACAGCCCTACAAACACGATTAACATCAGTTATAACGGACTGTCCAGAACTGTCAGTAACAACGCTACTCATACAAGTAAAACAACTATGAGCAACTGTTTGGGACAAACTGTTTTGAAGAGAGATCCGGCAGGCGAAATAAAATACAAATATTTCTCCAACGGGCAATTAAAATCAATTGATGCATTAGGTCAAAAAACAGAATTTACTTACGATCCGCTTGGGAACAAAACAAATCAGAAAGAGCCCAACACTGGCGAGTACAAATATACTTATAGCGTTTTCGGTGAACTTTTGTCGCAGTTGGATCCCAAAAGCAACCTCACTACCCTAAAATATGACGGCCTTGGGAGGATTGTTGAAAAGGCAGTCAACGGAAAACTGGATACCTATGTTTATAATAATCTAAAAAACACCAACGGTTTCGGCCAACTGGAGAGAATAATAGCATATAACAATTACAGTTCATTTTATGAATACGATAACCTGAACAGATTGCTAAGCGAGGCAAAGACCATTGACGGACAAGAATTCGCAAGCACCATCGAATATGATGAGTTCGGCAGAAAAAAATCATATACTTACCCTTCGGGTTATAAAATTAATTATCTTTACACCCCTGAAACAGGAATCTTTTACAAGATGCAAGATGATAAGACCGGAGAAGTGATTTACGAGACAAAACAAATAAACCAAAGAGGGCAATTAGTTGACTTTATGCTTGGCAACGGATTGGAGACCACAAAATCGTATAACGAGGTCAGTGGTTTGCTTGAGAATATCAAAACAGGAAACGGTGGCGTACAAAACTTATTTTACAATTGGGATAATGCTACAGGCAATATGCTCAGCAGATATGATGCTGCCGGCAAAAATTTGAATGAAGTGTTTACATACGATGAATTGTTAAAAACAAGGCTGGCCTCTTGGCAAGTGGGAGTTCAGCAATTGTATCAGTCAGACTATAGCAAGATAGGTAACTTTAATTATAAATCGGATGCGACCGAAGCAATTGCCAACGCCATGGATTATGGCACAGAGGCCAACAACAAGCCAAATGCTATAAAACAAATTGTTTTGCCCAGCCCTGAATATTCGGCCGAGGCTGCTAACAGGCAAACAATAGAATATACTTCTTTTAACAAGGTGAGTAGCATTGTTGGCTATCGTTTTGGTAAAAGGTACGAATTGGATTTTACTTATGGCCCCGATAATTTAAGGCGAAAAACCGTTCTTTTTGAAGATCGTGGCATTAAGAAGACCAAGTATTTTGTAAACAGCGGTTTTGAGGTGGAAATGGATAGGGACGGCAATAAAAACCTACTGCATTATATTAGTGCAACGGATGGCCTGTTTGCTATTTATGTATGGAAGTATTCTGGTTCTTCTGACATACCAAAAAAAAGAATGTATTATATCCACAAGGATCATCTTGGCTCCTATCAAGCCATTACCGATGAAACCGGGGCAATAGTGGAAAAACTAAGTTTCGACCCATGGGGACGCAGGCGCAACCCCGAAACCTGGGAATACGAACAAAGCCCAAAGCAGCACCTTTTCGACCGCGGCTATACAGGCCACGAGCATCTTGACGTCTTTGGCCTCGTTAATATGAACGGCCGCCTTTACAATCCTTGGCTGGGCAGTTTCCTATCCCCCGACCCTGTTTTACAATCTCCCGGCAACAGCCAGAATTATAATAAATACTCATATGCTTTAAA
>JAJRQZ010000135.1 GCA_024279935.1 Bacteroidota bacterium
CAATATATTTTTTGAGATACGAAAGTTAATTGATCTTTTGGAGTGGCACGGTTAGAAACGTTATAGTGGCACTGTTAAAACCGAAACAGGTGGCACTGATAAACCGAAATGGGTGGCACTGTTAGAACCGAATTATCCACACATAATAAAATTAGTTGTAAATTGAAAATGAAGTGCTTCGAAATGCGGCACGCACCATATTCAAACTGTTATATAGCTTTCCTGATTTTAACTAGTCTTTCAAGCAGGTCTTCCAGCAAATCCAGTTTCAACATATTTGCCCCGTCCGATTTAGCCTTTGAGGGCTCGGGATGAGTTTCCACGAAAATACCGTCTGCACCTGCTGCAATACCTGCTTTTGCTATCAGTTCAATAAGTTCCGGCTTGCCGCCCGAAACACCTCCGGACTGGTTTGGTTGTTGCAGCGAATGTGTTATATCAAGAATAACGGGGCAGTTGGTTTTCTGCATCCAGGCGATATTCCTATAATCAACCACCAAATCGCCATAACCGAACATGGAACCGCGCTCCGTAAGAAGAATCTTATCGTTTCCGGTTGTTCTTACCTTGTCAACAGCAAATTTCATGCTATCCCCCGAAAGGAACTGTCCCTTTTTTATGTTAACGGTTTTTCCGGTTAATCCGGCTGCGAGCAATAAATCCGTTTGACGACAGAGAAAAGCCGGAATCTGTAGAACATCAGCATATCCGGCAGCTATGCAGGCCTCGTCGGCAGAATGGACGTCGGTAACAACCGGGATCCCAAATTCATCAGATACCGTTTTCAGTATCGCCAATGCCTTAAGGTCGCCAATGCCGCTAAACGAATCAAGCCTGGAGCGGTTTGCCTTGCGGTAAGATGCCTTAAAAACAAATGGAATCTCTAAGCTGTCGGTTATTTTCTTTATTTTTTCAGCTATCGGAAATGCCATTTCTTCGTTCTCTATAACGCAAGGGCCGGCAAGCAAAAAGAAATTATTGCGGTCGGGGAATTTTATACCGGGTATTAAATCACTAATATTCATAATATTATAAACGATAAATTCATACTTTTATTGGTGCTTTTTTCAAGCTCGCAAAATAAACGCCCAAAAATATTAAAATTGCAGCAACTATTTTTGTCCACGTCAGTTGATCCTTGTGGACGCTCAAGGCAACTAAGGACGCCAAAACGGGTTGAAGATAGATATAGGCGCTGTTTACGGTAGGACTAACGGTCTTGAGGGAGAAATTGTTTAAAAAATATGCAAGAACCGTTGTAAATACTATAACGTAAGTTATCGATAGCCATATATTGAAAGGAATTGCAGCAAAATCGGCCTCCATCGTCAATCTTGCCGAGAACGGGATTACACATATCGTCCCGAACAAAAACACCCATTTCATTATGGTAAGTGCGCTATATTTTTTCATTAATGGCTTAACTATTACCAGAAAAGTCGCATAAGAGGCAGCATTTATCAAGATGAACAGATTCCCGACGAATGTGGAACTGCTAAAAGATATGCTTCCCTGATACAGGATAAGGTATCCTGCACCGCTTGCGCCAAAGGCGATACCTACAATTTTTTGAAACGATATCTTATCGTTTATTAGGAAGTGGGACAGAACGAGCACCAAAATCGGCGTTCCAACCATAATGATGCTTGCGTTTATAGGGGTGCTAAGGTTTAATCCCTCGAAGAACATTATCTGGTTTATGGCAATGCCGAAGAGGGCGCAGAGCATCAAGCGCGGAATGTCTTTTTTATCAATTTTCTCTTTCCTGAGGAACGATGAAACAAGCCAAAAAATAATTGAGGCGCCCACAACCCTCAAGAGAATTATCACTCTTGGCTGTAGGAAATCGGGCATTATATCCTTGGCAATCACGTAGTTAAGTCCGTAAATGAGATTGGCTCCAAACACTGCCAGATGCGCAATTATTTTATTGCTCATTTAAAAAGGTAAATCATCCTCGGCCTCGCTGACATCCGGCGGTAGTTCGTCGGCCGGGGGCAGGTTCATGCCTTCGTCGGCTTCTTTCTCTATCCGCCAGGCAGTAAGGTTAGTAAAATATTTACCGTTGTATTCCCGCGATTCGATGTTTATGCTCAGCTTTAACTTGTCGCCGACAGCAAAATTCCCGATCATAGAGACTATGTCGCCCCATAGGCCAACACAAATCTTTTTGGGATATTGATCGTAGGTTTCAATAACAAACTCCTGTTTTTGCCATTTGCCATTTCTTGATTCCCCGGTAACCAGCTGTAGCTTCTCTATTAATTTTCCAGTTAGTTCACAACTCATTTCTAATATTTTTTATTTTTTGCAAAAGTAATTCATTTTCTCGTTGGAGGAAAAAGTTAGGTGATTTCTATTCCTGCAGCTTCAACCCATCAACAATTTTTCTTATAGCGCTGCTTGCTTTCTCGTTAATGAAAACATCGGTAATACTATTCGTGAAATGTGATTGATCAGGGTTTATCTCTATAATCTTAGCTCCTCTTTCCTTGGCCAGTCGCGGTATATAGGATGCCGGCATAATTTCGCCAGTTGTGCCTATAACGATGACGCAATCGGCTTTGGATGCTTCTTCCATCGACACCTGATAAGCCAACGGCGGAATACCTTCGCCGAAGAAAACAAAATCAGGCTTTATAAGTTGCTTGCATTCAGGGCATAATACGGGCAATACCTCAAAACTCAGTTGATGGATGGTATATTTCCTGCTGCAGCCCGTACATTCCAGGCTATGTGAGTTGCCATGAAATTCCCAGACGGTCTTGCTTCCGGCTTCCTGGTGGAGGTTGTCGATATTCTGTGTTATAACAGACTTCAATATGCCTTTTGCCTCCATTTTTGCCAGGCCGTCATGGGCAGGGTTCGGCTTGGCCTTTCCGAAAAAGTCATAAAATATCTCTTTTATCACTGCCCAGCTTTCTTTGGGGTTGCTTTTGAAATAATTGATGTCCAATACTATAGGGTCATATTTGCTCCATAACCCGATATCTCCCCTAAAGGGGGGTATCCCGCTTTCAACAGAGATGCCTGCACCGGTAAACGCGATGCAATAAGTTGAGTTCCTTATTATTTCTAAGGCAGATCTTATCGGCATATAGCTAAAGGGATTTTATGTTAATAAGGTATTTTGCTTTCGGACTCGATCCATTTGTCGAAGACTTTTATCGATTTATCCCGCATTAGCTGAACCGACGGGATAGACCTTTCATCTTTTGGAAGGCAGAACTCCTTATAGATAAAGGAATCGTCGAAATCGGCTTTTGCGGCATCATCCTTTGTCGCAGCATAATAAAGTTTGGCTATCCTGCTCCAATATATGGCTCCAAGGCACATGGGGCATGGTTCGCAGCTTGCATAAATTTCGCATCCTTCCAGGTCGTATGTGCTCAGCTTATTACAAGCATCCCTTATGGCAACGACCTCGGCATGGGCTGTAGGGTCGTTATTCGTGGTAACATGATTGCAGCCTTTGCCTACTATTTCGCCATTTTTGACGACCACTGCCCCGAAGGGCCCTCCGTCCTGATTGTCCATGTTACTTTCGGCCAGCTCAATTGCAAGATCCATAAACTTTTTATTCTTTTCCATTTTTTAATTCCATTTTTTAATTTCTTGCTCTTTAGCGATAGCAATTTTGAGTAAAGTTAAAAATTTTTCCCTCCCGATGGCGACAGCTCCCATATTTTTTAAATGATTTGTTTCCTGCTGAGCGTCAATTAAATCGAAATCCCATTCCAAGAGCCTGTCCACCAGGTGCCAAAGCGCTACCTTTGAGGCGTTGTCAAGCTTGTGGAACATCGACTCGCCAAAAAATGCCTTACCTATTGCAAGGCCGTATAATCCCCCTACCAGCTCTCCGTTTTTATAGGTCTCCACCGAATGGGCAATTCCTAAGTCATAAAGTTTTGTATAGGCCCTTATCATATTGCCAACTATCCAGGTGCCATCGTCATTGCCTCGACAAATTTTTGCGCATTCGCGGATAACACCCTTAAAATCAAAGTCGAATTTTATTTCGAAGATGTTCTTGTCCACGAGCTTCCTGAGATTTTTTGTTCTTCTAAAATCCTTGGGGAAAAGAACCATCCTCGGATCCGGCGACCACCACATGATTGGATAGTTTTCGGAGTACCATGGAAAAATACCATTGCAATAGGCATTTACCAATCTAGCAGGACTTAGGTCGCCACCCACGGCAAGCAAACCATCGGCATCTGCCATGGAGGGGTCTGGAAATATATCTTCATCGGGTAAACTAAAAACCGTCATTGCGGACAGACTAAGATTTAAACTGAGAAATATCTAAATTAATTTATTGATATAATATCTTATGTAGTTGGTATATTGCATTATAAATCATCGAGGCATTCATTCACCATTTCAATAACAACCCTAATCTCATCTTCTGTTATTGTAAGGGGCGGTGCAATTCTAAAACTACTTTCGTTGAATAAAAACCTATCCGCTATCAGATGATTCTTTTGTAATATTTTCACCATTCGTGCAACTGAAAAATCACTTTTTAGTTCAATGCCCAGCATCAACCCAATCCTCCTGATAGTTCTTATTTTGGGATGTTTTTCCAACCCGGAGGCAATCAACAGGCCTTTGTCATTGGATTTCTTGTGTAAACCCTCATCCAATATCAGTTTTAAACTGGCCAATGCAGAAGCACTGCTTACGGGGTGTCCCCCAAATGTGGTAATATGCCCCAGGGCAGGATTGAAAGTAAGCAAGTTCATATTTTCCTTTGAGGATACAAAGGCGCCTATGGGCATTCCACCTCCAAGGCCCTTGGCGAGGCAAACTATATCAGGCTCAATGTCAAAATGCTCAAAACCAAACATTTTACCTGTTCTTCCAAAGCCCATCTGCACCTCGTCAACAATCAGCATGCATTTGTTTTGATGGCATCTCTCGTTCAATTTACGCATAAATTCCTGCGATGGGATAATTATCCCGGCTTCGGCCTGAATGGCTTCGACTACAAGAGATGCCGTATTTGTGCTGATTTTATCTAGATCGTCTAAATTATTGTATTCCAAAAACTTGATGTTGGGAAGCAAGGGGCGGTAAGCCGATTTCATAAGCTCGTCCCCTAAAATGCTCAGAGCCCCGTGAGTACTACCGTGATACGACTTTTTAAAAGCCATGATCTCGCTCCTGCCGCTGATTCGTTTTGCTAGTTTTAGCGCGCCTTCTATGGCCTCGCTTCCGGAGTTTACCAGGAAAACGGAATTCAGCTTCTCAGGTAATACGGATGAGAGAAGTCCGGCAAGACGTACTTGTGGCGATTGTATATATTTACCGTAAACCATGAGGTGCATATACTTGTCCAATTGCTCCTTGACGGCTTTTATAACGGCGGGATGCCGGTGTCCTACATTGCTGACTGAAACCCCCGAGACCAAATCAATATATTTTTGGCCATCGACCGAGATAAGGAAGATCCCATCGGCACTCTCAATTTCAATAGCTTCGGGAATATCGGCAGGAACTGCCAGATATTGCTGGAACAATTGTCTATTGGTTAGTTGCATTTCTTTTTTAATGGCAAAATAACAAAAAAAGTAAATGGTTTTCTAAAACCTGGGGGAAATCCACAAGTTCGGTCTGTAAAAATAGGGATAATGGAGTTTCCAAGTTTTCAGCTTTCCGGTGTTGATACTATTGTTAATAAATTGTATTTTTATAAGTTTTAAGCTTTATTTTTGAATGCTGATAACAAATATATTATACCAAATGACTAAAATTACCGCATTTGCAGGCCTGTCGTTATTTATAAGCGGGCTGATGCTGTTTTATAGCTCGTGCAATAAAACTACCACATCGAACAAACCGCCAAGGGTGGCCTTTGTTGTCCTGCCCAGCTCGGGAACCACATCTACGACTTTTGTTTTCGACGCATCGGAAACCGTTGATGGTTTCGGCGGCGATGCCAACATAAGAATGCGCTGGGATTTTGAAAATGACGGGACTTGGGATACCGATTGGCAAACTGCCAAAACAGAGTCGCATCAATATAGTGTCGATGGCTATTATACTGTGGGACTGCAAGTTGAAGATTCTTACGGCTTCTTTGGATGGGCATCCAGGAACTTGACAGTTGGCACTGGAGGCGGGGGAAGCGGCCCCGGTTACCCAACAGCAGCATTTACCGTTACGCCTCCAGAAGGAAGCATTGGAACTGATTTCGTTTTCGATGCCTCAGGGGTAAGCGACAATGAGAGTCCCGTTAGCGACTTGATGGTAAGATGGGATTATAATGGTGATAATTTGTGGGATACAGATTGGAATGTGAACAAAATTGAGACTCATGCCTTTACCGCGGAAGGAAATTATAATCCCAAAATGGAAGTCAAGGATCCCGAGGGCAATACCAGTTCAGCCACAAAGACTATCATCGTAAACTCAATGTTGGCGATTGAATATGTAAGCTTAAGCGGAGGAACCTTCGAAATGGGCTGTACCGGCAACCAGGGAGGGGATTGCGAGGATGATGAAAACCCAAGCCACTTTGTTACTCTCAGCTCATTCAATATTTCCAGGTACGAAATCACGAATGATCAGTTTGCGCAATTCTTAAACAGCGTAGGTGCTGCTGCCGATGGTACTTTGAACGGTGAGAAATATATTCATATCGATAGCGATAGCTGTCAAGTGAAACATGACGGCAGCACTTTCAATGCAGTTGCCGGGACAGAACAGCGGGCAGCTATTTTTATTACATGGTATGGCGCAAACGCCTTCTGCGACTGGGCAGGAGGCAGGCTTCCAACCGAGGCGGAATGGGAGTATGCGGCCAGGGGAGGCAATCAGAGCAACGGCTATAAATATAGCGGGGGGAACAATATCAACTCTGTCGGCTGGTTCTCCGACAACTCCCAGCAAGAAAACCACGATGTCGGCGGCAAGAACGCCAATGAGCTTGGAATTTACGATATGAGCGGAAATGTCAGGGAATGGTGCAACGACTGGGTCGACTATAATTACTATCAAAACAGTCCGGACACTGACCCACCGGGAGCAGCCGAAGGCATCTATAGAGTTTTGCGGGGAGGCTCTTTCTTTGTTCAGGCAGCAGATTGCCGGGTTGCCGACAGGTATTGGGGACTTCCGGAAAACACATTCTATAAATATGAGGCGGGATTCAGGATTGCTAAAAATTAATGGATTTAAATATCACAGTATCAATCGTTTTAACTGCTTGGCCTTGGAATTGACTATCAATCTTCAATAATGTTTTTTCTTTGTGGACACAAAGGGAGGATGCATGTGTTGACATTACGCCAAGAATGTTAATTTTGCTGAAAAATACAATAAACCATGAGACAAAAAATTGTTGCCGGAAACTGGAAAATGAACAAGGTATTCCATGAGGCCGAAGATCTAATAAGTGCAGTGGCAAATGAAATTGACGATCGCGAACCTGATTGTGAAGTGATAGTTTGCGTTCCTTCCGTATTTCTTGAAATGGCCGGCGATTATGCCGAGGAATCGCAGATACGAACCGCCGCACAAAATGTGAGCGAGCATGAAAGCGGTGCCTATACCGGTGAAATATCGGCAGCAATGCTCGCTTCAATGGAAGTTCCTTATTGTATAATAGGTCATAGCGAAAGGCGTAAATATTTTGGCGAAACCGATGACCTCCTTCTGCAGAAGACCGAGCGATTGCTTGATAATGGCATTAAGCCGATATTCTGTATCGGCGAGGCCCTAAAGGACAGGGAATCGGGAAGCCATTTCAATGTAGTTGAATCTCAGTTGGTTAATTCGATATTTAAGCTGAATAAAGATGAGTTCTCTAATATTGTCGTTGCTTATGAGCCCGTTTGGGCCATCGGGACCGGAAAAACCGCAAGCCCTCAACAAGCACAGGAAATGCATAAGTTCATAAGGGGACTTATAACTAAAAACTATGACGAGGAAACTGCCGGCACGACATCGGTTTTATATGGTGGAAGTTGTAACGCAAAAAATGCCGGGGACTTATTCTCGCAAGCCGATGTCGATGGTGGGCTCATAGGCGGGGCATCGCTTGTTGCCGACGATTTCATAAAGATAATTTATAGCTTCTGAAAGTGGATTACTACAAACTAAGCTTTAAAAACCTCACAGAAGATTTATCACCGGGGATTTTGATGGCATTTCTCGCGAATTACGGTTACGAAAGTTTTGAGGAACTGGATGACAGCCTGATTGCGTATATTCAGCAAAGCAAGTTCAGGGAAGACGATTTAAATGAAATAAAAATGCTGGAGCCCTATATGAGGGCCAATAAGGTTGAAAGGGAATTCATTGCCGATAAAAACTGGAATGCAGTATGGGAAAGCAACTACAAACCTGTTCTTATTAAAAACTGCTTTATAAGAGCCCCATTCCACAAGCCGAAGCCCGATGCCGAATACAATATATTGTTGGATGTGAAGATGGCCTTTGGCACTGCCCATCATGAAACCACAAGCTTGATGATAGAGTTTGTGCTTGAAATCGACCTTAAAGGTAAAAGGGTCCTCGATATGGGCTGCGGTACTGCGGTGCTGGCTATTCTTGCCTCCATAAGGGGTGCCGAGCAACTATATGCCATCGACAATGACGAGTGGGCATATAACAATGCCCTTGAAAACGCAAGACTGAACGAAGCAGACAATATCGAAGTCGTTTTGGGCGACGCTGCCAGTCTTGACCGCCTGGAAAGTTTTGATGCCATATTTGCCAATATCAACAAAAACATACTCCTTCACGATATCCGTTATTACTCGAAAGTATTGTTAAACGGGGGCCGTATTTATTTTTCGGGTTTTTATACCGAAGATTTGGAAGACATCAAAGCCGAATGCAACAACAACTCGCTCGAGTATGTCAGTTATAGGACAAAAAATAATTGGGTAGCGGCCGAATTCATAAAATCCGGGAATAAAAATAACTATTAAATCAATCATGGATATAAAAAAGGGTATAATAATTCTGCTTGTCTCATTCTTGTTTTTATCAAAACTGATTCTTGCGCAAGCACCTGACACCCTTTCCCAAAATTCCGAGGTTTTCTTCAGCCAGATTTCGCAGATCCTTTTAAACACTCCTTCAAAAACCATTGTCGGGAAGTCGGAAACATTGTTGAAACGCTTCCACCCAACATGGAGCGCAGGACGGTTCAACAAGGTGGAAAAGGCTGCCGTAAGGGAAGTCGTAGAAAAAATGCGGACAAAGAAAATGAAATCCTACCCTCAGCTTTACAACTATATTTATTCGCTGATGCTGTTGGGTGAATCAAAGCAACTTCCCAAAAGTATTATTTCGTGGAATGCCGAAGCCCTTTCGCTGCTGGAATCCACAAAAACAAAACCCTTCGATAAGTTTATGGAGTTCACCCGGGAACTATTCGAGGAACAAATACTTAACAGGAAGAAATCCCTTGCATGGTATTGTCGCGAGGCTAAGTTCAGTTTTTTCAAGGATACTTCCTTCCTGCTTAAATTCAGTAAGTTAAAACTGGTTGCCGCAACTAAGAACGACAGTTCGGTGATTAAAAAAACTTCAGGGGTTTTCAATTACAACAATAAGCAATGGACAGGCCGCAAGGCAAGAATAGAATGGACAAGGTTCGGTGAAGGTTTTAAAGATTCTTTATTTGTGAAGATAAATAAATACGATATTGATATGACAGGGTCGAGCTACAGCATCGACTCGGCGGTTATCAGCGACAAACGATTTGTTAAAAGGTCCATGCTCGGTTTGTTTTCCGATAAGATCACATCGAGCCGCAGCTCGAAGAAAGCATCCTATCCGCGCTTTAGAACTTATTTGTCGGATTATAAAATATATAAACTTTATAAAAACATAAATTTTGAGGGAGGCTTTAATTACAAAGGGCTTAAGTTATACGGTACAGGAGGCAAGCACCAACAGGCAAAGCTGGAACTATTGCATGCCGATACCCTGTTCGCCCGCATTTATTCCGATTCCTTCAGGATCAGTAATGACGTCATGGATGCCGCCAATACTGAAATAATCTTCTATTTCGACAAGGACTCTCTTTATCACCCTAACCTGCACCTGAAATATAGAACAAAGAATCAGCAGATTATACTTTATAACGAGGACGAGGGAAGCAGGATGATACCATTCTTCGATTCGTATCACCAATTGGATATTTATGTACAGGCGCTGTTTTGGAATATGGACGAGGGTGAAATATACTTTAAGAAAATAAGGGCAGTGAACAATAAGAATACTGCATCTTTTGTATCCTCGAACTTCTATTCAGCAAAAGATTTTTACAGGCTTCAAGGCATTGACGAAGTAAATCCAATGTATGTCATCGAGAATTATATGAAATCGTACGATGTTCATGAGATACAGTTGAATGCCCTGGCAGAATTCATGAAAAAACCTGTCGAACAGGTTTCCGCAATGCTCATCAGGCTCTCTAAACGAGGATATTTGGTTTACGACCCGAACACTGAAACAGCTGTGGTAAAGGACCGGTTGTTGTACTTTTTGGAAGCCAAGGCCAAAGAAACGGATTATGACGTTATCAGGTTGAAATCGAACGTTACCGCAAAACCCAATGCTGCATTGAACTTGAGCAACCTCGACCTAAATGTTTATGGCGTTCCTTTTGTGCAGATAAGTGATTCACAGGAGGTTTATATTTATCCTTACAACAAGTCAATATCGTTTAAGAAAAACAGGGATTTTAATTTCGACGGTTATGTACACATGGGCTTGCTTGATTTTTATTCGCGGAAGAGCACTTTTGTTTACGATAGCTTCATGCTCAACATGAATTTCGTTGACTCACTGGCTTTTTGGGTAAATGCCCGCGATTCGATACGAAACCGCGATTCGCTGATCCGTGTAAAAAACGTGATTACCGACCTGAACGGAAAACTCTATATCGACGACCCATTGAATAAATCGGGGCTCAAGCACTTTGACGAATACCCGAAGTTCAAGAGCGAGGAAGAGAGTTACGTGTTTTATAACAAAAGAAGCATTCAGGACAGCACGCTCGTTCCTGAAAGATTCTACTATACCGTTGACCCCTTTATGTTCGACAGCATATCCACATTCTCCACCGACGGGCTTGCCTTCGACGGAACCCTTACGTCGGCCGGCATATTCGATCCGCTGAGCGAACCCTTGATAGTTATGCCTGATTACTCCCTTGGTTTCGTGCACACTTCCCCTGGGCAGGGTTACCCGATATACGGCAATAAAGGCGTGTTCATAAACAAAATAAAACTCGGCAATAAGGGGTTTAGGGGCTCCGGCGAATTAGGCTACCTAACATCAGAAATGATCTCCGACAACTTTGTGTTTTACCCTGACTCTCTTGTTACGATAGGCAGGCAGTTTATTGCAAAAGCAGATAAAGACCAATATGATTTCCCTGATGCCCAGGTAGATACCGTTGATGTTTATTGGGCTATCGATACAAATTTAATGACCTTGAACACCATAGAGAAACCGTTTATACTTTACAACAACTCAAATTTCAAGGGAACCTTGAGCCTGAGCCCTGAAAAAATGCAAGGCAAGGGGTCTTTCTATTTCGACCAGTCGGAAGTTATCTCAAGCGACATAAACTTTATGTATAGCAAATTAACCGCCGATTCCGCGATCTTCAACCTGAGGGACCAGCAAGGCAAGAACTTGATATTCAAGTCGAGCGGCTATTTTGCCACCATAGATTTCGAGAACCAAAAAGGATTGTTCAAGAATTTATACAGTAATTCGTTCATCGAGTTCCCGTTCAATAAATTCATATCCACACTTGATGAGATGGAGTGGGACATGTATAACGATAAATTGAACCTGAGTGGTAATTTAAGTGAAAATTACCTGGCCCTCGACACCTTGGACGACCTTCGTCTAATTGATTACAGGCTATCTGGCCCGGAGTTTATTTCAATCAACCCGGAACAGGATTCTTTACGGTTCTTCGCCGGCAAGGCAGATTATAATTTACAGGATTACAAGCTGAACATTGAGAACGTAAGGCTTCTAAAGGTTGCCGATGCCGCAATTTTCCCTGATGGTAATTCACTGCAGATAATCAGGGACGGAAATATCCCGACTCTTAAAAATGCCAGGATAATCGCCGACACGGCCAATAAATTCCATACTTATTACGATGCCGAGGTAAATATCTTCTCCAAGCATAAATATTCCGCCATCGGATATATCGATTATGTTGACAGGAACAATGTTCGCCAGGCAATACATTTGAACAATATTGGTGTTAAGTATGGGATGACAACTGCATTCGGCAGCCTTCCCCCAGGTGATGTTTTCTTCCTGAGCCCCGAATATTATTTTACCGGCGACATTTCCATTAAAGCCGACGAAAAACTGTTCCGTTTCACTGGAGGTTATCAAATTAACCAGGAATGCCTTGACCTTGAGGGCAACTGGATAGCGTTCGACAACAATATAGATCCTGATCACATTGTTTTTAAGCTAAACAAAAACTCCATGGCGATGGATAGCGCCCGTTCTGTTTTCGGCCTTGCATATTCATCACAGCCCGGTGGGTTTTACCCGCGTGTCTTCCAGCCGCTCAAGAGTTCTGCCGACTTCATAATGGCTGATGCCACGGGGGAGATGGTTTACGATAGTGCTGACGCCTCTTTTAAAGTTGCCGCGCCCGAGAGGCTTAACGATAATTTGCTTGATGATGATTTGGTGGAACTGCAAACAAAACGCTGCATAATCAATGCCGATGGTATAATAAACCTGGGTCTGAACTCCAATGTCTTTAAGTCAGTGGCTGCCGGAAAAATACAGTATAAGATCATTCCCGACTCAACTTACCTGAGCACTTCACTCTTATTGGATTTCTTTTTCGACAAAAAGGCACTTCAGATGATGACCGACAGCTTGCGGATGACAAGCAATACGCCTTCCAGCCCCGCAGAAGGCAAATTTCCTGTATTTCTCAAAAAAGTTGTTGGCACAGAGCGAAGTGCATTGATGATAACTGAACTTGCACTCTACGGCAAAATCAAAAAGCTTCCTGATGAATTAAAGCATACTTTGTTATTCACAGACTTGAGCTTTAGGTGGCACAACAAAACAAAATCATTTATTTCGACGGGTAAAATCGGACTTGGTTTTATTGACGAAAAGGCAGTAAACAAATATTTCGACGGTTATGTACAAATTGAAATGGGGCGTACAGGCAGCGGATTGAACATATTATTGAAAGCTTCCGGAGGGAAATGGTATTTCTTTTCGTATAAATATGGTATTATGCAAGTTATGTCGTCAGACGACAATTTCAATATGTATATCGAAAATTTAAAAGCGGAAAAGCGTATGCTCAATCCGGAGAGCGATACGGATTATTATGAGTTCGTTATCTCGACCAGAAGGAAAATGATAGATTTTGAGAGGAAAATGAAAGAAATCGAAAAACTTTGACACCGGGTTTCCTGGATTTAATAATTCGAGTAATTTTGAATTAGGTGCATACCGAATTCCGTGAGTATAATTAATTGTCGTAATTTTGAAAGCGATAGCTAGTGTTGTTCTTGCTTTGCGAAAAGCCGCTGGGTGCTGATCGTAAGAATGGTAATTATTTATAATGCGTTTTGCATGTATATGATAATGTGTATGTTATAAAGTTTTAACAAGCTATTGCGAAAGAATATCAATAAAAGATTGTAATGAAAGATAAAGTAGTTATAATAACAGGGGGTAGTTCCGGCATCGGCAAAGCCCTTGCCCGCAAGTTTGCTTCCGAAGGCTCGAAGGTGATAATAGGCGCCCGAAATGTCGAATCGCTCCGAAAGGTAACAAGGAATATTAGGGACAATGGGGGGGAAGCTGATTTCTTGCGATGCGACGTGAGCAATGAGACCGATTGCCGCAACTTAATACTTAAGACCGTTGAAACTTATGGCGGAATAGACATACTTATAAACAATGCCGGTATATCGATGCGTGCCGTTTTTGCCGACCTCGACCTTAAAGTGATCAAACACTTGATGGACACTAACTTCTGGGGAACCGTTTATTGCACCAAGCATGCTTTACCATATATCTTAAAAAACAATGGCAGCATAGTAGGGGTGTCTTCCATAGCAGGCCTAAAAGGTCTTCCGGGCAGAACCGGCTATTCGGCGTCTAAGTTTGCCATAAACGGCTTTATGGAAACACTAAGGACCGAAAACATCAAAAAAGGCTTGCATGTTCTAATGGCCTTCCCCGGCTTCACTAGCTCGAACATCAGGAATTCGGCCCTCTCCGCCGACGGGAGCCAACAAGGCGAGTCGCCGCGGGAGGAAAGTAAAATGATGTCGGCCGAAAATGTCGCCGTCCATATTTATAAAGCAATTGCCAAAAGAAAGAACCGGATTGTGCTAACGGCTGAAGGGAAGTTGATTTTTTGGATAAATAAATTCTTCCCGGCCTGCCTCGATGCGTTGATATACAAAAGCATGGCCAAGGAACCTGATTCCCCTTTTAAATAAATGATTTCTCAGCCAAGCTTTTACTTAGAAACCATTTAAAGAGAATTAATTTCGCAATAAAAATTAATTTTTATTTCTTAGTTCGCGAAAAATCTTACTTTTGAACACTTAAAAAATCGAAATCGAATAAAAAATGTTATCAGATAATACAATTACACCCAACGAAGGCTACGGCAAGATAAAATTCGGGATGGATATGGACCGCCTGGCCGAACTGGTTGGCGAACCGGAAGAAATTATTAGCTTCGACGATGACGAGGAGCTGAGCATAGTAGTGCTCCACTATTGGGAACAAGGCTTTTCCGTTTTTATGGACGGCATAACAAGGCAAGTGGTCGCCGGTATTGAGACCGATAACCCCAACGCTATTCTTTACGGCACTAAGATTATCGGGTTGACCGAAAAGCAGATTATCGATTTTATGAAGAAAAACGGCCATGAAAACTATGAGATCGACCTGGATGACGCCGACAAGCGTTATTCGTTCGACGAGGGAATGATGGATTTCTTTTTTGTAAATGGGAAACTGGAATATATGAATTTCGGTGTTCTGGTGGATGAAGAAGGAAATATCGAAACTGTTTGACCGTCATTATTTTTATTTATGCTGAAGACCCTGACGTTTTTTGTAAGGGATTCTCTAAGGCTTTTTTTTGTTTAAAACAAAATTAAGCAGCATTGGCAAAACGAATGCTCAATAATTAATTAATTCACAGTAATTTCAGAAAACAAGTACTTAAACTTACTTTTTTGTTAAATTATATTAAATAATCAATAAAATAATTACTTTTGATGGACATGAAATTTACAATATTAAATGTTTATTAATTAAAATTTTACATTATGTTATCTAAAAATCAGGCCAGGTTGTTCTTCCTCGGGGGGACGGTGCTTTTCTTTTTGATTTTTCTGTTTTTGTCGGCTAATACGCTTTCAAGCGGTATTCCCGAAAAAACGCACTCGGAAAATATTACGGAGGAAGTTGCCAATGGCAAACAATTATTTGATGAGAACAACTGTATGGGATGCCATACGATTCTCGGCGAAGGGGCATATTATGCACCTGAGCTCACAAAAGTGATCGACCGTAGGGGAGAGGGCTTCGTGAAGGCAGTGCTTACCTCAAAAACACCATGGACACTGAGCGGCAGAAAAATGGTTGCTTATGGTTTCTCCGACAAGGAGGCAAATGATTTAATTGCTTTTTTTAAATGGATCGGCTATATGGACTTAAACGGTTTTCCGCCAAAACCTGATTTGAAAAAAGAATAATTTGATTTTTAACTAAAGAAATTACACAGATGAAATATAAATCACAAAAAGTAGCCTATATGTTCTTTGCACTGAGCATGGTATTGTTGGTGCTACAAATAGTTTATGGTTTTATAATGGGCTTTGCTCATGCGGGCTTTGATGGTTTGCACGAGTTTATCCCGTTCAACACTGCCACTGCGACCCACAAAAACCTTCTGGTTGTGTGGCTATTAAGCGGTTTTATGGGTGCTGCTTACTACATTATCCCTGAAGAATCGCAAAACGAGCTGGTTTCCGTGAAACTAGCGTTGCTCCAGTTCTGGAGCCTGGCCGTTGTTGCCGTTGTTGCCGTTATAGGCTTTCACTTCAACTGGTGGGAAGGCAGGAAATTTTTGGAAATACCGCGCCCTCTCGACTATCTTGTCGTTGTAAACGTTTTATTGTTCCTGGGCATAATATTGCTTACTTTGTTTAAAGGGAAACAACAAACCACTACGGCCCTTGTTTTGTCGATGGGGTTGTTTTTCGCAGCCTTGCTTTATCTACCGGGCATGATCGACTTCAACAATCAATCGGTTGACTCGTTTTTCCGCTGGTGGGTCGTTCACCTTTGGGTAGAAGGCGTTTGGGAACTTATAATGGGAGGCATCCTTGCTTATTTGCTTATCAAGCTTACCGGCGTTGACCGGGAGCTTATCGAAAAATGGCTTTACGTCATCGTAGGACTGACTTTCCTTTCGGGAATTCTTGGTACGGGACACCATTATTATTATATGGGCGCACCGGAATACTGGCTGATGATTGGAGGTATTTTCTCGGCATTGGAGCCCCTCGCATTTTTGGGAATGGCATTGTTTGCCCTCGCCATGTACCGCAAAGGCGAGAAAAACCATCCGAATAAAATTGCTCTTTACTGGACTTTGGGAACTGCTATCATGTCGTTTGCCGGTGCCGGATTGCTTGGTATTGCCCACACTATCCCATCGGTGAACCTTTATACACATGGTACGTTGGTAACAGCCATGCACGGCCATCTGGCCTTTTGGGGCGCTTACGGGATGATGGTACTTGCAATAATCGTATACGCGATGCCTAACTTAACCGGGAGGAAATTATATGACCGCCCGGGAGCCCATTACGCATTTTGGTTGTCGAATATCGGAATGGTCGGGATGACCACCGCATTTGCGGCTGCCGGTGTTGCACAGGTTTATCTTGAAAGAAAAGTAGGAATGAGCTTTATGGATGCCCAAAAGGCCATAGAGGTCCACTTCTGGGTCCTTATCGGTGCAGCGACCTTGTTCACTATTGGTGTCCTGTTTTTTGTCTCGAACTTCTTCAAACATGGAATGCCATCGGATGAAGCAATTGAAGCCGATAGCTGATTCCGGGAAAAATAATTATTTATGTTTCAGGCTGGTTACCGTTTAAGGTAACCGGCCTTTAATCTTATAATGCGATGATTAATATCAAAGAACCCTATTATAAACCTGTTTACAAAGAGATTGAAGTCTTCAATCATTGTTATGACAACAAACTCCCGGTCTTGCTCAAGGGGCCGACAGGAACTGGCAAGACCAGATTCCTGGAATTTATGGCCTATAAACTTGATACCAGGATGATTACAGTGGCCTGTCATGAGGAGACATCTGCAACCGACCTGCTTGGCAGGTTTATCCTCAAAGGCACTGAGACAGTTTGGATGGACGGGCCGCTTACCCTGGCAGTAAAAAATGGCAATATTATTTATCTGGACGAGATTGCGGAAGCCCGGCCTGACGTGATAGTTGCTATACATTCGCTTACCGATCACAGACGTAAACTTTATTTGGACAAACTGGCCGAAGAAATTGATGCACATAAGGACTTTATGCTCGTCGCATCATTTAATCCGGGCTACCAGAAAGGGTTTAAGGAGCTTAAGCCATCCACAAGACAAAGGTTCGTCTCCCTGTCATTTGATTATCCCGATGAAGCCCTCGAAACAGAGATAATCGTAAACGAGACCTCGCTTAACGAAAAAGATGCAAAGCGGATTGTTAAAATCGCAAATAAAATACGCAACCTCAAGGAGCTGGGCTTGGTAGAGACAGTTTCGACACGCCTGGTGGTTGATTCTGCCAAGCTGATAAAGTCGGGCTTGGCAAAGCGGTTGTCGGTTGAAGTTGGTATGCTGCAGCCCCTTTCCGACGAGCCCGAAATATTGGAGTCGATGAAAGACCTGGCTGACCTGATGATTTAATTTTTGATGTAATAATGATTGAGCCGGATCAGCTTTTATTTAAGAAAATAATGAACCTCGTGAAGAGGTTCAACAAACAAGACCCTCTTGTTTTAAAGAGAACGGTGAAACTTGAGGCTATCTCGGGCCGTTTGGCTTTGGTGGCCGGCGCTTTGTGCGGAAATAGGATAGAAGTGCTGGAAGCAGAGCAGGAGGGAGGCATGAAAGGGAATTTGTTTTACCTTCCAGCGCAATTCAACAAGTTGGACAGCCTCGAAGCCAATCTTAAGTTTTATTTCTTTCGCACAGTTTTCCTTTCAGTTCAATATCTAAGCAAATTAAACCTTGAAAGTGCCAATAATGATTTGGGCAAATCGAGAAAAGAGGCGAAAGACATGGCGGTTCAAATTATCGAAGAAATAAAAAGGGATTATCCTACCATCTTTGAATTCTATCAAAAGAAAAAGCACTTGTTCGACCGGGAATCCGAAAAGAACGAAAAAATACCTGACTATTGGCTTTATGGCAAACTTATGTTCGCCAATGCGATAGATGCAACAAAAAAAGATACTAATGCAAATGATTCCGCAAAATCGGATCAACGATCCGCCACGGAGGTGAAATCCAAGGCCGTTGAGGATGCACAGGTCATAAACGTTGATAAGAAAACCCAGGAAGACTACGTGCTTACACATAATTTCGAGAAAGTAGATACTGCCGAGGAATTCAACGGGGTTTGGCGCAGTTTTGATGGCGACGACAGCCTCGAAAAAGATGCTGAGGCACTCAATGAATTGAACCTGAGATATATGGTAAGAACCGACGACGAAGTTCATTCGGTATATCAGGCAGATTTCAGGGATGTTAACGGGATTGCCGAAAGCAAGGACAAAGATGAGACCGGGCAGTGCGTTTTATATGACGAATGGAACTTCAAAAAGAAAAGCTATAAAACTGATTATTGCAAAGTCTTCTTGAAAAGCTTTGTCGGCAACGATATTAGCTATGCAACCAAGACCCTCAAAGAAAACGCTGCCGTTTTAAACGGTTTGAGGAAGAAATTCTCCCAAATCCATCAAAAACGCCAGGCAAGCAAACGACTTCCCGATGGAGAAGAAATTGATTTTGACGCAGTTATCAACTTGCTGACGGATATAAAATCGGGGCATACCCCGAACGAAAACATCTATATCTCCAAACGGAAAAAGGAATCGGACATTTCGATAATGTTCCTACTCGATTTTAGCCTGTCAACAGACAGCTATGCGGCGGGCAACAGAATACTTGATATTGAAAAACAAGCAGTTATACTCTTTGGGCAAGTGTTGCACGAGTATGGAATCGATTTCTCCATCGGTGGTTTTTACTCGAAAACCCGTAACAACTGCACTTTTATTTCTGTTAAAGATTTTAATGATCACTGGATAAAAGCCAAACGGAATATTGGCGCCATCGAGCCGAAAGGCTATACAAGAATCGGACCTGGCCTTCGGCATTCCAATACACTTTTAAAAAAACAAAACAATAAAAATAAATGGTTGATACTTTTGTCTGACGGAAAACCCAACGATTATGATGTATATGAGGGAAAATACGGCATTTCAGATATCAAGCAGGCATTGCGCGAATTGCACGAAGCACAGGTTAACACCTATGCCATCGCCATCGAATCGACGGCAAAATATTATCTGCCGCAGATGTTCGGACAGAACCATTATAATATACTAAGCAACCCTAATATGTTATTGCACTCATTGACAACATTATACAAACGCATTCAGAACCATTGAAATGACAAATACAAAAAAAGATCAAAATTCATTTTTATACCCCCCGGGAGGGATTCTGATTTGGATAATTGTTATGGTTGAGGTCGTAACCTTTGGTATCGCACTCATCACTTTCAGGCTAAATTTCGAAAATAATCATGTCGATTTTTTCAGTCAGCAAGAATATCTTCATAAAACCATAGGCCTCATAAATACCATTATTCTTATTAGCAGTGGTTTTTTTATGGCTAAAACGCTTCATGAGATAAAAGAATCGAGGATAAGCGATGCTAAAAAATGGTTGCTCCCTACAATTGTTAGTGGTATGCTGTTCCTGATCTTGAAAAGTTGGGAATATAGTCTTGCCATAGGCGATGGGCATGTTTTCGGGACGACTACTTTTTTAAATTACTACTGGATGCTTACATTCTTTCATTTTCTGCATGTAACTGTCGGTATTATAATACTTTCAGCATTATTTATCAGTCTCCACAAAGGCAAATACTCAGTAATGGATTTTGAGGCCGGCGGTGTTTTCTGGCACATGTGCGACCTTATTTGGATACTCTTGTTTCCTGTTTTATACTTAATTCACTAGATGATGAAGAAATATCTGAACGAAATAACCTGGGTTTTATTGGTCAGCCTCATTTTTGTAAGCTATACTTTAGCAGATATTAGCAACGAATCCGCAAAATGGACCCTGCCCTTGATATTGGTATTGAGCATGATAAAATTTATTGGAGTGAGCTTTGTGTTCATGGAGATCAAGAACGCCAATATTGCGTGGAAGATAATCCTGTCTGTTTTTATTTCGGCTTTTGTATCGATAATAGCTTTTATATAGATTAACAAAATAGTGGTAAATAATAGAGCAACACTATTAGCAAATTAAAACCTTCTTAAATCTCATTTCGGCTTGTAAAAATATCGTCACTACTCAGCAGGTTCATCAAGTTGATTATCAATAGCCCCATGCTTCAGCGTGGGGCTATATATTTGAAATCTCAGTAGTTTTGGCGGAAATTTTGTGTTTTTCAAACAAAAATTGTGACAAAACGGATAGGTAACCAATGAGTTAATGTTTTTCTCTACGGCTGAGTAGTAACAAAATATTAGAAAATCCCACCTATGGCAATTTTTATCTCAATTATGCTTCCAGGGCCGCCCACGAACCACCAGGCAGCATTATGGGAATATTCCCTGCCGTGTTCATCGACTATCTTTTCCGAGAACGGAGGTTTAAATATCTGCCACCCCGCATTAATATCAATTATCACTTTTGAGTAATTCCCCAGGATGTCCATCATACCGACTGCCGCCTCCAAGCCCCCGGCCCAGAAATATGCAGAAATTGATTTCGATAAAACATCGGAATAGTTGTAGTTAAGCTTGCTAAAATCGAAATAACCAACTATAAGCCCACCCTGTACATAAAAACCATAACTTTTGTTCCTCTTGAAATAGAATCTTGCGTTGGGTGTAAGCTTGAGGCCTGTAAACTCCTCTCTGCCAAAATATTGCCTCCCCCTAAAATAATAATTTGAATATATGCCTGTGGAGAGCCTTGTTTTTATGAAACGTTCATAATTAAGGCATAAGCCACCTGTGATTAATTTTAAGGGCAAAAAAGATAAGGTGTTCTTTAATTTCGGCAGATCGTTCGAATTCGGCCGCAAACGACTAAGAGGAGCATCGATAGTCCTTATTGATTTTTTTAAATAAAGTTTTAGCGGCTGATAATCAGGATGCTGAAACAATATGCTGTCGTCTTCCTTCCTTGCCCTTATAACATAGGCACCTGATCTTTTGCTCACTTTGCCATAAGAGCTATCGCCAATGCTTATTTTAACATTTGCAATTCCCAGCCCGCTGGCCTTATTATAAATTTTTCCGTGCAGGTATTTAAAAGATGTTGATTGTGCCTGTGTTGTTGCAAATAGCAATAGCAGGATATAAGCCAGGAGGATCCGCATGATATTTTCCATTTATGATTTACGATTTAAAAATACAAAATAATTTCCTATTTTCGTTTCAAATAAAAGCGATGCTCGGAACTATTATAAACACCTTGACAGTAATTGCCGGAAGTGCCTTGGGCCTGGCATTGAACAAAACGCTTCCCGAAAGGTTTGTAAAGATATTTTTTCAGGTTATTGGTCTGTTCACATTTTATCTTGGAATAAGCATGGCACTTAAAACAACACATCAGCTACATCTCGTTATTGCACTTATTGGCGGTGCGCTTCTTGGGGAGATGATGAACCTGGAAAAACAGGCCGAAAAGATGAGCGAAACCCTTAAAAAACGTTTACGACTAGGTAATGAGAAGTTTACCGACGGCTTGCTCACCGCTTTCCTGCTCTATTGCATGGGCTCGCTCACTATCCTGGGCGCAATTGAAGAAGGCATGGGCGGCAGTTCCCGTTTGCTGATAATAAAATCGTTGATGGACGGGGTTTCTTCCATCGCCCTTGCCTCGGGACTTGGGATAGGTGTCATGTTCTCAGCAATTCCGTTATTGATTTACCAAGGAGGCATAAGCCTGGTGGCATCTGCCTTCGGCGAATTTGTACCGGGGATTTATATAACTGAACTTTCTGCTGTCGGAGGTGTTCTGCTAATCGGGTTGGCCATTAACATACTGGAGATAAAGAAGTTAAAAGTCATGAATATGCTTCCTGCATTAATTCTGATAATTTTCCTTCTTTGGGTGATGCCTGATTTAAACTTCTAAAATATTTATGGGCGGAAGAACGAGTTTTTTAAGCCCTTTTATAATGTATTTACTGCTAAGGCAATCCCGGCATCTATGATGTTCTATTTCTCATTCTCATATTTCCTGATATTGGGCCTGGCTTTCTCGGTTTTAGGGTATATCTCGCTCAGGCTTATGTATGATATATTACAACAAACTATTTACCAGGTACTTAATGCCATATATCAGTGCTGCTGCCAACTCAAAATATAAAATCTTCCTGAATATCTTTTTTTCGAAATTCCAAAAGAATGTCCACTTACGGAATACGAAACCCCAAAACAACAAAAGCAAAAGATAGGAAGGGTTGACGACTAAAATATAGATCAGGATGAAATCGAAGACAGGGGTGAGGTGCTTTTGGATGTCGAGCAAAACAAATATTGGCTGTTTAATATATAGTGATGTACTTCCTGCCAAGGCAAATACCAGGAATATAACAAGGACTTCCCGGTTTGACGAAACATTCCAACGGTTCTTTATCTTCGAGAGCATAGATTTATTTTTTTGGAGAGGCGAAAATAGGGTTTTAAATACTCATGCTACATCTCAAGATAAATTTATCTCTAAAAATATGTTAAATTAGCCTCGTATAAAAAATCTTAATCGAATGAAAACAAAAAAGTTAATAGTTTGGTTCGTTATTATCGGATTTATAATGGCATTAATTTACGGAATCAGTCTTTTTGCTACAATATTCGATGGTTATGCCGCCAAGGATATTTGCTCATGTGTTTATCTCTCAGGGAGAAGCCAACAAAGCATTGAGGAGAATGATTTGAATTCATTTTTTGTTGGGTTGCCGACGAATGTTTGGGACAAGGAAAAAAGAACTGTAACATCAACATTTCTGGGTTTGGCAAAGCAAACAGCGGTTTACCGCGATGGATTGGGATGTGCATTGATAAACGATTCTGATTATGAGACCCTTAAAAAACAAAGATACTCCCCGGGGCTCCCGGATTCCGATCCCGACACTATCTTCTGGCCTTCGGGCGATAAAATGATGGATACCGTTCCATCGGTCATTAATATCGATAAATTGGATGCGGCAATGCAAGCGGCTCTAAAAGAAGGACATACAAGGGCAATTGTTGTTGCCTACGACACATTGTTCATGAAGGAGGCTTATAATCACGGATTCGACGAGGATACAAGGATACTGGGCTGGTCGATGACAAAAAGTATTATGAACGCACTTGTCGGGATAAAAGTCAGGCAAAAGGATTTGATCCTGGAAGGCCCAACGCCGATAAAAGAGTGGTATGGGGACGAAAGAAGCAAGATAAGCCTGAAGAACCTCATGCAGATGAGCTCGGGACTGGAATGGGAAGAGGATTACGGAAAAATCTCCGATGCTACCATTATGCTTTTCGACAAAGCCGATGCGGCAAAATATGCGATATCGCGCCCGGCAGCATTTCCGCCCGATTCGGTATGGTATTATTCGTCGGGAACCTCCAATATCATCTCTGAGATAATAAAAAGAGCATCCATGAATGAAGAAGCTTATATTTCATTTCCAAGAAATGCCTTATTTAACAAAATAGGTATGCGGTCTATGGTATTGGAAACTGACGCTTCCGGTAATTTCGTCGGCTCATCGTATTCATTCGGCACTCCCCGCGACTGGGCCCGCTTCGGCTTGCTTTACCTGCAAGACGGATATTGGGGAAAAGAGCAAATCCTGCCCGATGGCTGGGTGGATTTCACAAAAACGCCCGCAAGAAAATCAATGGGGGGATATGGCGCCCAGTTTTGGCTGAACTCTGCCGAATCGCCGGAACTGCCTGATTGTCCGGCAAATATTTATTATGCTGATGGTTATAACGGGCAAAGGGTCTATATTATTCCTGATTATAAATTGGTTGTCGTTAGGATGGGCTTGTCGAAAAAAGGTGAATTCGACTATAATAAATTCGTTAGATCCATTTTGGATTCATTTGAGAAGTAATAATCGTTGCCCCGGCAATTAAAGACCGGCTTATATGGTTTTGAACAACTCCAGTAAACAAAAGTAATGAATTGGCATTTGAGGATTTTGGTTTTTATGCTGTTTTTCGGGTTTATGGCTTGTTCGCCGATAATTCAAGGACTTTACGGAATTAAAAATCCAAAAAAGATAGATGATCAGACAATAGTTGTTTTTGCAAAAAAATATAATATTCCTTTAACAGACAATTATAAAATAGACTCTACATATATGGGTTTTTTATCATCGCTGGATACTATAAGATACAAGAATCAGGTAAAAAACCACTATCAACCGCTGCAAGCCATGTATTATAACAGGAACGGACAACTGGAATCCTTTCAAATCAATTGTTATTCGGGAGGTTTTCCTAACTTAAATTGGGACAGGGACAGTATAATGATGGTTTTTCCGCCACAGGAGCAGGCACCAACAGACAGTATTTTACCGCTTTACCGGCAACTCGAATATATTAATCCTCTTTCGCATACGAGCAATTTCCTGATTGAAGATTACGATTACATCATTATCGTGTTTTGGAATCGGTTTATGGGAAGGCAGAGCAAGCGTTTAATTCGTGTTATTCAGGAAAACAGCAAATTAGCAGGGGATAGCAGGGTAAAAATAATTTATGTGAACAACGACGATATCTTTGTCGGCAATACCGATTAAACAATCAGCAAAGCTCAATGCCTTTAAACCTCCATATTCATTATTATAGAAATATTTTTTTAGAACTTATAAACGCCGTCGTCAATAAGCTTGTCGGCTATATTTCTTCTTAGCTCCTTAACGTTTGTCGGTTCAATGTAAGTTAGTTTTCGGACTACGTTTAGAAGCTCTGATTTTTTATAGCCTTCAGCAAAAGAACCTATGGTGTCGAATGCAGATTTATAGACATTTCCGTTAGTATCGTGTGCCAAGACATCAAGTATGTTATTATATTGGGAAATATTTGGTTTGATTGATTTCTTGTCAAGTTTCTCAACCCTTAAAAGCGTTGATTCCAGTGAATAAACATTCATCATCATATCGGATAAATTCATAAGGATTTCTTCCTCGAACATTAGTTTACGCTTAAAAGCATCCTGGATTTCAGGCAATAAGAGTAAAACAACGTTTTTAAGATTACGAACCAATTTATGATGGTTCTCGTAATAATCCCCTTCATTGAAATTAACGCTTTTCAGTTTCCCACTATTATCCAGCAGTTTTTTGGCAGTCTCGAAAAGGTTTATTTTATGTTTCATCCCCTTTTTTAGGATAGAGTCAACAGTAATGAGTCGGTTGATTTCATTGGTTCCTTCAAAAATACGGTTGATGCGCGAATCCCTATAGGATCTGTCGGCAGGGGCCTCAGCGGAAAACCCCATTCCCCCATATATTTGAACCATTTCATCTACTATATAATCAAGTGATTCAGAGCCATATACCTTGAGCAATGCACATTCGGGTTCAAATTCGGCAACACCTTCGATATTCGATGACCCATAAGATTTCCCGTCTTTGATCATTTGGTTAATAGTGTTGTCCATGTCCATGCTGGCACGATAAACAGCCGATTCGGTAGCAAACATCCTTATTACCTGCTCACCCATTTTATGCTTTATGGCGCCAAAAGCAGAAAGCGGCGAGCCAAATTGCTTGCGCTCGTTGGCGTAGGACACCGAATGGTTTATAGATCTTCGCATTCCAC
The DNA here is from genome assembly GCA_024279935.1 of Bacteroidota bacterium. GTDB lineage: Bacteria > Bacteroidota > Bacteroidia > Bacteroidales > F082 > BM524. The sequence goes on from JAJRQZ010000135.1 coordinate 26,157, forward strand.
CGATTACCGTCGCACCGAGCTTAATCCGCCCAATATGCAGGATGTTAAGCGCTATGCGGAATCCTTCGCCTCTTCTGCCGAGCAGGTTATCTACAGGAACCTTGACATCGTTAAAAAAAATCTGACGGGTGGAAGAACCCTTGATGCCCATCTTGTTTTCTTCTGGGTTCATGGTAATTCCTTCCCAATCGGCCTCAACGAGGAACGCGCTCAGAACCCTGTCGTTATCGATTTTTGCGAATACGGTCAGCAGATCGGCGAATCCACCATTTGTAATCCACATTTTTTGACCATTAAGCAGGTAATGTGTACCATCATCGTTGAGAACTGCTTTTGAGGAACCTGCGTTCGCATCCGAACCGGCACCGGGCTCGGTAAGGCAATAAGCCGCAAGTTTATCACCAGTGGCCAAATCAGTCAAATACTTATCTTTCTGTTCATCGTTTCCATAATAAGCCAGTGGTAGTGAGCCGATGCCTGTATGAGCCATAAAAGCAACCGAGAACGAATAGGCGGAGCCCATGGCTTCGTTCGCACGCATATTCGTTATAAACGATTGTCCGAAACCAGCATAATCCTCGGGGATGGAAATTCCTAGCAACCCTAGTTCGCCGGCCTTTTTAAGTAGTGAGGGCATTAATCCCTCTTCATGCTTATCAAGTGCCTCAAACTGCGGAGCAATCTCTGTCTCAATAAAATCCTTACATGTTTCAGCAATCATATTTTGTTCCTCATCGAACTCTTCCGGTATAAAAACATCATTGAAGTCAACGTCTTTGACCAGAAACTCACCTCCTCTAATTAGTGGTTTTTCTTTCATAGTATTAATTGATATAAAAAAATAAATCTTGGCAAATATATTATATTCCGGCGGCGAAAGTAATCAATCGAACTCAAAATAAAAAAGACAGCCGGCTTATTTAGCAGCCTTTTAAAAAGTTTAGAGGCTTCAATAATATTTTTCTTTCAAGAAACCTGTCAGGGAACAATGATTAAAAGGATAATACAACATATCGGTATTTATGTTCCTGAAATATTGCCACTATCGCCCGTGCTTATTTTTTTCTGGTGATTTTTATCGAGATATCATCTTTTTTTGAATCATAGCCTATAGTTATGGAATCGCCTTTTTTCAATGAGGTTTTAATAATCTCTTCAGCCAGTGGGTCTTCGATATACTTTTGTATAGCCCGTTTCAAAGGACGCGCCCCGAATTGTTCGTCCCATCCGTTTTCGATCAAATAATCCTTTGCTTTTGTATTAGCCCTTATTTTATAGCCCATCAGCTCCACACGTTTATAAAGATAAGAGAGCTCTATGTCAATAATCTTGTAAATAGCCTCTTTATCAAGGGATTCGAATATTACCACATCATCTATCCTGTTCAGGAATTCAGGGGCAAAGGCACGTTTTAATGCGTTTTCTATAACTCCTTTGGCATGGTTGGACTTGCTTTCTTTCTTGGCCTGGGTGGAAAACCCTACTCCTTGGCCAAAGTCTTTAAGCTGGCGCGACCCAATGTTGGATGTCATAATGATTATGGTATTCTTAAAATCAACCTTTCTGCCGTAGCTATCGGTTAAAACACCATCGTCGAGAACCTGGAGCAGGAGGTGGAAAACGTCAGGATGTGCTTTTTCTATCTCGTCGAGAAGTACTATCGAATAGGGTTTTCGCCTGACTTTCTCGGTAAGTTGCCCACCTTCTTCATAGCCAACATAACCGGGAGGGGCCCCGACCAAACGGGATACCGCGAACTTTTCCATATATTCGCTCATATCAACTCTAATCAAGGCATCCTCCGTATCGAACAAAAACCTGGCGAGGAGCTTGGCAAGATATGTTTTGCCAACGCCGGTGGCGCCTAAAAAAATAAAAGAGCCTATTGGTTTATTGGGGTCTTTGAGCCCGGCACGATTACGCTTTATGGCTTTAACAACTTTCATGACAGCATCATCCTGGCCTATAATCTCAGTTTGGAGGACTTTTTCCATATTGATGAGCTTATTGCTTTCCGACTGTGCTATGTTCGTCAGTGGAATGCCCGTCATCATGGCGACAACTTCCGCAACATTCTGGTCACTCACCATCTCGCGATGGATCTTGGCTTCCGCCTCCCATTTTTTCTTTGCTTTCTCCAATTCGTCGCCATAACGCCTTTCAAGATCCCTGAACTGGGCCGCCTCTTCAAATTTCTGGCTTTTTATGGCCGAGGTTTTCTTTAATTTCAGCTCCTCGATGGCACCTTCAAGGTTTATTACTTCTGCCGGCACGTGGATATTGCTTATATGGACCCTGGATCCTGCTTCGTCTAGTGCATCTATCGCCTTATCCGGCAGATAACGGTCGCTAATATACCTGTTTGTTAGGCTAACGCAAGCATTTATGGCGTCAGGACTATATTTTACTAGATGGTGGTCCTCATATTTTTCCTTGATATTGTTCAAGATCTCGATGGTTTCCTCTGTATCTGTCGGTTCCACCAGGACTTTTTGAAACCGCCTTTCCAAGGCACCGTCTTTTTCGATATACTGGCGGTATTCGTCTAAGGTTGTCGCACCTATACATTGTAGTTCCCCGCGAGCCAGGGCAGGTTTGAACATATTGCTTGCGTCCAGCGAACCTGAAGCATTTCCTGCCCCTACAATTGTATGTATCTCGTCGATGAACAATATTATGTCGGGATTCTTGGTGAGCTCGTTCAGGACAGCCTTCATCCTCTCCTCGAACTGACCTCTATATTTGGTCCCGGCGACAAGCGATGCCAGGTCGAGGGTTATCAACCTCTTGTTGAACAAGGCCCTGGAGACTTTCCTCTCGGTTATCCTCAATGCCAGGCCTTCTGCAATGGCCGACTTCCCAACTCCGGGCTCACCTATCAATATGGGGTTGTTTTTTTTCCGCCTGCTCAAAACCTGAGCAACCCTCTCCAGTTCTTTTTCCCTTCCGACTATCGGGTCAAGCCTGCCTTCCTCGGCAAATTTTGTGAGGTCCCTTCCAAAATTATCGAGGACCGGGGTTTTCGATTTCGGAGCAGTTGTGGGTTTCGGGCTTCTGCCAAAACCGCTGCCACCGGTCTCGCCCGGTTCGTCCTCGGTAGGCCCTTGAATCGACGATGTCGGCTCAATTAGGTCGGGGTATTCGTCCTTTTCTTTTTTTATCGATGACAGCTCTTGTTTTAAACTAGCGTAATCAACACCCATATTATTTAGCTTCAGAGTTGCGATATTATTGTCGTCTTTTAGTATTGCCAACAGAAGATGCTCTGTGCCAATTAGTTCGCTATTAAAAACCCTGGCCTCCAAATAAGTTAGCTTTAATGCTTTTTCGGCTTGCTTCACAAGAGGTATGTTTTCAAGGCTAACGCTGTTGCCCTTGGGGTTTTTAACACTATCCTCTATGTCCTTCTTGCATTTTTCAACCTCCACACCAAAAAACTTAAGCAATTGAACGGCCATCCCGTTACCTTCCCTTAAAATCCCGAGTAATAAATGTTCAAGTCCGATATAATTATTTCCCAGCCTAACCGCTTCTTCCCTGCTATAAGAAAGAACATCCTTAACGCGCTTAGAAAATTTAGCTTCCATATTATTATTTATAATTATTTTAAATGCAAAACTACATAATACTAAAACACCATATAGTTTTTTTTATAAAAATCAAGAAATTTCTTGTTTAACAAAAATATGAATAGCAAAAAGCACGCAACTAATTTCATCTTTGAATTGTTAACATCCAACTGTTAAAATAAATAGCTTTCAGGAAACTTAAAAAACGATGATTATTGGTCTAATTTTCGTATTTTTGCCACCTATTTATTTAAAGGACAAATCATATAGTTTTTATGGAAAATGTTTTTGAAGGTGAAAGGATTGTAAAGGTTAATATCGAAAATCAGATGAAGTCTGCTTATATCGACTATTCCATGTCGGTAATTGTATCAAGGGCGCTTCCTGATGTAAGGGATGGATTAAAACCTGTTCACCGCAGAGTATTATTCGGAATGCACGAACTAGGAGTGTTTTCCAACCGACCATATAAAAAATCAGCAAGGATAGTAGGGGAGGTGCTGGGTAAGTATCATCCCCACGGAGACACATCGGTTTACGACTCAATGGTGCGGATGGCACAAGAGTGGTCGCTTAGATACCCCTTGGTGGAAGGGCAGGGCAACTTTGGTTCCATCGACGGCGATAATCCTGCCGCCATGCGTTATACTGAGGCCAGGCTCAGGAAAATTGCCGAGGAAATGCTTGTTGACATCGACAAAGACACTGTTGAACACCAACTCAACTTCGACGACAGCCTGAAGGAGCCTACGGTACTGCCGACACAAATCCCAAACTTGCTGATAAACGGGGCCTCCGGTATTGCCGTTGGTATGGCCACCAATATGCCGCCCCACAACCTATCGCAAGTTATTGATGCAACTATTGCATATATCGACAACAACGACATTGATGTAATGGACCTTGGCAGGATAGTCCAGGCCCCGGATTTTCCGACAGGCGGTATTATTTATGGTTACGAAGGTGTTATAAATGCCTTTACCACCGGCAGGGGACGTGTGATGATGCGAGGTGAGCTTACGGTTGAAGAGACTAAGTCGGGCAGGGAGAGAATTATTGCCACGTCTATTCCTTACCAGGTCAACAAAGCCGAGATGATCAGGAAAACAGCCGATTTGGTGAACGAAAAAAAACTGGTCGGCATTTCCGATATCAACGATGAATCGGACAGGAACGGCATGAGGATAGTTTATGACCTCAAAAGGGATGCAATTACAAGCATCGTCATGAACAAGCTATATCAAATGACTGCCCTGCAAAGCTCATTCAGCGTTAATAATGTCGCCCTTGTCCATGGTCGGCCTAAAATGCTGAACCTGAAGGATATGATCTTGCATTTCGTTAATCACCGACATGAGGTTGTAGTTCGCAGGACGGAATATGATTTAAAAGAGGCCAGGAAAAAAGCCCATATTCTGGAAGGTTTGCTAATCGCACTGGATAAGTTGGACGAGGTAATTAAATTGATCAGGGCATCTAAAACCCCCGAAGAAGCAAGAAACAGCCTTATAGGAAGATTCGAACTTAGTGAACCGCAGGCAAGGGCAATCCTGGATATGCGCCTTCAGAAACTAACAGGCCTCGAGCGCGATAAAATCAAAGCTGATTACGAAGCTCTCCTTAAACTAATTGATTGGCTGAACGAAATTCTTGGTAGCGAGGAACTTAGGATGAACATAATTAAGGAAGAACTGCTGGCAATAAAGGAAAAATATGGCGATGCACGTCGCAGCAAAATAGTTTATACTGCCGAAGACATTAGTTTAGAAGATGTTATCCCGGACGAAAAAGTGGTGATTACGATCTCCAGCATGGGATATATCAAGAGAACTCCCCTAACGGAATACAGGATACAGAATAGGGGAGGGCGCGGTTCGAGAGGGAGCACAACGAGAAATGAGGATTTCCTCGAGCATCTTTTCGTGGCAACCAACCATAATTATCTATTACTGTTTACTGAAAAAGGCAAAGTGTTCTGGCTCAGGGTATTCGAGGTTCCGGAAGGAGCAAAGACCTCCAAGGGTCGTGCCATACAGAACCTTATTAATATTGGCCAGGATGATGTGGTTAAAGCATTTATCAACACCAAAAGCCTCAAGGACGAAGACTATATCAACAATAATTTTATCATTCTTGCAACTAAAAAGGGTGTTATCAAGAAAACTTCGCTCGAAGCTTATTCGCGACCGCGTCAAAATGGTATAAACGCCATCACCATAAGGGAAGGCGATGAATTACTACAAGCCAAATTAACAAGTGGCAGCAGCGAAGTCATACTTGCCAAAAAATCGGGCAGGGCCATTCGTTTCAACGAATCAACCGTAAGGCCAATGGGAAGGAATGCTGCCGGTGTTAAAGGTGTAACGCTTGAAAACGAAAATGACGAGGTAATAGGCATGATTTGTCTTGAAGGTGAAGGACATAATGTGCTTGTCGTATCCCAAAAAGGTTATGGCAAACGGTCAGATCTCGACGATTACCGTGTTACAAATAGGGGGGGCAAAGGAGTGAAAACCCTGAATATCACCGACAAAACCGGTTACTTGATCGCTATAAAAGATGTAACTGAATTTGATAACCTTATGATCATCAATGCTTCGGGCATAACTATCCGTATGGCTGTGGAGGATATGAGGGTTATGGGAAGGGCAACCCAGGGCGTCAGGCTTATTAAGCTTGGCGAAAACGACGAGATCGCCGCCGTGGCAAAAGTTGAGATTACCGAAGAAGACTCCAAGGACTTGATTGATGAAAAGGATTCGGACGAGCCTGATGCTGCAGAGGAAAATACTGAGACTACAAATACTGATCATGAGAAAGGGGATGGTGAAAATGGCAAGCCGGAAGTTCCTGCCGAATAATTCCGGTAATTGTAATATTTCTAAATTAGGGTATAATATTTGAAGTAATACGAATATAAATATATTTGCAACCTTTTTAAAAATACAAATACGATGAAAAGAGTAACATTATTGTTAGGGCTAAGTATGATGTTGAGTATATCATTTACTCAAAACTTCGAAAGAACCTCAGCCTACAACTACAACAGGGACGGAAAGCTTGACAAAGCAAAAGAGTCGATCGATAAAGCCGCGGCACACGAGAAAACCATGAACGACGCAAAAACCTGGCTTTATAAGGGCTTGATTTACTATAATATAGCTCAAAGTCCGCTTCCTGCATACAGCAAACTGGATTCAAATGCCGCAAAAGTCTCCTACGAGGCCTTTTTGAAAGCAAAAGAGCTTGATGTTAAAGGTAAGTTGAAAAAAGACATTGAATCAAACCTCAAGAACTTAGTTAATGTTTTTTACATTGAAGGCGGGAAAAAATTCCAGGAGAAAGAATATAAGGCTGCCATAGATGATTTTGAGAATGCTTTTAATATAGCCCAGTCGGCTGGTAGGTTTGATACGATTGCCGCATTTAATATCGGTATGGCAGGTGTGATGTCGAAAAATCCTGAAATTGCTGCCGAATACCTTCAAAAGTGTATTGATGTCGATTTTGCCGACCCCAGGGTTTATATGTTTTATAACCGCTCTGCCAAACAGTTGGGCGACACGGCAAAAGCTATTGAGATCCTAAATATGGGACGTGAAAAATTCCCAAACGAATTAAGCTTGCTATTGGAGCAGGCACAGCTTTATCTTGAGAAAGGCGAAACCGAGCTTCTGCAGAAAAGCTTGTTGGCAGCTATTGAGAAAGATCCTACAAACTCTAATTTGTTTTTCCTCTTGGGTAAAACATACGACGATACCAAGGATTTTGAGAATGCCGAACTATATTATAAAAAAGCATCGGAAGTAAATCCTGACTTTTTTGAAGCATATTATAATATAGGAGCAATTTATGTAAACAAAGCTGCTGAGCTTCAAAGCGAAGCTAGTGAGTTACCTTTGGATAAAATGAAGGAATACGATGCATTGAACGCCGAAGCAGACATAAACCTTGAAAATGCCTTACCATATCTGGAGAAATCATTTGAGTTAAACCCAGATGATATTTATACCAGAAACGCTCTTAAAGAAGCTTATATCCGTTTAAAAATGAATGATAAACTCGAAGAGTTGAATAATAAATAGGCAGATATTTTTTAAATTGCTTATGAAAAGAGGGGCCTCCAATTTATGTCCCTCTTTTCTTATTTATTTACTATTTAACATAATATTAATTATAGGACATTTATTCCCGTCTGTATTTTAAATCAATAAACTGATAATCTGTCAACTATGGAATTAATTCTAGAACTTAAGTCCTAAAATATTTAATTTCGATAGGATTATTCATTTTTATCTCTTACTTCCCTGACCCTACCGACACGTCCATCCTCGAGCATTACTTTTATTCCATGTGGATGTTCGGTTGGTTTGGTGAGTATTCTCTTCACAACCCCAACGGTAAGTATGCCGCTCGTCTGCTTGCTTTTTAATACTATGGCCACATACTGGCCTACTTTAATCTCGTTCCTTTTAATTGTATCCATTTTAAGTCAAATGTTTATCGGTGTTTACAGCAACAATATCTATATCGTTTTCTGTAAGATATTTAACTGTTTTGCTGCATATTGGCCCGCTTATTATCAAACTTACTTTAAGTTTGTCTTCTTTCGACCTCAATGCATTGGCCATATCCAGTATTTGTTTCCCGTCTTTCATTATCAACCTGGATTTCCTCATTTTCACTATCCCTAAATTACCGGATGAGAGCCTTACTAACTTCTGCCTTTTGCTCAGTCCGAATTCCACTGAGTCAGCTTCAACATATTTATCCATTGTTTTATTAATGTTTATTGCCAAATCTTAAAAAATCGTCGTGGTAATACTTTTTAAGGAAATCCATACTGTTGGAGTGAAATATTTTATTTATTATCACATCGTTCGAATACCCGAATTTAAGATGCGATAACCTTCCGGCATCAATGCTTATGCCTTCAAGATTAGTCGTTAGCCCAATAAATGACATTAATTGGGCTTTCAGTTTACTGAATCCGCTCGCAAGCACATAATCGTCGAGGGCATCTATCATCCCGTCGAAATCGGAGCCTATGCAAATCATGTCCCAGGCCTTCTTCTCGTTAATGACATCGACGATATGAAAAAATGCAGAGATTATGCTTAATAAGTATTCGTTACGGTTTTTTGCTTCAAGTTTCTGTATTTCTGTGCTTTGCGGATCGTGTTTTTTTAACTTCCGTATTTTTTTCTTGTTCTTGTTTATCTTAAGCCTTGATTTAAAACCAATTAGCCGGGCTTCGTTAAGAATAATCCCGATAATCCCATCCGATTTATAAATCATCCTTATGTCTTCGTCAAAAAGATTTATATCGCCAGCATTGAAATAGAGTTCCTCCATTTCTTCCCTAGGCACAGGCAAATAGGAATTACGCCCGTTAACTGCCGAATGGCTAGATATTATAGGAAATACATCATTGTTCCTATAATATTTTTCTTTAAATATCTTATAGAAAACCCTTCTGGATTTTATGCTTAAATGCTTAATATCTATTAATATACGACGTTTATTAGGAGATTTTTCGAGTAATTTGTATAAAACCTCCTTCCCGAGTTTCGTGAACTTCCTGTTTTTGCCCCTGTTTTGGTTCAACACCAGGTCGCCTCCAAGACTTAAGCTATCGGCATGGCCACATAGCAAATTCCAGAAATGATGAGCAAAGGTGATGTAAAACGGGCAATGCTCGAAGATTACTTCCGTGTCTGTCCCATCAATATCTATAATTACGGGTTTAGTTCCTTTTAAGATATCTATATTGTTGAATATTATACTTTTATACTTCAGGTACTCAGGAAATTTCTTTTTATTGAGTTTTCTGAAAGGGGTTTTTTTAAGATCTGTATAATTATCGAACCCGATTAATGAATGGCAGCCTTCAATATTGATGACCAATGCAATGGAAGTATTATCATCGCTAAAGCCAATCCCAGCCAGATCGTCGTAACTGCTAGCGATAAAAAACACATTCCCATTATGTCCTGATTCAGCCGAAGCAGATTTCAAATAGTAATATTCGGAGGCAAGATCAGTAAAATAGTTCACCGCCTTGTTGTTTTCGATATCATCTATCATACTTACAACAACTTCTGCGTTTAGTCCGCTACTGCATACTGCCGAACTGGCAAAAATCTCCTTGCTGATAATAATTTGGGTTATGTTGTTTTCGTCGAACCATCCCCTTTCTATGGGATAAAGGCTTGCGAACAAAAGCCCTACCCTACCCTTTTTACATGCGTCCAGATTCATCTGGGAATGCTTGACCATCTCGCGGATCTGTTTCCCAAGGATTTTCGGAAGTTCTTTGCACTCTGAATTTTCAGGGATAAACTCCCAGAGGTTTTTTTTATCGGTAAAACGTATATTCGAATAAAAGGCCTTCATGCTTGGATGGCAATGCAAATCGGTAAAATAGTCTATATCAGTCATAACATATTGGATATCAGCAATAAAGTTAAACAGAAGATTTTCTTTTCTTTAATAACAGCACAAATGGTATTGCTCCAACAGCAAGAAAAGAAGAAATTAGATATGTTCGTTCAAGTCCGATCCAATCGCCCAGTGCGCCGGCAAAAAAAACTGCCATTGCTGAAGAAACAAAACTAATTGTCATATAAATACTATTCATAATAACAGGCAGTTTCTCGGATACGTCTTGAACCAGTGCCATTAAAACAGGTCCGGGCGCAAACACGAAAACTCCCAGTAGCAATAGGAAAACAAAACTGACATATCCGGTCGAGTTTATGAAAAAGAACATCAATATTGGCGATAAAATACTAATGATCAACAAAGTAGATTTTCTTCCCAAGCGATCAGAAATACTACCGGCTATGATGGTCCCACCTGCCCCAGCCAGTTGAAAAACTGCCAGGGCTGAATTTGCAAACCATAGGCTCTCCCCTTTCTCGGTATAAAAATAAGTTGGCAAAAAGGCGGTAAGGCTCGATTTCATAATTGCCCTGAAGAGAGTGATCCCTACCAATATCATGAAAAAAGGGAAATACTTCTTAATTGCCGAGAAATAAGCAGGTTTCGAATTAGATGTCTGCCTGAAGTCAGAGGATATCTTTACATCTCTTAATTTCAGGAATAATACGAAAGATGCAACCAGCCCAAAAGGTATCAATTTCCATGTCCCTTCCAGCCCCCATAGACTAACGGCAGCGGTGATGATAATTGGTCCGAGCGTACGAGCCATCTCACCACCGAACATAAAAAAGCTCATGCCTTTCCCTATGTGCTTGCCCGATAAATGCTTGATCATCACCGGCGATGGCACATGAAACAGGGCAGCGCTTATCCCCATTATAAATAGCAATACAGAAACTATGGTGAACGAAGGTGCAACGCCCAACAGGCTCATTGACACAGCAGTAATTGCAGGTGTAAGAATGACGAAATACCTAGCGGCCGTGCGCTCGGCAATAATACCAATCAATGGGTTCAGGAACCATGGGACACGCATGATGATGTCCCAAACGGAGGCAAGCGCAAGACTGATCCCGAATTTTTCGATCAATAATGGCCTGAGGGGAGCAAGAAAAGAGGAATAAATATCGTGGAGCATGTGGGTTGTCGAAACCAGTATGACTTTTGATGTCTCAAAACTACCCCCAAGCTTGCTTTTCTCCATTATTCGACTATTAGTTTTTCTGTAAAACTATTATTTTTTGTCTTGATAAACAAAACATAATGACCGGCTCTTAAAAAGTCCACGTCAATATTTATTGGCTCGGACGGATCCAATCTAGCCTTGATTTTTCTATGGAACACCTCCGACGAGTAATTGTCATATACTGTAACAACAGGACAATCAAGGCCTAAACTTGCGCTAATCTGAAATGTTCCTTTGTTGGGGTTAGGTTGGATGGAGATTATATTTGTTTTATCCGAATTATTTTCCGCTTTTCCTACTCCAAGAAATATGGAAGAAATAAAATCTGGAAGTCCCCAACGGCATGTTCTTCCACCCAGACTAACAATAGCATATTCAAAATCACAATCAACCCCTATCTTGTTCGGTTGGTTTATCCTTGACAAGGAACCTGAATTGTTCATGGCCACATATATCCTGTTGTCGGGAGCTATCTGCAAGGCACCTTCCGTTCCTGTGGCCACAATGTATTGCGATGCTATGATATCGTCTATGTTACCGGCCTCCAGATCGTATTGCAGAAGATATTTTCCTACATGGTCTTTCCATGAGCTTACATACAGAAGTTTGTTGTCGGGGGAGAACTCGATTCCGTAAGGCTCACCAAGAATACCTGTGATTAACCTTGCATTTGAAACAATTCCCGTTGCATTGTTGAAATCGAATATCTCAACGTTTTTCATCCCCGCATTGGCTTTTGCCAAGACCTCTCCATTGGGCGACACTTTCATATAGCCCTTGGCATTATCAATGTTGCCATTTATTACCAGGCCAAGTTCGCTTATTATTGGTGTTTCGTTAATTCCCTCATTAGTGATAAGATATGAATAAATATGGTTGGTTCCCCATTTTTGTGCTATAAGCCAGATGTTGAGGCCGTTGGCATGACCCACGGCTGCAAGCTTTTCGCACATAGGTTTAGTCAGGTTGACATTTTTTACAGTATCAACTACATCGCCTTTCCAGTTCAATAACCTCATATCCACAAGGCTATAATTAATTCCGTAGGAGCCGCCCGGTCCCTGGGCCACATCATCGATAGTGAACATATAATAAAGATTATCGCTCGCTGGGCGAGCTACGATAATACCGGATTGAGAACTCGACGGGTTGCCAAGCAGGTTATTGCCATGGGGCATCTGCTGGTGATCCTTGTTCCACACCGTAATGCCGTCGGTATAAAACAACAAATGGCCCTCCTGATCTGAAATTGAGCTACAACCTTCCATCGTAGAAAGAGAACCATCCGTAATAGCTTCCGGAAGATAGTTTTTAAACGTCAAGCCTGCGTTTTCACCAAAAAACCAGTTTGCCGATTCCATTTGGGCATTTGCAATACTTACTGCAAACACAAGAAGTATGCTCAAGATTTTATTTTTCATGATTGCTTAGGTTTTTGTTATCGCACCATAAGTTTGGAGATAAATTGTTTTTTATTTGATTTGAAGACAACAAAATAAATACCCTTATCAGGAAAGTCAATATTCAAAAGGATACTCTCCCCTTTCAAGAGCAATCTGTTAAACTGCTTATAATAAATCTGTTGCCCTCTGATATTGCGAACAGACAATTCGGCATTATCCATATTTTCGCTCAGCTCAAGGCTGAAAACCCCTGAATTAGGGTTTGGCCTAATAGCAATTACAGCTTGTTCGTCCGGCTTTTCTTCCACCCCGATCGCACATTCATTGAAATCAAAAATTGTTGTTATGTTCCCGGAATTATAGCAGCCGGTTTCCCCATTGGTTACTTCGGCCGTATATGTTTGAAAGTCAATCCAGCTACCGTTCGTTTGTATCGTATTAAACCTTGAATAAATATTTCCCGGGCTCCATTTATATACTGTTTCCATCGGGTCGGTATCAAAACCGGCGTCTAATAGCACGGAATCCCTGACACAAACGACTATGGTATCGGGCGCATAAACTTTAGCCCCTTCCGGTATAAGGTCAATTACCGGCAACTGATTTACGACGACCGTAACTTCCTCATTGATGAAAGTTGTTTCAGAATCGCTAAGAACAAGTTTATAAGTTGTTGTTTGCTGTGGTGTGTCATTAAACTCGGCATCTGAGGAAGTAAAGCCTGGTGGTTCCGAAGTCCAGGAGTATTCATAAATACCACTGCCCCCTGTGGCATTGGCAGTAATGTTTGTTTGTTCGCCCCTGCATATTGTATCGGGGTTTGCAAAAGGATATGCGGCCAAGGCGTCGCCGGGCTCGTAAACATTTACAAGCACGTCTGAAGGAAGGGCAAGACACCCATTGGCATCATTAACGAACAGGGTATAGTTTTGAGGAGCGAACAATGGTACTGTCACTGGGTCGGGGATGTCATTTTGAACCAGTTCCGAGGCCGGAATCCAAAAATATTCGTAGGGAGGCGTGCCGTTAGCTGCCACTCCTTCCAGGTTTGTGGTTGTTCCCGACTCGATTAGCTGGTTATCGCCGGCATAGGCGGTCGGATTTGGAGTAAAAGTAATATTTACGGTATCGGCATTGGTACAGTTTTCGTCCAATGTAACCTGAACCCAGTAAGTGCCTGAAGTATCTACATTTATCCATCTTGTAGTATCGCCGGTTACCCAATAATATTCATCAAAGCCCTCACCAGCATCAAGTTGCCAAAACTCGCCATCGCAAAAAGTTGTGTCGTTGCCCAAATCCACAGGAGGTTTCTCGGCAACTACCACCAGATGGTTGACACTTATTTTAATACCTTCTATCCAAACGGTCAACTGCACGTTGAACAAGGCAGCTTTCGAGAAAAGGTGCAAGGGGTCATTCAAGGTGGAGGTACTGTCATCTCCTGAGCCTGAATCCCCAAAATTCCATAATACGGAATCAGGTTCCTGCGATGAGTTCTCATAAAACTGTGTTGGAACACCAAGGCATGGTTTATCATTGTAAAACCCGGCGTTAAAACTAAAAAACGACTGTATGAACGGCGGTAATCCCCAACGGCATGTCCTTCCGGCCAGACCAACTGTTGCATATTCAAAGTTACAATCGGCCCCTATCTTGTTCGGTTGGTTTATCCTTGACAAGGAACCTGAATTGTTCATGGCCACATATATCCTGTTGTCAGGAGCTATCTGCAAGGCGCCTTCCGTTCCTGTGGCCACAATGTATTGCGATGCGATTATATCGCCTATGCTTCCTGCTTCCAGGTCATATTGCAGAAGATACTTGCCTCCATGGTTTTTCCATGAATTCACGTACAACAGCTTATTGTCGGGAGAGAACTCAATTCCATAGGGCTCGCCGAGAATACCTGTGATTATCCTTGCGTTCGAGGCACGTCCCGTTGCATTGTTGAAATCGAATATCTCAACGTTTTTCATCCCCGCATTGGCTTTTGCCAAGACCTCTCCATTGGGCGACACTTTCATATAGCCCTTGGCATTATCAATGTCACCGCTTATTACCAGACCAAGTTCGCTTATTATTGGCGTTTCGTTAATTCCCTCGTTGGTAATAAGGTATGAATAAATATTGTTGGTGCCCCATTTTTGAGTTATCACCCAGGTGTCGAAACCGTTCGCATGGCCAACAGCAGTAACCTTTTCGCACATTGGTGTTGTAAGGTTGACATTCTTCACCGTATCCACAACATCGCCTTTCCAGTTCATTAGCTTCATATCAACAAGGCTATAATTGATACCGTAGGAGCCGCCATTTCCATGGGCCACATCATCGATAGTGAATATATAATAAAGATTATCACTTGCCGGCCGCGGGACTATGATCCCGGATTGCGAGCTCGAAGGGTTTCCGAGCAAACCATTGCCATGGGGCATCTGGAGGTGATCCTTGTTCCACACTTTAATGCCATCGGTATAAAACCTTAATGTACCATTGGACGTTGATATCGAAGAGCATCCCTCCATGGTGCTCAAGGCCCCGTTTGTTTGCGCAACCGGGGTTCCGGAGCCAAAGTTCAGGCCTGCATTTTCACCAAAATACCAATAATTTGCCTGTTTCTGTGCATAAATAGTCAATGAGGCAAGCGTAAGGACAATAAGGAAATAAAAAGTTTTCATTTTATAATAATTTTCAATATCAACAAAAATAACGAAAAATATGCTTATAATCCGTCAAGTTTTGTATTATCGGCGATTTATTTTTATAAGCTTCGATGTATCAAACCTATAAGATTTATAATGCCTTAAATTTAATGACAATAAAGTTAAGCAAATAGTTGGAGGCTTGTTTATATTTCATAAAAAAAAGCCGTTCCACCTTAGGTGGGACGACTTTACTGCAATTAACCCTAATTTTGTAGTTTGTCTTCCTATTTCAATATTCCTTTTCCGATAACAACCCTTTGTACCTGATTGGTGCCTTCATAAATCTGGCAAAGTTTTGCGTCGCGCATCATTTTTTCGACAAGGTAGTCTTCGGAATACCCGTCCCCTGCCATAACCTGAACAGCATCGGTAGTAACTTTCATGCCTATATCAGAGGCATATAGCTTAGCCATGGCCGACAATAGGTTTGCGGTTCTTTGTTTGTTATCATAAGCCCAGGCTGCGTTCCACGTCAACAATCTGGCCGCTTCGATTTCAACGGCCATATCGGCCAGCATAAAGCTAACGCCCTGGTTCACCGTAACAGGTTTCCCGAACTGGATACGGTTCTTGGCCCAGACTTTTGCCGTTTCGTATGCTTCGCGGGCATTTCCCAGGCTCAGGGCCGCAACGCCTGTGCGCGTACGCTCGAACGTCTTCATAGCCAACAAGAAACCCTGGCCTTCCGAACCGATGCGGTTCTCAACAGGGACCTCTACGTCGTGGAATTTAAACTCTGTTTGTATAGATGCTTTTTGCCCCATTTTATTCAGGTTTGAAACTATTTCAACTCCTGGTGCGTTTGTCGGAACCACAAAAGCCGTCAGGCTCCTTGCTCCTTTTTCAGGGTTGGTCAATGCGAAAACCGTGATAAAACTAGAAACGGCACCGTTCGTGATAAACCTTTTATGGCCGTTCATAATATATTTATCGCCATGAAGCATCGCCTGGGTCTTAATACCAGCGACATCAGAGCCTGCATTCGGCTCTGTCAGGGCGTAAGCAGCAACACTCTGTTCTTCAACTATCTGGCCGAAAAAACGTTTCTTTTGTTCCTCGCTAGCACCCAAATACAGAGGTGTTAACGCAAGTGTGTTTGCATCCAGGCAAATTCCGATCCCAACACATCCGGCTCCCAATTCCTCGGAGGCAATAGCACTTTCCAATATACTGTGGCCATGACCACCGAATTCTGTTGACATTGGTCCGTTCATCATACCTTCTTTATATGCTGCCTTAACAACATCCCACGGAAATTCTGCTAATCCATCATACTTGCGCGCATTAGGCTTCATATGCCTGTTCGCAAAGTCTCTTACTTTCTCCCTAATCTCTATCTGACGGGGCTCTAATGTGAAATCTACCATTTTTTAAAATTTATGAATATCAATTTGATTTATTTCTTTTTTGGAAGGAAACAAAAATACGTTTTAATATTGAATTACGAAAACCAAAATGATATATATTTGTAATTATTGGAAAAAATCGAGATTTGTCATACAAAACTTATAGAAAAGGCTTTAAAACATACCTCCAGTTGGAGAGGAACTTATCTGCCAATACCATTGAAGCATATTTGCACGACCTGGACCTGCTACAAGGTTTCATCGATCAAAATGATATCGGGAAATCTCTTAAGAACATAAATCAGCGAGACCTGGAGGATTTTGTTTCTTTTATAAACGAAATGCAATTGGGCGCATATTCACAGGCAAGGGTGATTTCTGGCGTAAAAGCGTTTTATAAATACCTCGAGCTGGAGAGGGAAATTTCAGTTAACCCGACACAATTCCTTGAATCGCCGAGCTTGGGACGTAAGCTGCCCGATATATTGAGCGTTGCTGAAATCACTAATATCATAGAGTCCATCGACTTATCGAAACCCGAAGGGCAGAGAAACCGGGCAATGCTCGAACTGCTTTACGGTAGCGGATTAAGGGTTAGCGAGCTGATAAACATAAAAATCTCTGAAATAGACTTCAGGAACAATATTATCCTTGTTACGGGCAAAGGCAATAAGCAGCGACTGGTCCCGCTTGGCGAGATATCGAAAAAGCATATCATGCTATATCTTGATTTTCACCGTATTCATAAGAACATAAAAAAGGCTAACGAAGACTTTTTGTTTATAAATAGAAGGGGTAGCAAACTAAGCAGGCAGATGGTTTTTCTGATAATTAAAAAACAAAGGGAATTGCTTGGAATACAGAAACTTATAAGCCCACATACCTTTAGGCACTCCTTTGCCACACATTTGGTTCAAAACGGCGCCGACCTTAGGGTGGTTCAGCAATTGCTAGGCCATTCCTCCATAACCACCACAGAGATATACACTCACCTAAACACGGACGACCTAAGGAAAACCATATTAAGCTTTCATCCCAGGAATATGAAATAGAAGAAAGCTTAAACCGGCAACATATCAAAAAGACATTTTGTCACCCCCTGTCCAATGGCATGTGCTTTGATTGCCTCGTGCTAAAACATTAAAATTTTTTAATAATGACTAAGCAAAAAGGAAATATCGACATTAAAACGGAAAATATTTTTCCGATCATAAAAAAGTTTCTTTATTCAGACCATGAGATATTCTTGAGAGAGATTATCTCAAACGCGGTTGATGCCACACAAAAGCTCAAAACAATAGCATCAATGGGTAAGGTAAAAGACGATCTGGGCGACCTTACGATCCATGTCGAGGTGGATAAAAAGAAAAAAACCATTACTGTCCGCGACCGGGGAATCGGCATGACCAAGGATGAGGTCGAGAAATATATCAACCAGATAGCCTTTTCGAGCGCCGAGGAGTTTGTGAAGAAGTTCAAGAACAAATCAGAAGCCGAGAGCAATGCCATTATCGGCCATTTCGGCTTAGGTTTCTATTCTTCATTCATGGTTGCCGAAAATGTGGAGATAAAAACAAAAACATATAAGAAGGGCGGATCGACAAGAGCAGTTCATTGGGAGTGCGACGGCAGTCCCGAATATACTATTCAGGAACTGGACAAGGAAGACCGGGGCACAGAGATAATTCTTCATATCGACAACGAAAACAAGGATTTTCTCGAAAATTACAAAATCAACGAGCTTCTTTCAAAATATTGCAAATTCCTTCCTGTCCCTATTCAGTTCGGGACCGAAAAGATACAGGAACCTATTGAAGGAGAGAAGGATAAAGACGGTAATCAAAAAACCAAGGAAGTTGAGCGCCCAAAAATAATCAACAACCCCAACCCCCTTTGGAAAACTAAGCCGAGCGAGGTCAAGGAAGAAGATTATAAAACTTTCTATCGCGAGCTCTATCCAATGAATTTCGACGAACCGTTGTTCCAGATCCATTTAAATGTTGATTATCCCTTTAACCTGACGGGCATTCTCTACTTCCCAAAGGTGAAAAAAGACTACGAGCTCCAAAGAAACAAGATTCAACTTTACAGCAATCAGGTATTTGTAACTGATTCAGTAGAAGGTATCGTCCCCGACTTCCTGACTCTCCTGCATGGCGTTATCGATTCTCCGGATATTCCGCTAAACGTTAGTCGCTCGTATTTGCAAAGCGACAACAACGTTAAAAAAATATCAAACTATATCAATAAAAAAGTAGCCGATAAGCTTGCGGAAATTTTCAAGAACGACAGGGAAGGCTTCGAGAAGAAGTGGGACGACATCAAGATATTCATTGAATACGGGATGATCTCGGAACCAAAATTCTACGAGAAAGCGGAAAAATTCGCCCTTCTAAAAAACACAGAAGACAAATACTTTACTTTTGATGAGTATAAAAAACATATAGAGCCAACACAGAAGGACAAGGACAAAAAACTGATTTATTTATATGCCACCAATGTTGACGAACAATATTCGTACATAGAAACCGCAAAGGACAGGGGGTATGACGTGCTTGTTATGGACGGCGCCCTCGACAGCCACTTTATCAATAACCTGGAGCAAAAGCTCGAGAACTCCGGTTTTGCCCGAGTTGACTCAAACACCATCGACAAATTGATAAACAAGGATGACGAAGCCCCTTCTAAACTTGATGACAAACAAAAAGAGACAGTTAAGACGGTAATCGAGAGAAATATTGATTCGCGGAAATTCAACATAGTCTTCGAGAACCTGAGCGAGACCGACATGCCCGTGATCATTATGCAAAATGAGTTCATGCGCCGGATGAAAGATATGGAAGCCATAGGCGGCGGCAGCGGAATGATGGGGCTTGGCGGCCTGCCAGAAACTTACGAAATGGTGGTTAATGTGAATAATCCCTTGATATCCAAAATATTAAATAACAAAGACGAAGAGTCGCAGAATAAACTGGTCAAACAAGTTTACGACTTGGCCCGTCTGTCGAAAAATCTTCTTAAGGGAAAAGAACTTACTGATTTCGTTAAAAGAAGCATCGACATCATAGAATAGTTTATTTCTCCTAGAGAATAAATATTAAGCTGTAAACAGGAGTGCCTATTAAAGGTATTCCTGTTTTCTCTCTCGTTTATACGACCACCTCATCAGCAGCATAGCCGAAAGCAAACAGAAAATGGCAATGGCAAAAGTAACTGTGAACCCGAACAACTCGTAAAACAGAACGCCCAGCAATGGCGAGAATATCGCCCGAAACCCTGTTAGCGACAAATGCAGCGACTGATATGTCCCGGCTTGCTCAGGCCTGCAGAAATAAGCCGAACCTATATTCCACAACAACACCATGGTAGAAGCAAAAAGCCCATGAAAAACAACATATAAAATAAGTGTATAGTAAATAGTTACACCATATAATTGAAAGTGATACGGGAAATAATCGGTTATCATCACGAAAAATATATAAAGTGCAATAGTCGAGAACGTTAATGCAGCAAACCTGCGAGGGTCGATATTGCCAAGCAATTTGCCGAAATAAGGCAATAGAACGATTGCCAATATGTTATAGGCGTTCCGGTAAAAAGCCACTGAACTATAATTCAGGTTCAAACCGTCGTAGAAATAAATTGTTATCACTGTAACGGAAATCATAAACGAAAAGCCGTACATCAGGAAGCCTGTTTCAAAATGACGATAGGGGACATTGCTTACGAGTATGTCCCTCATCTCCTTTATTGAGGAAGAAAGGGAGGAAAAAACACCTGCCGAACCTGCAGGCCGCCCCTCCTTAGGCTGCGGGATCAAGGACAGCACAAATACCGAAACTATTGCCATAATGCCCATTGCCGGAATTACCCAGGTAAATATGTAGTTATCTATATCGAGAACATAACCATATAAAAAGGTAACAACAAGCATCACGATTTTGTTCGATGATGTTGCATAACTATACAGCTTCCCGAAGTTTGAGTGGGAGTAATTGCTTTTCAGCAAATAGTTGATATTTGGATAGATAAATATATTACCGGCAAAATAAATCAAAAATAGCCCCAAAAACACAATATGAAAAATCGAGTTCTGATATGCTTGTTCGTTACTTGGGAAGAAAAATATCGTCAGGAGTGGCAGGCGGCTCAAGATACCGGCAATACGTATAAGCCTCCTCCTGTTTTTTATCCTCTTCAGGAACTCGTTAATTAGAATTAAAAATAAAAAAACTATCATGGAGAACTGAAACAGCAGCCCCAACTGATAATTAGAGCCCTTAATACTTTTTAAAAACACAAACTCGTTAAGAGCCAGCACTCCCAGCACAAAGCCTTCTATGAGCATATATGCCAGATGCAAGCTGAAAGTACTGCGTTCACCGGAATTTAGTTTTAGTCGGAAGCTTAACACGGCCATGTTTTTTTTAATTGTGGCAAAAGTAAAAAATACGGGATGATAATTATGGATTTTGTCTTTTTATAAAAATTACGATTAAAAACATTTTAACTTTGCCTCATGAATCTAGTTATATCTTTTATCGTCAGGTTTTTCATAAAGCTTTTTGCTATCGTACCATTCTGGCTGCTTTATGCTTTTAGCGACTTATTATATCTAATCTTATATAAACTGCTGAAATACAGGCTGTCTGTTGTACGTAACAATCTCAGCCAATCTTTTCCCGAAAAATCAAGAGAGGAGCTGAGACGCATTGAGCGGCTGTCGTACAGAAACCTTGCTGACATAACCGTTGAGAGCCTGAAAGCGTTTACCATGAGCAAGGAGCAGATTTTTTCCCGCCACAAAGTAGTAAATGAGGGAATTTTATCGCATCTTTACGACAAATGCGGTGGGATAATCGCGCTGCCGAACCATTATGGCAATTGGGGATGGGGCGCCATGTCGTGTATGCAGCTGCCATGGCCGGGAGTGGCTCTTTATAAACCTCTATCAAACAAACAGCTCGACTCCTACATCAGGAAAAACCGGTCGAGACTGGGTACTTTGCTGAAATCTATTTACCAAACAGCAAGGGTGTTTGTTGAGACCAAAGACAGGAAATTCAATTTTGTGATGGCTGCCGACCAAAGCCCTTCAAACCCTAAGAAAGCACATTGGGTGGATTTTTTAGGAAGGAAGACGGCTTTTTTGCACGGACCGGAATTATACGCCAAAAAATATGACTACCCAGTAGTATTTGTTGATATTCAAAGAGTTAAGAGGGGATGTTATGAATTAAGCTTGAGTATTCTTTCTGAGGACCACGGAGGGCTGAAAGAAGGTGAGCTTACCCAAAGGCTGGCAAGCAAACTGGAGGAAGTAATACGCCATAAACCTGAGGATTGGTTATGGTCGCATAAAAGGTGGAAGTTGAAATACGAAGGAAAAACTCGGTAAACCGTATCAAACGCAAGCTTGTCCACGGAGGGGACAAATGCGATTTATGTCATTTTATTTATTTCAGCCTATAATTATATAAGGTGTTCCCGGAGGCTGTGATCAAATTCAGCTCCTTATTATTGTTCAAACTGCCAACCGCAAAGGGCGTTTCGCTGACAAGCCCACGGCTGATAATTATATTGCCCTTATTATCAAATAGATATATGGTTTTTTCCTGATCCGAGACAATTCCTAATACCGATCGCCGGCGGTTGATATTAAAAAATATAGGTTTAATATTTATCTCATGATCAAAATCGTATGAGAACAATAGTTTCTTGAACCTGTCGAAAACCTTTAACTTGCGCCCGTCAACGAAAATAAAGTCAACCGAACGATCCCCGTTAAAATCCTCGTAAAGGAAAAAATGGTCTTTTGAGAAAGAACCAAAATCCGTTTGCGCCAACCTGCCATTTGCCTTAACATATATAAGTTTTCCCTGCTCGTTGGTGGTCAGTATAATTCCCTTGCTATTAGTACGGTTGACAAAAAAACCAGAGTTTCGCGCCTTTTTTAATTCACCCCTGATTTTTATCCTTTCGTTTCCCTTCCTATTCACGATTAGCGTGTTATTGTCGATATCGGTAATCAAGAAATAATCTTTATTGTTGGCAACAACCCTCTTAACAGTTTCATTTACTATATTTTGCGAGTGGGGCTCTTCCCAGCCCCTGACTTTGTCCCCATTTAGGTAATAGTTATAAGTTTTTTTATCGGCCTGCGAGATCATAAGCCTATAGTCCTTTTTTCGGTTATAATCGAAAAGGTTAAGCGAGTTGGTGGCGGCAGGGTTTAATTTGTGGGGATAGTTTTTTACGAACTTTCCGTTTTTATCTATCAAATAAATATATTCGCGGGTATTGAACAAATACTGGATCTTGCCGTTTTTGTAATAGTCAACCTGCTTAATATCGCCCTCTGGCAATCCTTTGATTTTTTTCTTCCATAGCAATTGCCCGTCATTGTTTATCAAATAAAGATTGGAGCCCCTATCGTAGCACATAACCATAAACCTGTTTGTAATATGGTCTTTAACCAAATCAGGCTTACCGACGATATCGTCATCAAGCCTGATTTTCCAAAGGGCCAGGTTTTCCTCGCTGACACGGGCGCCCAATTTAAAATAGAAATTAGTAAAACTAAGCGGGCCATCGTTGCTAAACTGGAACGAGGCACCATGGATCGCAGATATGAGCCCGCTTTCATTTAGCAGGGCAAGAGCAGTTTCTTTGTTTACAAATGATGAGGCCATGTTCAATACCTCATCGGGCTTAATATAGAGCGATGCGTTCTCCTTGGACGACATATTATCAGAGAAATTCTTGAAGTTGTCATTCAAATCAAGTGTCTTGCCCGTATCGTACATCTGCATTATGTTCACGAGCATTTCTTTGCTGTTGGCGAAAACGGCATAATTGCCAAGAAAAAAATAATAGTTGTTCTTTATGGGTTTAAAGGCATCGCCGAATAAGGAAGACAACAGGTTTTCATTCTTTATATGCCTGATTAGGTAACCGTTATACCGGGTGCTGTGAGTTGACCCTGCAATTTTGCATATTTTCCGAAGTTCGTCCTCCCCTCTTTTCCTGTCATTGAAGTCCACTATGGCAAAGGATTGCTTCCCGAACGCCGACAATTGTGTGGCCGTACATCCGAATGCTACGCTATTGCCGATAAACTTCATCAAACGTGCGGGATTATAACTCAACCCCTCTATTGAATTTGCGTCAATCGCCTCAGAATCATACTTATATGAGAGAAGGATATTAGTGTTGAAAGGTGAGATGTTATAGAGTTTGTTCTCGGAGGCGGCTTGACCGTTGATCCTGCCCAGGAACTGAGCACTATCGTTATAGGATGTAAAACCGGAAAAAAGCAATTCGTCGTGTTTTACGATAAGGTCGAGCTCCGTCCAGGCAGCAAAGCTTGAAAGCTTGGAGACTGCCGTCAAATTTTCCGGATTGGCATACAAGCCTAATAAGCTCCCCAACTGCTGGTAGTTTATAAAAAGTTTCGCATCGACTTTTTTGCCGGCAGTTTTTCTTACTGCCATAAACGACTTATCCTTATCCAGATAGGTATTTGCCGACCTATAATTGTTTACTGCATCGGTTAGCATATCTATATTACGGGAAACCAGCATAACCCCGTCAAGAAAACTCAGGTAATAGGTTTTGTTCTTTTCAGCATCCACGATTTTAATGCCGCCGAAATCACGCTCGTTTAAATATATAACAGCATATTTTGCACCTAACTGCTTAGTTAGATATGATTTAACATTGCCCAGTCCGGGATTGTAATTTATTTTTGAAAGAAATAATTTGTTGACGGACTTGCTTGCTTCATCAACTTTAAAACATATAGTCAGAGGGCCGCCATTCAGAAGATCATTATATGTATTGTCGTTTTTTAGCAGCTTGTCGAGGCCGGCGAGCCCAAGGTCCATTTTTTTGAAAGCTGCTGAGTTCATCAATGTTTGCCATAGTTCCTTTTCCGATCTAATTTTCTTCACAAAAGTATCCGGATTGTCTATCTGCAATATAAATGTCGAATTAGCAGGTATCATCGTCCATGGGTTGGCATCTGTTTTCGCTAATTTAGGATAAACGAAATATGCTAAAACAGCCATGGCAACGACGATAAGAAATATAATGGAACCTGTATCTTTTTTCAGCATAGCCACATCTATTTTCTTCAAAAATACTTAAATTATATCCTTGGAAACAATTCTTGCTCCACAGGAATTCAACATAATATTGTTAATAGCATATTGGCTTGTTTTAAGGTTTCATGCTAATATAGCCCGGATATTTTTTTTTGTTGGCGCCACTTTTATAATAGGGTTTGATCCTAAGCTCCACTCCAAGTTTTTTAAGCTCCCGGGCATCGTTGATGTTGGTAACAACTTTAATTATTTGCGGGAGCGACTCTGAGCTAAGCACTTTCAACAGATCCACATCTGCCCTTAATTTAAAAGTTCTGGACGAGCTCGGCTTCACCTCCACCCTATCGTCAACCTGGCCCGTGGCATAAACTTGGTCTTTTAGGAGAAGTTCCCATTCTATGCCGGAAATTGCCGCTATTTTATCCTTATTGTTCCTGACCTCTATCTCGACCATCAGCTTAGCAGGCATATTCCCGCTGAACAACCTGCCGGTGAGGGTCATGATATCACCGGCATTGAAGGATGATTTATCATTGATCCCACTCATGTCCACTCCTCCCAGCTCAAGGACCTTCACACTTTTAAGCGTAAAAATGCTGTTCATAAACCTCTCATACTCACCGGCTTGGTTCAATATACCACAACTGTTTATGAAAAAAGTGATTACGAGCAGAAAAGTTAATATCGGATGCTTCATATAAAATATATATTTTTACCCGGCTAAAATACTATATTCCTTCATTCAGCTTAGCATACATAATCCGGATTAAGGTTGTCAGTAATTATAATTCTGTTACAACGGATCTTGAATATAGGATTTCAACAAAAAAAACAATAAATCGTTAAGAATGAAAAGATTTCCACTACTGTTGTTAACTGTATTTTTAAGCAGTTTGATTTTTGCCGATAATGGCGATACCATTGTAGTACAAACAATAGATTTTCAGACGGATGTAAATCCCGGGTGGAACGCACCGCGCGAGGGCAAATACCTGTTTCCAAGCGATACGATAAGTTTTTCGAAAATATTGATGTATTATACGCTAAAATGCGACCCTGATCAAAGCCCTGCCTGCGGCGAATGGGATTATACGACCCATACAAAAATATGGGAGCATACGGGAATCTTGGATTCCACCGAATATTCGCATCCGCGCTTCAAGGTGAACAATATCGCTCCCGATACATTGTTGTCGATGAGCTCACCATCGTATTATTATGTCCCCTGGCTTGAATATTCAAACCAGACGGAGGCAACCGACGAAGTTGATGTTGGCGATTCCGGCCAAATGATAAGTCTCCCGTTTGGGACAGCAGACGACGGGCGGGCGCAATTCATCTATACAAAAGAGGAATTGCAGTCGGCAGGCCTGACAAGCGGGGATCTGACGGCTTTGGTATTTACCCTGAGCTCCGGCATTAGCTTCAGGCATTTTTCAATCAAGCTCAGGTCGTGGAACGATACACTTGAGGCGGATACCCTCATCAACTACGGGTTTACTACAGTGTTCGAGAAAAATATCGCCCTTGTCGAGGGCGAGAATCAAATTGATTTCGCATTTCCATATTATTGGGCCTCGAATGAGGATTTGTTGCTCGACATAAGTTATGACAAAGCTGTGGGCAGCTCACAGATGATGGCTTTTCAGGCAAATGCTGGCGAAACATTAAACTCTTCTGATACAGATAATTACCTTTGTTTTAGTGGTTGGGACGAGATTAAAATACCCTCGGAGGTCTTCGATGGCATCGATTCCACTATAACCATCAGCCTCTGGCAATATGGCGACCCTATTAAACAGCCCATGAACAATTCTGTTTTCTTTGGCAGGGATAGCCTGAACAGAAAAGTTCTGAACTCACACTTGCCTTGGAGCAACGGTCAAATATATTGGGATGCCGGGCAGGACGGAGGATACGACCGCATCAACCGCACAGCGCCTAAAGTATCGAATTATGAAGGCCGATGGAATTTCTGGACTTTTACTAAAAATGTTTCCAACGGGACTATGCGCATGTTCCTGAACGGCCAGCTTTTTTATCCCGGTTCGGGAAAAAAGAGGTTGATGGACGGCATAGTCGATTTCTTTATAGGAGGCGCCGCTTCGAACAACTTTTACGAAGGTTATATAGATGATTTCTGTGTTTGGGACCAAGAGATTGATTTTCAAACTATAATGACCACTGTTGGAATGAAGATAGATTCCACTCACCCGTATTGGGCGAACCTGAGGGCATATTATAAGTTTGACGAGGGAAGTGGCACGCTTATCCACGACAGCAGCCCTAACGGTTTCGATGCAATCGACTTTTTCGGTCAGGCCGAATGGTCTTCTTATAAAGGGCAAAATAGGTTTAAGTTCGGGCAAAGACTTGCTAATAAACCATTTATAAAAATCCAACAAGGCGTTTACGATATGGCGCTCCTGGATTCGGTGGTTAAGATAGACACTTTTCAGATGGCTGCCGAGAACATTGTTTTCTACGACTCGTTAAATCCTACACAAGCTATAGATACGATATTAAAATGGCCATCCTATTATGCCGGTTATGTTTATGATGCCTCAGGAAATGCCATTGATTCCACTTTAGTGGCTGCCGACACCATACTTTATAATATGGAATATATTTATTATGGTGAGCCCTACGAGATTTTAAACCCGTGGGAAATAGCAAGGTTTATAACACCTTACGGAAATAATCTAAGTCTGGGCGATGGTTTTACATGGGTTTATGACGTAACTGATTACGAGCCGTTGCTTCATGACTCAGTGCATATTACTGCCGGCAACTTTCAGGAATTGCTCGATTTGAAATTTTATATGATAGAAGGTACACCGCCAAGAGACGTGTTAAACATAGAAAAAATTTATTCCGGCTACTGGAACTTAAAGGACCTGGAAGACAAAGTCCCGCCTAAAAAGATTGCCGTCGATCCCCTTGCCGAGCAGTGGAAGGTAAAAACGAGGACAACAGGGCATAAATTCGACAATCCTACCAACTGTGCGGAATTCTGTGCTAAAACACATACGTTTTCAGTAGATGACCAAGTTGTTTCAACTTGGGAGATCTTGCAGGAATGCGCCGAAAACCCATTATACCCACAAGGGGGAACATGGATATACGATCGTGCCGGATGGTGCCCCGGAATGCAGGTTACCGAACAGGACATTGAGTTAAGCGATTATATATCAGGCGATTCGACAACGCTGGACTATAATGCCGAATATGATCAATATGGTACTTATTCGCTTGAGACCCATTTGTTCTCGTATGCTGCTTTCAACTTTGTGAATGATGCTTCCATAGTAGGGATTATTGCTCCCAATAGTTTAAAGAGATATTCCAGGTACAATCCGTCAATGACGGCCCCTATTGTCGAACTACGGAACTTAGGCAGCAGCAAGCTGAGTTCCGCCGATATAGTTTACGGACCTGCGGGCACAACAAAAACTTATCATTGGACAGGCGATTTAGAACCTATGTCAGGCACTCGTATAAGCCTGGATGCATTTGACTACGAGGAATGGCAGACGGGTTATGGCCATTTTTCAGCAACGGTCTCAAATCCCAACGGCAGCCAGGACGAAAATACTATTAACGATACCTATAATTCAACATATGACGACATCGACATTTATCCGGGGACTATCGTCATAGAGTTCAAGACCAATAAGGCTGCCTACCAAAACAGATATGAGATACTGAATTCCGACGGTCTAAAGATATTTGAAAGAAAGAATTTTGATAGTGAAACAACTTACCTCGATACTGTTACTTTGGTGAACGGTATCTACGATTTCTATCTGTACGACAGCGGCGACAACGGAATTTCCTTCTGGGCCGAACCCGGCCAGGGCAGTGGGTCGTTGAAATTCTACGACCTCGGGGGCAATAAGATAAAACAGTTCAACGGTGATTTCGGCGACCGGATCTACGATTGCTTTTATGCTGATATGTACATGGGCAACAGTACGTTAGATAATGATAATTTTAGTTATACGATTATACCGAACCCGAATAACGGCAATTTTGTAATATCCTATGCCTTTTATAGGCCGTCAAATATCAACTTGATAATTTACAGCTCAGAAGGCAAACAGGTTTACCGCAATGATTATAAGCTTGACAAGATGGGGCAGGTTTCCATTGACCTGGAGGGCATCGCGGCAGGGATTTATAGCTTGATGCTCGATGTGGGCGGGCTGCAGACTAATAGGATGTTTATTGTCAGGTAAAGCGGGAAAAAGTTGCAAAAGCCTAGTCCATTCCTCTGGCTAAATCTTTTTTGTTAGTTATACTGTATATGTTAAGACCGTTACAAAAGACAAGAATACTTGTTCATTTTCCTGTTTAAGCAGTTAATGCAATTTCTCAGCAGCTACCAGTTTAGTTTTTTATCAAATATTCTTCAATAATTCTATTAAAAGTGTTCTCATTTATAGGTTTAGGAATAAAATCATTGCAGCCTGCCAAAAACGCCAGTTCTCTTTTATCATCTGTTGTATAAGCCGTTTGTGCGATAACCGGCAATTCAGGGAAAAGTTTCTTTATTTCCTTTGTCGCTTCAAAGCCATCCATCACGGGCATTTTCAAGTCCATAAGCACAAGCTCGATTTCTATGTTTTGCTTACAAAGCTCAATGGCATCCAATCCATGTTTTGCATGTAGCAAATGTAAATCCTTATCAATTCTTTTCAGTATTGTTTCTATTAATAAATAGTTCAATTCCTCATCTTCTACGATAAGAATCGTATAAACATGATTCTTGATTGTATCCGGTAAGGCATTATTGATTTTATCATTACTGTTATCGACCAGATTGACAGGCTTATACGGTATTGAGATAATAAATGTCGAACCTTTGTCCTTTTCGGACAAGAGTGTAATATCCCCCCCCCAGCAGTTTTGTGTTTTCTTTGGCGATCGACAAGCCCAAACCAAGACCTCCGACATTTTTTGTCAGTTGTTTTTTCTCCTGGGAGAAGCGCTTAAATATAACTTCCTGATTTTTCGGTTCTATTCCAATTCCAGTATCTTTTATATACAAATCAAGCTTGTCGTTTTTTAGGTGATAACCGAATTCAATAAAGCCCTCAAAAGTAAATTTCAAGGCATTTTCCAGAAGGTTGCTGACTATTTTGTTCATCTTGGTCTTGTCGGCATGTATAGGATGTCCTTTTTGCCATGCCGGTGGTTATATCAACCCGGGACAGTTCTTCAAGCGATAAGCTGTAAACGGATTCTGTAGTATCGATTTTTTGTGCACATATAAAACATGGGTATAGTATGCATGATAAAACAATCGTTTTCAGGAACGAAATATTCTTTCTGATTATGATATTTTGCTTACTATACATTTTAAAGGTAGTATGAAGAAAGAGTTCAATATTTATACGGTTTTTATACTTTGGGCGAGCATTGACTAATATACTTCCTATCAGCATTTTTCTTTAACAACCAAGAACCCATTTCTGTATCTTACTGATAATCCGACAACTTATCAGCCTCTTTTATCTCCTACATATTCAGTTTTATTTAAAGCCCATCAAATCTACAAAATTTTCCGTACAATAACCAATATCCTCAAAAAATTCAAGATGCACAGGCCTCGGTTTCTTAAACAAGGAGTTTTTTTGGTTTTTTTTATGGTATCAAACGGGCATATTAAACCCAGGCTATACAGCATTCCGCGATTAGGGATACTAAGAAAGACAATGTGGGATCCTTCCGAAAAAAAAGCCCTGCGGAAGCGAGGCAAACTGTGATCCCGGAAGGACTTCCCGATGTCAAAAACCGGGATAGACTTCTCGTCCTCCCATAAAAAAGCCCCGCGGAAGCGAGGCAAACTGTGATCCCGGAAGGACTTCCCGATGTCAAAAATCGGGATAGACTTCTCGTCCTTCCATAAAAAAGCCCCGAGGAAGCGAGGCAAACTGTGATCCCGGAAGGACTTCCCGATGTCAAAAACCGGGATAGACTTCTCGTCCTCCCATAAAAAAGCCCCGCGGAAGCGAGGCAAACTGTGATCCCGGAAGGACTCGAACCTTCGACCCGCAGCTTAGAAGGCTGCTGCTCTATCCAGCTGAGCTACGAGACCAGAGCGGTGTTTCGGGCGGCAAAAGTAATTATTTTTTTGATTTATATTGCTTTTTAAATACAAATCAGAACTATTTTATTTAATTGTTGCAGATGAGCGATATTTGCATTTGCGACTGCCAAGAACATTTGTGTTCAACAAAAAAGCAGAGGGCGATAAATCGCTGAAGGAATTACCCTTTAGCGCGGCGGCAGGGATATGTCCTGCATCCACCGAGCCTACAACATGCCCGCAAGGCTTCTCCTTTGTCATCTTTATAAAAACACATTAATTCAAGGTATTCCCCACAAATATCTTTGAGTCGGCATGGCTACGTATTTCACCTTGCATCATCGAGACATTGCTATCGATACCCAAGCTTGCTGAACCGAAGGAATAGGCCGACAGGTTGAAATTTATCGGCCCTCGCACTCCTTGTCCCAGGTTTGGCCTGATGGTGATAACTACATTACTAGCTTTCCCCGGCTTTTTCGCAGAGACCCTGTACTTGTCGATGACACCCTTAACCGTAATTCCTCCAATTCCGTTCAGCCCGCCGCCAAACCCGTTGGCAAACTGAATAACCGCATCGTTATCAGAAATATACAGGAAGTTTATTTTTGGGTCGAGCGATTGCCCATTAATGGTTTTACCGGTAAAAACGAAATCCTTATCCTCTATTTTCTTTTTCAATAACTGCCATTCGGCTTCCTCATTTTTTTTCTTAAGCGCCTTTGTGTTTTCTCTTTCCTTTTTTCTCTGCGCCTTGATTACGGTAGTCTGTGCCTCAATGGTGTTCCATGCAAAAGCAATCAACAATCCGAATATCAATACTTTGATTTTCATAAGTTTATAATTATTTATTAAAAAGGAAGCTCATATCGCTGCCCGAAGCGTATTCTACGGCTTCCTTGCCAAACTCGAACAAGCGAAGTTTGCGGCTACCCAGCAGCTTTATGGTTTTTCCCTCTACAAGCAACATGCTAGCCTCGCGCAAGCCTACAACTTTCGTTCCGCGATTTACGGCAAGAAACTCCTCAATTCTCTGCTGGCGTGTCTCTCCACCATGGCCTTCCGGATTTGCGTCGAGGTAATGAGGGTTATTTGAAACGGAACAAGACCCAGTGCGTCGAATGACGGCGGTTCGTAAACAGGCATGTCATTTGTTGTTTTTAATGAAGGGCAAGCAACATTTGCACCTGCGCTCCAACCCATAAATGGCATTCCGGCCCCTGCCCTATCCCTGATTACTTCCATAATTCCAGTTTCGTGCATCTTGCCTACCAAATGGAAGGTATTTCCACCGCCAACTGCCACGGCTTCGGCACCCCTTATCAATTCAACAGGATTTCCCGATCTGTGCACCGACTTTAATCTAAAGCCCAGCTCAGCATAGACGGCGGCAACCCTTTGCTCATAAACATTATAGCTGTCTTCCAGGCTTTCATCCGAGAGGTTAAGCCCGGCATAAGGGACAAAAACAACTTCCTTTACCTTATGCTTGTTCAAAAAATCGGCGATAAATTGCTTTGGCCATTCCAGATACGGCTCTCCCGCCATGGTTGAATTGCTTATCAACAATAGTTTCTTACTCATACACTTTTTTTTATTATTTAAATTTGAAATCAAAATTAAGACTTTTTCTATTAACTTCCCTCGAAAAGTATTTATACCATTTTTGCCTTATCCCCTGATCGCTTATCATCTCATTTACGGAGTCGATATCGAAACCTGCCGAAGATTTCATGGCCCTTGCCAGTTTTATTTGGATATCCTTGCTCTCGGAGGCCGTTTCCCCATGCGAATTCAATATTTGCAAATACTCGTAAGCCAGGAGAAATTGATCTTTTGCGATAAAATATTCAATGCTGCTTATGGTTAGTGATTTCATTTTCTGCTGTTTAACAAACTCGCGAAGCGATGGTAGGCTAAAATTATACATTCCGATATTCCTTGAAACATATTCGCTTCGCAAAAGCAGATAAGTATCGATAGCATCAAAATAATCACCGCTGAACAATTGGTTTTTCACAGATAAATAATCTTGATAAAAATCGAGAACATATCCGTATTTATCAACAAGGCTATCAGTTTGACGGCTATCTAGATGACAATCGCCATTATCCTCCATCAACATATATGAAGATTTTATACGCTTGCCGGCAACATCGAACTGTCCGGATTTGATTTTCAATATTATATCCTTATTGTATTCGTTAAGCTTGAATTCGGCATCAAGGCAATGCCGGCCCTGCATCTTACCGATCAGCTTGCGCATGGCCCTTTTGATCACTGGATTGTCCTGTTGTTGATATTTTGCTTGGAGCTCCTCGGCATCCTTGAGAAGGGCCGTTGCCCTGTCACCGTGCTTTGCCCAGGTTTCAAGCCGTGCTTCCTCCAAAATGCTTAATATTTTCGGCTCCGAGTAAGCCCTCAATAGGCTATTTAGCTTTTCCACCTCATAAGTTAATATTTCACTTTGGATATGTTTGGCTTTCAACAAATTATCAAAGGCTTGCTCATTATTTCCCTTGTCCAATAAAATTTCACCATTTTGCAAAAATTCAAGGAAAACGGAATATGAAATTTCATCAAGCTCCTTTTTGTCGTAAATAATTTCAGGCTTGTCGGCAATATATTTCTTAAGATCGAACAATTGATAATAGGAATCATCAAGATTTGAAGTTTTCATCTTTGAGTTTATATCCTCAATCTTGAGCCGGTAGATTCCGTTGCGGACCTGTGCCTTAAACTGATCAAGCTCATCATCCTTTTCAAGATTTTTTTCATTGGATATATCTATTGCACTGTTTATCATTAAATCAGCCTCGTAAAAAGACTTCTGTTCAAGCAATACTCTTATTCTGCGTTTTTGCGCTTCCACATAAATCGAGTAAGGGCTCACGGCTATACCTGTTTCAACAAACATCTCTTTGTTCTCGCGATAAACCTCCTCTGCCTCACGGTAATAGTTTTGCGCAAATTTCAACTTCCCGCTCTGAACGGCTTTGTCCGATACTTTGAGAAACGATTCAATCATTCCGTTCAGCGTGGAATATGCCGTATGAGCATATAATTCCGATTCCTGCAGATCGAATCGGGTTTGCAGGAGCTTAGCATTCTTCAAAAGTGACAAGGCCATTATGTTCTTTGACTTTAGAGAATATGCATTTGCAAGCTCGACAAAACCCGAATAAAGCATTTGCGGGACACTGACGTTCTCTCCATAGGCGTATGAGTCGTAATAGTCTGATATAAAATTTATTATCCTCAAATCAGACATATTGTTCAAGACAATCATCTGCCTGTAGGCAGAAACCATATACGGCTGCAATTTAAGTGACTCCCGGTAATAGTCTTCCGAAACACCTATTAGCTTTTTGACGTACGATGATTTATCTTCGAGAAAACCTCTTTTCAATTCTCTTTCCAATGTTTGCCGCGACAAGGTGTTCCAACGTTTTTCCAGTCTTTTGAAAGCAGAATATTTCTGTTTGAAACCTTCGGGGTCCAGTTTTGAGAGCTGTAAATTAGTATCAAAATCCAGTTTGCCCAATATCACGCTCAATCTTGAGGCTTCCTGCCAGCTAAGGAAAACCCCGGAAGCGCCCTGCCTGGAAATCCTGCCCTGCTTCACGAATTTTTTGCTCAAACTGCCGAGAAGCCGGGAATAACCATAATAATTGTTGACCAACTTAACAAACTCGTTGAATTTATTATAATCGTTTTGTGAATATTCCATACTTGTCATTTCGGCATTTACCACAAGCCCGGCATCGGAAAAAATACGTTGGTCGGTTTCTATAAGCGTCGGCAAACGATTTTTCCCCATAGATATTTTCCCTGAATAAATTATTTCCCCTGCTTTTGCGATTTTAAGTTCAAACTCGTAATCAGATGCTTGCAAAAGGCTGTCAACATTAAAACCCCGATAGTCATCATCTCCTTTTATTGATATTATTATCGGTTTGGCCTCAAGTTGGATTTTACCGTTTCCAAGCAGATTGACGCTCGTATATATCTCATACTCAACTGATACATTAATTCCGGAGAGGTCCTTGTTATTTCCCAGTGCCAAAAGTGAAAGGATTTTCCTGCCTGGCGAGTCCTCATGCAAGCCGGATGTGTTCAAGACGAAAATCCGGGCTTGATCTTGTTGGGCAGCGGCCGTGCCCCACAGAAAAAACAAAACAACAAATAATTCGGAATAAATAAACCTCACATCAATTAATTGAATGGCAAATTTATCAAATTTGAGCTTTGAACGAAAAATTTCGGAATGTTGCCTGCTTTAATATTAAGTATGAAAGTACCCAAGATAAGACTCGAACTTACACGACCTTGCGGTCACTGGTCCCTGAAACCAGCGCGTCTACCAATTTCGCCACTTGGGCATTTTCAATCTCTTTTGTGCCCAGAACAAGAATCGAACTTGCACTCCCTAACGGGAACATGGCCCTCAACCATGCGCGTCTACCATTTCCGCCATCTGGGCTTTTGCCTTTTCAAGAAAATATTTCCGGCAAAAGCGGCTGCAAAAATAACACATATTTCTAATTTGCAAGTAAAAATTATAATAAAAATCCCAATGTTGCCTCATTTAATAAAAAACAGCATTGTTTATCGGCATTTGCAATAAATTTTTAATTTTACGTGAAAAAAACAAAAATATGTTCTCTGAAAAAGATATTGCCCAAATAAGACAAAAGGGACTTGGAATTAAAGATGTTGAACATCAGATAGGAAACTTCAAAAAAGGTTTCCCTTTTATCAAACTTGTTGCTGCTGCAACTCCCGGGAATGGCATAGAGTGTTTCGATGATGCCGAGATTGACGAATTAGTCAAGTTTTTCGACGATAATTGTTCTGATTACGAATTATTGAAATTCGTTCCCGCCTCTGGTGCCGCAAGCCGTATGTTCAAACATCTATTTGAGTTTATGATTTCTTTCGGGGGTAGACAGGGTGAAATTGCAAGTATGGAAAAGGACAAAAGCTTCAGCTCGGTCTATAATTTTTTCGCAAGCATCAAAAACTTTGCCTTTTATCAAGATCTTAAAAACATCATCTCCGCAAACGGATTATCACTTGACGGTTTATTGAACAAGAAAGACTATAAAACGATATTGGAGTATTTTCTTACCGACAAAGGTTTAGATTATGCAGCAATGCCAAAAGGGCTTTTGCAATTCCATACTTACGATGACGGCCCCCGCTTATCGGTGGAGGAACACCTTGTTGAAGCCGCAGTTTATGCGACCAATTCGAAAAAAATATCGAGACTGCACTTAACGGTTTCCCCTGCTCACGAAAGCAGGTTTAAGGCCACAATAGAAAAAAAATCAGATATTTATGAACAAAGGTTTGATGTAAGCTATGATATCGGGTTCTCACGTCAAATGCCTGAGACCGACATAGTTGCCGTTGACATGAATAACCAGCCCTTCCGCAGCGGGGACGGAACGCTCTTGTTCAGGCCGGGAGGCCATGGCGCCCTTATCGAGAACCTGAACCGGGTTGACGCCGAGATCGTATTTGTGAAAAACATCGACAATATCGTCCCTGACCGCCTGCGCGGCACAACTTACAGATATAAAAAAGCAATCGGCGGCCTCTTGCTCAAGCTTCAGGAAAAGAGTTTTGAATACCTGGACATGCTGGAAGACGCCAACCTCGGCGGCGACCTGATAGAAGAAATAAGGAAATTCGCCCGGGATGAACTTTTTATAAACATCCCTGATGCCTATCATGGTTTTGATAAAATGGAGCGCATCGACTTTCTTTTCAATAAGCTTAACCGGCCTATGCGTATTTGCGGGATGGTAAAAAACGAGGGGGAGCCTGGCGGAGGCCCGTTCTGGGTGGAGAACCCCCAGGGCGTGCGTTCCTTGCAAATCGTTGAATCGTCACAAATGGACTTGACAAACAGTAAACAAAGCGAAATCGTTGCCAACGCCACCCACTTCAACCCCGTTGACCTGGTGTGCAGCATGAACGACTTCAAAGGCAATAAATTCGATTTGAGAAGATATGTTGACCCCGAAACCGGTTTTATCTCCATAAAGTCGTTGGGAGGCAAAGACCTGAAGGCACAGGAATTACCGGGCCTTTGGAACGGCGCCATGGCCGACTGGATCACGGTCTTCGTGGAAACGCCCATCATCACCTTCAATCCGGTTAAAACCGTAAATGATTTGTTAAGGCCCCAGCACCAGGCTAAATAGAGCCTGTAATCAACATGGGTTACTTTTAATAATTATATAACTTAAAGAAATGACAATGAAGAAGATAATTATCGCGGCAATGCTGATTTCCACATTAACGGTTTTCGGGCAAAATCATTTTGTTGGTGTAATAAGCGGAATAAATGGCACATCCGTTAATTCCGATTATTCTTTTAACAACAGCGCTAAGAGGTTTGCTTTCAAGGGCGGGTTGACATATCAATATATGATTAATGACAAGTTCAATCTTGATATCGAGCTGCTTTATGAACAAAGAGGGTTCAAGAACGATATAAGTTTTATCAATCCATCAGGTAACCCCATCGGCCCGAAGGAAAATAGTGAGTTCAATTACGATTATTTATCGTTTCCTATAAAGGCCGGATATTCCATCGGTAATACTTTTTCAGGTTTTCTTAAGCTAGGCATCGTCCCGGCATTCATCGTCAAGGCAGAAATAATTGTCCCGACTTTCAGTGGCAGCGAGACCTTTGATGATATTGACCGGGCCACATCATTCGATTTCGGGGGGCTGATTGAAGCTGGCGCTGCTTATGCCATTATGGACAGGCTTATGATAACTGCTTCATTTGCTTATCAGCACAGCATTACAACTTTTTCAAACCCGGATTATTTTTCCGACAACAATATAAGGCATTACGGCATGTCCTTGTCGGTCGGGATAAAATATGCCTTGAGGAAAAAGGGGGATCTATAAAAATTGATTTCGCTCAAGGATAAACTTATTGATCAAGACAAGTTGAAGCCAAGCTGTCGTTTGAACATCGTCTTGTTACTTTCCTCCCGCTGCTTTTACAGTCCCTGCCGTGAAACAGCTTGATTATTTAAGCAATTGTTAAGCAATTGTAACTAAAAGCCCGATTTATTAACCTTTTGTTATTGTTAACCTAACATCATTGTAGTTTTTGAATATGATTTTTGCCTCATAATAAATTTTAAAACTAAAATGATGTTTAAAATGAAACAATTTACTTTATTGGCTGTTGCGACAGTTATTTTCCTGATGGGTCTTAGCTCATGTAAAACAAAAGACGGACCCAGCCCGGAAGCAAAACAACCTACGATGAGTTCAATTCAAATTAGCGGTGAGCTAAAGCATTTCGTTATAACAATAGGCTTCAGCGAAGGAGTTTATAAGAACTCCGACAAAACCGGCGACCTCGATGAGAACAGTTTCGATATTAGCCTAAACGGAGGAAGTACGATTTCCTCTTATCTTGTAACCCATTCAGCAGGACAATTGAACGCATCTGTCATCCTTGAGCTGAACGATTACACTACGGGCCAGGAAGTGTTGGCAGTAAAGCCTAAAACAGCCAACAGTATTTACAATGCCGACGGAAAGGCGATGGCTGCCACCGAAGAAAAAACTGCAAGCCTCAACGGAACCGTGCACGAAACAATAACCGTAAAGGATGACGGCAACGGGACCGGTACAACAACCTGGACCTCTAACAACCTTTATATTCTTGACGGACTGGTATTTATCAATGACGGCCAGACACTTACCATTGAAGCAGGAACAATAATAAAAGGAAAAGCAGGCCAGGGCGCCAACGCATCTGCCCTGATAGTTAGCCGCGGCGGAAAAATAATGGCCGTGGGAACAGATGAAAAACCGATTATTTTCACTGCGGAAGCCGATGACCTGAACGGATCCGTACAGGATTTGACCGACGGACTTTGGGGAGGGGTGATAATTCTCGGGAAAGCGCGTACAAACGCCATTCCTCAAGAACAGCAAATTGAAGGAATCCCACAAACAGAACCGCGCGGAGTTTACGGCGGCACCAACGATACGGATGACTCAGGGGTACTTAAATATATCTCGATCCGTCACGGAGGCACCGACATAGGCGAAGGAAACGAAATAAACGGACTTACCCTGGGAGCCGTCGGAAGCTCGACAGTAATCGAGTTCATCGAAGTTTTCGCTAATAAGGACGACGGAATAGAATTTTTTGGCGGTATGCCGAGATTAAAAAATATAGTAGTTGCCTTTTGTGGCGATGACTCATTCGACTACGACCAGGGATATAGAGGCTACGGACAGTTCTGGCTTGGCGTACAAGGTTATGAAAGAGGCGATCGCTTAGGCGAGCACGATGGCGGCACCGACCCCGAAACAGGTGAGCCCTACGCAATTCCAACTATTTATAACGCGACTTATGTAGGCCGTGGCGATGGAGCTGCTAAAAGAACCCTTACTTTCCGTGATAACGCTGGAGGAAACTATGCCAACTCCATTTTCTACAACCAGGAAAAAGGTATCGACATCGAATTATTGGTCGATGAGAGCTCATATACCCGATTTGAAGCAGGCCAGCTTACAATCAAGAACAATATATTCTTCGGTATCGGCGACCCCATCATAAAGGTATCCACCGGCAGCGGCGTAACTGATGCCGACAAGCAAGCCGCAAACCTGGTCCTTGCGGCATATTTTAATAATTCAGGGAACGAGTTTAGCGATCCGGGATTCACTATCAACGGAAATACATTTAATGTGATACCTACCGGTGATGTTTCACAGAACCTCACCGCAACTACCGATAGCTGGTTCACCGATGTCAACTACAAAGGAGCGATAGATCCGGCAAACGACTGGACCTCGGGATGGACCCTCTACTCCAAATATATGAACTAAAATGAATATTCTCCGGTTTTATTGGAGGCGGCTATTACGGCCGACCTCCAATAAAGCCGTTATTGATTAAAGCAATAAAACCTATTGGATATGAACATTAAATATATACTCTATCTTATCTTAATATTAATACCACTTGGGGCAGCCACCCAAACAGGGACGCTTAAGGGAAAAATAACCGACGCAGAATCGGGCGAAGCTTTAATAGGGGCAACTATTCTCATTGACGGCACTTTCAAAGGGACTTCTACCGACCTCGACGGCAACTATACAATTACTGACATTAAACCAGGGATGTATACTTTAAAAAGCCAATATATCTCATTTCAAAGCCAGATATTCGAGAATGTCGAGGTCAAGGCCGGCAAAGTAACAGCTATTAACGTAAAACTGAGTCCGACAAGTGTAGGGCTGGAGGAGTTTGTTGTAAGTGCGAAAGCAAATCACCGTACCGAAACGGCTCTCCTAAGCATTCAGAAGAAATCAAGCAATGTTATAGAGGGCTTGTCGGCACAGCAGATGAAACGCTCGGGCGACAGCGACGCAGCCTCCGCCTTAAAAAGGCTTGCGGGAATTAACGTCCAAGGGGGCAGGTATGTATTTATAAGGGGTTTGTCGGATCGTTATTCAAAGACCACTATAAACGGCTCCGAGATCCCGGGCCTCGATCCCGACAGGAACACCGTCCAGCTGGATATTTTTCCGACCAACTTACTGGAGAACATTATCGTTTACAAGACATTCAGCCCTAATTTGCCCGGGGATTTCACAGGAGGGTATATTGATATACGGACCAGGGATTTCCCCGATGCCTTTCAACTTGACGCCTATGTTGCTGCAGCCTTCAATACCAACGCCAGCTTGAACAACAACTTTATATCATATCCAGGTTCGGCGAGCGACATACTGGGTTTCGACAACGGGGCACGGGACATCCCCTCCCCTGCCAGCGGCGATATCCCAAACTATCCTCTCGACTTACAAGCTTTATCAGATATAAGCATGGCTTTCAACAAGGTGATGGCCCCGGTTAAAAGCCCATCGTTCCTGAACAACAAGATGTCGTTTTCGGCAGGCGACAACAAAGACTTCGGCAACAGCCAATTAGGGTATTTTTTCGGTTTTAGCTATAAGCACGAAAACGAGTTTTACGAAAACGGTGTCAAAGCAAGGTATAAATTTGGCGGGGCTAATGATACCCAACTAATTACCGAGCATAAATATAATGATACAAAAGCAAGCTCTGAGGCATTATGGGGCGCCCTTCTAAGTGTCTCATATAAAATTAACGCTTCACACAAATTGAGCATAAACTTGTTTAAGAATCAAAGCGGCACCTCGGTTGCCCGGTATATGATCGGTGAGAAACCTTCCGACGACGCCGACGGACTGTTTATTGAGACGCGTGTCCTTCAGTGGCTTGAAAGATCCCTGAACACAGCACAGATAAAAGGGAGCCACTATTTTGAGAACATCTCGAAACTAAAGTTCGACTGGATGGGCTCGTTTACATACTCATATCAAAACGAGCCGGATATGAGGTTCTTTACCAATAGTTATTATCCTGGTGTCGAGGGAGATAACAAATACCAAATAGAGCCCTCGATTTATAGGCTTCCCGCAAGATATTATAGAAGCCTTAAAGAAAACAACCTTCATCTCAAAGGCGATTTCGCAATGGACCTTGGTTCGGCATCCCAGTCTCCCAAATTAAAATTCGGGGCTTCATATTATCATAAAAAACGTTCTTTCAACGATAGAAGAATTGATTATGCCATCCAATATCCAATATCAGGCAATTCTTATGACGGAAACGTCGCCAATTTCTTGGCTGATGAAAATATAGGGGTAAACTTTCCGACCTATGACCCTGAAAGAGGATTTAACTTTGGCTTGCATGTCAGGGGCAATCCCGGTGATGATTTAAAAAACTCTTATAAGGCAGAGCAGGGTGTTTTGGCCTTTTATGCCATGACCGATACCAAAATCGGCCCTTCATTAAGAATTGTCGCCGGCTTAAGATATGAGAGCACGCTCATAAACTCCAGAAGCAACAACAACGAGCTAAAGCCTGGTTATTTGAGAAACAACGATTTCTTGCCTGCGCTCAACCTTACTTATTACCTGAGCAGCAGGACAAACTTACGTTTTAACGCAAGCAGGACCCTTGCAAGGCCGACATTTAGGGAGCTAGCCCCTTA
Source organism: Bacteroidota bacterium (assembly GCA_024279935.1). Classification (GTDB taxonomy): domain Bacteria; phylum Bacteroidota; class Bacteroidia; order Bacteroidales; family F082; genus BM524. The sequence goes on from JAJRQZ010000135.1 coordinate 68,087, forward strand.
TGCTAACGAAAACTTCGCGGGTGGCGAAACTTATGTGGGAAACGCTGAACTGAAAAGAACCCTGATAAACAATATCGATCTTAAATGGGAGTACTTTGCCAAAGCCGGCGAGGTTTTGTCGGTGGGCGCCTTTTACAAAGGATTTATCGACCCCATCGAGCTTGTGGACAATCCCAAGGCTCAAAACCCCGAGCTGAGGTGGGACAATGTTGACAAGGCTAATGTTTATGGTCTTGAGTTCGACGTCAGGAAAAACCTCGATTTTATAAGTGCCTTGCGGAATTTTAAATTGGGAATAAACATTTCTTATATCTTTTCCGAGGTCGCCATCGACTCTATAGAGCTTTCGGCAATCTTGTCCACCGACCCGGCTGCCAGGGCGACAAGGCCTATGTCGGGACAATCGCCATATATCTTCAACGCCATTATTGGATATATAAATACCGATATCGGCTTCGACGCCAATATCGTATATAATGTGAACGGCCCTAAAATCATTATAAACGTAAAAGGCGGCACGCCCGACATTTATGAACAGGCATTCCACTCGCTTAATTTTACCGCTAACAAGAACATTGGCACAAATTGGCAGATAAGCGCAAAGGTCAAGAACATCCTCAACGGTGTTTATAAACAATCTTACTTTTATAAAGGAAACGAATATATTTACCGCAGTTTTACCAAAGGGACTATTTTTGAATTAGGAATAAAATTGATGATCAGGTAATTGAAACCTATTGGCTGCTAAGTTCTATTTCGGCGTAAAAATCAGTTCCTTGCCTAATATTCCGGGGATCGACAGGATTTTCATCCATGTCTTTAGAGTGTAACTCTATTCTTCCTGAATTCTTATTCGCACATGAATACTCAAAGGGGAATGGTTCAAATTTTTCATGTGTTTATAATTTTGTAATTAATTGTCATCTAGCATATTATATTTATCATCGGATTTAGCAGATTAAGCGGATTTTAGTTTTTCGCAAGCGAAAAACATCCGTTAAATCCGCTTAATCCGATGACTGTATTTTTGCAGAATAATCATTTTCCTGTGTGTTTAAAATTAAACATGGATGTTTCATCTGTTTATAATTTTGTAATTAATTGCCATCTGGCATATTATATTTATCATCGGGTTTAACAGATTATGCGGGTTTTAGTTTTTCGCAAGCGAAAAACATCCGTTAGATCCGCTTAATCCGATGAATGTATTTTTGCAGAATAATCATTTTGCTGTGTGATTAAAATTAAACATGGATGTTTCATTATTAGTATAAAACCCGCTCACTGCAATTAGTGAGAACGCCGTTATTTGTGTACTATATTTGTCTTGCTAATTATTTTCATGGCTCAAGACCGTTGCAATACCGATGTTAGGTTCTCCTGCCAATGCCAAGCTTAAAACTCGTGTTGTCGCAGACAATCTTAACAATTAATAAATCATAAATGGCCTTTTTCCACCTTAATACACTTTCTCTCCGTCCAGATAAGTTGACACTACTTTTGCCCTTAGCAATTGCTCCTCCCCGGCCTTGATCAGATCGGTGTCAAGCACAACAAAATCAGCACGTTTTCCTTTTTCCAGGCTGCCTTTCTCCTTTTCGTCGAAGCTCCCCATTGCTGGCCAAACAGTAATGGACCTCAGTGCATCTTTCCTGTCCAGGGCGTTCCAGGTTTGAAAACCGTTTTCGGGCCATCCTTTTATATCTTTCCTGGTTACGGCGGCAAAAAAAGTTTTAAGGGGGCTTATATCCTCGATGGGGAAATCGGTCCCGTTTACCAGGCAGCCGTTCTGTTTCATCAAATTTTTATAAGCATAAGCATATTTCAGTCTCTCATCCCCCAACCTCTCGTCGGCCCAGTACATATCCGAAGTGCAATGTGTTGCCTGGACCGAAGGGATTATTGAGAAATCCTTGAAATAAGCAATATCGTCGGGACTAACTATTTGGGCGTGCTCCACCCTCCAGCGTTTATCGTTTCTTGACCTTAGGATTTCCGAATAGGCCTTTAGCATAATACGGTTGGCCGAGTCGCCTATGGCATGGGTGTTGACTTGGAATCCTGCATCATAAGCCTTCGAGCACATTTCATGGAAATAAGATTCAGTATGCATTTGCAAGCCATAATTGCCGGTATCGTCGGAATATGGCTTAAGCAACAAAGCACCTCTGCTGCCCAATGCGCCGTCGGAATACAACTTGACCGCCGAAACGGTCAGCCTGTCATAATGTTGAGGGCCGATATTATAGAAATAGTCGAAATTTTCCTTATTGGGATTTATCATGGCATAAACCTTGAGTTTCAGGCTGTCGTTGTCCTGAAGCCTCTTTATCAGAAGAATATCCTGCTTGTCGAGACCTGCGTCGCTTACTGTTGTAAGTCCTGCGGCAAAGCAGTTATCCTGGGCCTTCATCAGCGCAAGGCTTTTTTCTTTTTCGCTGAAGCCCGGCACAGCGCTTTTCATCAAACCGGCGGCATTATCGACCAATACGCCGCTCGGCCTGCCGTTTTTTAATATTATCTCACCGCCTTTTATCTTGCTTGCCCCATTTATCCCCGCTATTTTGAGCGCATAATCATTGGCAATTACGGCATGTCCGTCAATACGCGTCAACACTACTGCCCTGTCGGGGAAAAATTCGTTGAGCAAGTTATTATCGGGAAACTCCTTGTTTTGCCAGTCGTTCTGATCCCACCCGCGGCCGAGCACCCACTTTGAAGGATAGCTCCTGTCATGCTCCTTTAGCTTCTCCACAACATCATCAAAAGATCGGGTTCCAACCAGATCCGCATATTTCGTCAGCGAAATACCATAAGACAAAAAATGGCTGTGTCCGTCGTTGAAACCCGGATATACGAATTCCCCCTTTAAGTCAAGAAGGTTATCCGAATGGTAGTCATTTAATATACTGTCATCGCCAACGGCCAATATTCTACCGTTTCTTATGGCCATGGCCGATGATATCGAAAAATCATCATCAAGCAAATAAATCTTTGCGTTATAGATTATCAAGTCGGCGGCATAGGTTTGGGAATAAATTGGTTTGCTCACATAAATCAATGAATACAAGATGATTAAAGAAATATTTCGCATGATATTACATTTTGTGATTACTTTTTTAATTCAAAAGCTCGTATAGTTCTTATTTCTCGCAAAGCCTTAAAATACTTATCATAGCAATGATGATTTTTCATTATATATTTTGCAAGTACTAGATTATATGTACAAGACCATAATAAGCTATTGTCAATTATTAGCCCCACTTTCTATTTCAAAACTTAAGCTTTCCCTGTTAAAGACTATCCCGTCCTTATCGAAATACTCGTTTATCAGCCCCGACCCTACCATATCATTTGGTTCCCCGCTAATGAATTTCCCGTCCGGCGACAACAACCAGATCTTATCGGAAAAACGCAATGCCGACTCTATATCGTGGGTAGTCAACAGAACGGATTTGGACTTATTGTAAGTCAGCTTCCTTAACATTCTCATTATGCCCAGCTTGCCGGGGGAATCGATAAACGCGGCCGGTTCGTCAAGAATGATCAAAGGAGTGTCCTGTGCTATTGCCCTAGCAATTAGAACTCTTTGTTTTTCGCCGTCGCTAAGCTGCGAAAACACCCGGTTCTCAAAAGATCTCAGCTTCATGATTTCGATAGCTTCCTTTATTTTGTGGATATCATTATCGTTTAAGCGGCCCATCGCACCTCCGTGCGGAAACCTTCCAAGCGACACTAGCTCGCTTACCTTTAAAAACGCATCATCAATTTTATCCGTTAAAGCAACGGAGACTAATTTTGATATCTCGTTGATATTTAAATTTTCAGAGTCTATATCATTGAAGGCTATTTGTCCGGAAACAATTTTTTGCATCCCTAAGATCGAGCGGATAAGCGTTGTCTTACCACTACCGTTCAAGCCCAATACGCTAACAAACTCCCCCTTTTCGACATAAGCGTTTTTTATATGATGCAGTATTCCCTGGTTTTTCTTTCCGACGAAATATGCCGTTTTCAAATCATGTATTTGTAAAATCCGACTCATTATTGCTTTATTTTGGCTCGTTTAACAATGGCCCAAATAACTATGGGCGCCCCGATCATTGATGTAACGGCATTAATGGGCAATGAAGTGTCGTAGCCGGGCAATTTTGAGATAAAGTTGCACAAAAGGGCAATAAAAGCACCCAGGACAACAACAGCCGGCAATAATATCCTGTGGTTGGAACTATTGAACAAATTGCGCGCAATATGAGGGATGGACAGTCCCAGGAAGGCTATGGGCCCCGTAAATGCCGTTGCCAGCGAAACCAGCAGACCTGCGATAACAAGTATCTTCAACTGCAATATCTTGGTATTTATACCCATGCTGCGGGCATAATTCTTTCCCATCAGGAAGACATTTAAGGAGTTTTGAAAAAGGCAGCCCAAGATTACCAATACGGAAACAGATATTGCCAATCCAACTGACTGCGTGAGAGTTGTTTTCGAGAAGCTCCCCAGCCCCCAAAGAACATAGGCCTGCAGTTCAAGGCTGCGGCTAAAGAACTGAAGAACTCCCACCATGGCATTTATGGCATATCCTATCATAATACCGATTATCAATACCACAACTATATTTGCTATTTTCGAGGACACGAATATTATAAGTAATAAAACGGCCAGGGCGCCAATGAGAGCAGCCACGACTACCAAGATGTTCCCGAAGGCAAAACCCGACAAGATAAAATCGATTCCCGACAAGGACCCGCTCAATACCACCAGGGCAACGCCAAAACTAGCCCCTGACGATATGCCCAGGACAGAAGGGCCTGCCAATGGGTTGTTGAAAAGCGTTTGCAACAATAAACCGCTCAAGCCCAGGGCCATGCCAACAAAGGTTGCTGTAACCGCCTGTGGGAGGCGATAACTATTTATTATTATGGCGTCCGGCGAATCGGCAATCCTGCCGAAAAGCGCATCCAACACCCTGTCCCATGAAATCAAGACCGAGCCATAACTGAGGTTCAGCAGAAACAGCAGCAGCACGCCGGCAGTAAGTACTATTATATATGCGGATGTCCTTTTAGCCATTTGCATGGCGTAAAAATAATGATTTTAGCTTTAGTCCGGGACAAAATTTCATACCGCCGCTGAAAATAAGCGGTATGATTACTGAAGAATTGAGATAAGACCTTGGTGTCCAGTCGAAATTTTGTGCAGAAATCAATCTGCTGACAAACACTAAGGCTGAAATCGTTAAAAGTCTCATAATTCTATAAATATAGTGTTACTACTCAGCTGTAGAGAAAAACATTAACTCATTGGTTACCTATCCGTTTTGTCACAATTTTTGTTTGAAAAACACAAAATTTCCGCCAAAACTACTGAGATTTCAAATATATAGCCCCACTGAAGCATGGGGCTGTTGATAATCAACTTGACAAACCTGCTGAGTAGTAACATTAAAGTTCTTGTAAATAAATCGTATATTTCAAGAAGCACCACAAGACCATGTACTTAAAATGGAGGCAACCAATTACCACAGCACGTAAACAAGATAAATTTCTGTTGCCGGCGAGAATGCGTACCCCAAAGGATTTGAGAGGGATAGCAAATAGGACAAAAGCATAAGCAACTGAGTATCAACAATATTATTTGAGATAAACCTTAATATTAAAGCAAATAAAGATGAATTTGATTTCATTACAATTGATAAAAGTCTATTTTTGCATAAAACCGGAATCATGAATGAGGGATTAGACAATAAAATGGAGTTTAGGCATATAAGGCCAACGGCGATGAGGGCGATTGTTTTGAAGCTTATGATGGAGAAAACTGCTGCCACAAGCTTGCCCGAACTGGAAAACGAATTGGAAACGGCCGACAAGGCCACATTATACAGAACACTGAAAACCTTTGAGCAAAACAAACTTATACACCGCATAAACGATGGAAGCGGTACATTGAAATATGCCCTTTGCAAGGATAGCTGCGATTGTGACGTCGAAGACCAACACATTCATTTCCACTGCACAAAATGCAACGGAACCTTTTGTTTGAACGATATCTCAATGCCCAAGATAATTCTGCCCACAGGATTCAGCCTTACTGGTATCGACACCGTTGTTAATGGCGTTTGTTCCAATTGCAATAATGATGTTTGATTCAGCAGAACTCACTGGAAAACAGGAATATTTTTATATGGGAAGGCTGGGTTTGCTGGCCTTTATTGCGGCGATTATTTTCGTTTCCTGCTATCCTACAAAACCAATAAGCAGAAAAAAGCACGATGTTAATACAGATGTGGAAAACATCCTGGCGTATCCTCCTTTTAAAACTGCATCCTTCGGGTTTTATGCCATCGACCTCAACAGCGGCGAGGAAATTTCAGTATATCAGCCGGATATCGCGCTTAAACCCGCCTCCACACAAAAGCTCATAACAACTGCGGCAGCGCTGGAAATACTCGGCCCTGATTTTACCTTTGAAACAAAGCTCGCCTATACAGGTGATCTTAGCGAAGAAAACGGATACCTCAACGGCAACCTCCTCTTGATAGGCGGTGGCGACCCAAGCCTCGGCTCCAAATATTTCAAGCAAACAGGAGGAAAGCAGTTCTTAAATGAGTTCGTTAACAAAATAAAGGAGTATGGAATCGATTCTGTTTCGGGGCGCATTATTGCCGATGCCCGTTATTTCGACCGGGATATTATTCCGCCGACCTGGTCGTGGCAGAATATTGGGCAGTACTATGGTGCTTCGGCAAACGGGCTTGCGATTTACGACAATTATTTCTCCATTTTGTTTAATACCTTCGACTATGGTGACACAACGCTAATAACGGGCATTCAACCTTTTATCGAGGGGTTGAAGCTCACTAATTATGTTGTTTCCGATTCTATTTCATACGACGATGCTTATGTTTTCGGCGCACCCTATTCCAACAGGCGAACGCTTACAGGCGAGCTCCCCATGCGCCGAACTAATTATGTAGTCAAGGCGGCAACACCCGATCCCGCATACCTTGGGGCGCTTCAGCTCGACTCCGCTCTTAAAGCGAACAATGTTTCTATAAAACAAAAAGCGACAACCGTTAGAAGGATTGTTGAATCGGGCGCAAAAAACAACCTGGCTGGCTTCCAAGTGTTTTATACAAAGAAATCTGTTTCGCTCAAAGATATTATCCAACAAACAAATATACACAGCATAAACCTGTTTGCCGAACATTGCCTGTTGCAACTTGCCGGAAAACTCGGCGGAAAAAAACAAACAGTCCCTGCCACCGACTCGCTTATGTCGTTTTGGGCGCAAAGGGGCATGGACACTCAAGGCATGTCGCTAAACGACGGAAGCGGACTCTCGCATTACAATGCCGTAACTCCAAGGCAAATAGTTTTTGTGCTCGATTATATGAAAAACAGCAGCGGGAATTTTGACGAGTTTTACAGCTCATTGGCTGTTGGCGGACGAAGCGGGACGCTGGAAAACATGTTCAAGGGCAGCAGTGCCGAAGGAAATATTCGCGCTAAGAGCGGAACTGTTACAAGGGGAAAAGCCTATGCGGGCTACATAACTTCCGCCTCGGGAAGGGAAATTGCTTTTGCAATGATCCTGAACAATTTCAGCGGCAGCTCACTTGAGGCAAAAGCGAAATTGGAGGGGCTAATGACCGCTCTTTCTGATTTTAATAAATAGCAACAATGTTATCATGAAGGATTTGGTTAAAAAATTTGCACGGTTCCGAACGCCATTTTATTGGTACGATATGGAGTTGCTCGAAAACACTCTCAAGCTAATAAGGGAGGAGTCGTCCAGATATGGTTTTCACGTTCACTATGCCGTAAAGGCAAACGCTAATTTAAAGATTCTCAAAAAGATAAAAGAATACGGTCTTGGCTCGGACTGCGTTAGCGGCAATGAGATCCTGAGGTCGGCAGAAGCCGGTTTCGCGTCCGACAAGATTGTTTTTGCAGGCGTGGGCAAATCCGACGAGGAAATAAACATAGGGCTGGAAAACGATATTTTCGGGTTTAATGTAGAGTCGATACCGGAACTGGAGGTTATAGACGAGCTGGCAGCCCTCAAGAACAAGGCCGCAGACGTTGCCCTCCGCCTTAATCCCAACTTGGCGGTATCCACACACGAATACATCAGTACCGGGCTGAACGAGAACAAGTTCGGCATCAACCTCATGGATATGGACGAGGTGCTAGAGGTTCTTGGCAGGCTCAAAAACATCAAGCTTCGCGGGATACACTTTCATATCGGTTCGCAGATAACCGACATGGGCAACTTCAAAAGTCTTTGCGACAAGGTGAACGGGATACAGGACTGGTTTGAAAGAAAAAATGTAAAGCTCGAACATATCAACGTTGGTGGTGGTTTCGGAATCGACTATGAAAATCCAGGCGCAAACCCGATTCCGGATTTCAAGGCTTATTTCAAGCTCTTTGCCGAGAATCTGCAATTGAGGCCCTACCAGCAGCTGCATTTTGAGCTTGGGCGATCAGTTGTTGCCCAGTGCGGAAGCCTTGTTGCCAAAGTTCTTGATGTGAAGAGCGGAGTTGAAAAGAAATTTGCTATTGTTGACGCCGGGATCACCGAGCTTATTAGGCCTGCCCTATATAAGGCCCGCCACGAAATACATAATATCTCCTCGGAAGGAGTTCGGGAAAAATACGATGTTGTAGGCCCTATCTGCGAATCGGCTGATTTCTTCAGAAAAAACATCATGCTGTCCACCACAAGGCGCGGCGACCTGCTTGCCATTAGAAGCGTAGGCGCCTATGGCCAGGTCATGACCAGCCGTTACAATCTTCGCAGGATTGTCGAGGCTCATTATTCCGATGACATTTAGTTAAACGAAACACATAATCAGGGAGCCAACCAAAACCCGACCGATACACCTAGTATAGTGCCGATGACATAACCAAGTATCCCTACCAGCACTGCTGGCGTAACCATGTTCTTTGCATTGAAGGATGCTGCCATAGGTGCTGACAAGGTTGGCCCTGAAACGTTTGCACAGGAGGCGATAGCAATCTCCTTCAAGCTGAATTTAAAGATCTTGCCGAAAAACATAATAATAATAAATTGGATAAGTAGTGTCAGGGTGGCAAATATCAAGATTCCGGGGCCAGCAAGAAAAACATCTTTCAAGTTGGAGGCCGCACCCACAACTGCAAGGAATATATAGAGCATCGACATGCCCAGGCTGAAGGCGATATCCTCAAGTTTTTTAAAGGTCTTAGGGAAGCTTGATACAACTATGGCCATTAATATCGTTATTACTAATAGGGTCAGGTTTGCTGTGGTATTAAACAGTTGTGCCAGCAACCCGCCCAGCCAGGAGCCGGCAACGGTTATCAGCGCGGAAATAGCAATGGCATAGGTAATGGAACCAATACTTGGTTTCTCACCAGGCTCTTCGTTTTCCTCAATAACAGCATTGTCGTTTTTGGCCTCAAGCTCAGGATAATATTTTTGCAATATTTTGAGAAACGGCAGATAAAAAAGGAAGATGAGGTAAAACTGTATGCCGAAATTATCAACTGCCATAGTTGTTGTAAACAGGCTGCTAGTGCTGAAATCAAGGGTTTCGGAAGCAGCGACGAAGTTTACGCTCCCACCCACCAGTGTCGCGACGAAAACACCTGCGACCTTAAATGTCTCGGGGCCTACGTTTACTATGAAGAAACTAATAACCGACCCTATTACTATTCCTGCCGCACCTATCAGATAAATTACTATCAGCCTCCCGGATTCTTTAATTATTTTCAGGATGTTCGCGCCGAAAAGCAGCAGGGGAATTGCCATGGGCGTTACATAATCGAAAACGAAATCATATACTGCCACATCTTTATCGCCAGAGGCAGAAGGAAGGAAATGAATGAGTGCGAGTATTGCGGTTAACACCATGGTGTACATCACGCCTGCGATATTCTTTATCCACCCTTTTTTTTCGGCGTAAACACCAAACGCCGAACTTGCCATGATGACGGCCCAAATTGCTAAATGATTGTCTGCTGAAATTAATGAATGCATAATCCTGGTTTACTGAAATAAAAAAATTATCCTCGGCATAAAATAATGCCCTGATCACAATACTGCTTTCTCAAGAAGCTCAAGACTGTTTTCGTTGGCGTTCAACCTGGCTTTTATACCAAAGGGAATGCTTATTTTATAGTTGATATGCCCGAAGGGCAAGCCATAAGAAACTGGCATGTCATACCGCGACAAAAGATCGTGAAGTGCCTGCCTGAGGCCAAGGGAAGGCTCTTCGTTTATATTACAATTCTTGAAAACGCCCATCACAATAGCTGCTGCCTGTTTCAGTTTAGTCGCTGACAGCAGGTGAAACAACATCTTGTCCACCTTATAGGTTTTTTCATCTACTTCCTCCAGATACACAATCTTGTCTTTAAAATCGGGTTCGTATTCCGTTCCTGTCAATGATTCAAGAACACTGATGTTGCCGCCCGCGAGATCTCCTTCGGCCACTCCCGGATTTAAGGTATAAATATCGAATTCGGGATTCCGGATTGTGTTTTCCTCCCTTTTATAGACGTATTTATAAGTATCCGTCGGCTCCGCTACCAGATGATTGAAAGAATCCATCGAGAAACTGTTGAAGTCGGACACTCCCATAGGGCTGTAAAAACCCACAAGTCCTGTTTTTTTATAAATGGCAGCATGCAGGGCTGTAATATCGCTATAGCCCAAAAGCAGCTTGGGGTTTTTCCTTATAAGCCCGTAATCCAATAAGCCGAGCAGCCTCACAGCACCGTAACCACCTCTTACACATAATATTGCATCAACTTCTTTATTGGCAAACATCAACATCAGCTCGGCAGCCCTGTCGGCATCCTTGCCCGCCAGGAAGCCATACTCGTCCAGTACGCTATCCTGATATAATACGCGATAACCCAAACCTTCCAGCTTTCTGACGGTTTCGTCCAACTGTGCGTCTTTTATCGCACTGCCGGGAGTTACAAGCCCGATTAGGTCGTTCTTCCTAAGTCGGGACGGCAATATCCTGGAAATCCTTTTCATTGGCTGTTGTTTATATTAAGAATTAATGTTGCCGTAAAGTGTAAAAAGATTAGATTGTCAAATATTAAAAAACAATCCCTGCGAAAGGGATTTGCTTTTATGTGTTTATTAATTATCATAAAGCAGCATTTACTAATTTAACTTGAGAATTCCTATTCCCGGCAAGTCGTTTAGCGTTACCTTGCCATCCACAACCTTTACGCCTTCATAAACATCATTGCTGATAAGCAGGTTGCCGTCAAGGTCTGCCCAGTCAGCCAGAGGCGACAATTGTGCCGCGGCAGATACGGCGCAGGAAGTCTCTGTCATACAGCCTATCATCACGTTCATGTCGAGGGCCCTGGCTACGGTGATCATTTTATGTGCTTCACGTAATCCTGTGCTCTTCATCAACTTTATGTTAATGCCGGAATATACTCCCTTGAACCTTGCCACATCGGAAAGACGCTGAAACGCTTCATCGGCAATTGTTGGCAAGGGGCTTTTTTCGGTTAGCCATGCCATATCATCAATTTGTTCTTTCGGCAAAGGTTGTTCCACGAAAATAATCCCCTGCTCCTTAAGCCAGTTTATCATTTCCAATGCTTTGTCTTTATCATTCCAACCTTGGTTCACATCAACGTATAGCGGCAGGTCTGTTATTGACCTGACTGTATTGATCATTTCTTTATCGTTGCCTCTCCCAAGCTTTACCTTTAAGACCTTAAGTTTTTCAGGCGCCTCTATTGCTTCTATGGTTTTTTCCCTTACTAGCTCGGGCTCGTCTATTCCTATGGTAAATGAAGTGTTTGGTGTATTTTTGGGTGACAAGCCCCAAAGCTTATACAATGGTTGATTCAGCATTTTGCCCACAAGGTCATGGAGGGCGATATCAACACAGGCTTTAGCCGCCCTGTTTTTGTGATCGACAGTCTCGACATATTCGAGTATCTCATCCATTCTGAACGGATCGTTGAATTGGCCCATGTCAACATTGTTAAGGAAACCGGCAACTGATTTCTGCGACTCGCCCAAATAAGGTGGCATCGAGGCTTCGCCATAGCCTGTAAACCCTTCATACTCAAGTTTACAGAGCATCACGGGTGTTGTGTCCCGAGAAAACTCGGCTACTGTAAAGGTGTGCTTCAGCTGGAGGTCGTACGGCCAAAATGTCAACTTAAGCTTTCCGCTGCCTGGGGAAACAAGCCCGGGGCTATTGCTAAACGACAGTTTTGGCAATACTGTTGCTATCGAGGCAGTGCCCAATGTTTTAACAAAATTCCTCCTATTGGCCTTCATTTTCTTTATTCAGTATCTCTTTATAAAAATCATTGTCCCTTATACGCTGAACCCCAAAGTCATCGTAGTTGCCATTAAGCCTTACCGCCCTTACAAAACGGCGAGGATAAGAGCTTATAAAATTGCTATGCATACTGTCCATGCTGTTTATACGGACCTTGCCGGAAGCATGAATAAACTCCCCGTCCTTCATATACAAAGCAACATGGGTAACCTTTTCAGGAAGCGTATCGCTGGCAGGGCGGCCAAAAAACAAAAGGTCCCCGGCCTGTAGCTTATCATATTCATAATCATTGCTAATCTCATTGCCGTATTTTGCTTGCTGCGATGCGTCGCGCTGCAAAACCAGTCCGCTCATAAAATATACTGTCGATGTAAACCCACTACAGTCTATGGCCTTGGAGGACGTACCTCCCCATAAATAGGGTATTCCGTTGAGTTTTTTAGCAGTTTCAACTAATTCATCCATGTTTGGTTCTTTATTCGAGAGTTCCTCAAAACCGATAAATTCATTTTTCAGGGCAAAAGCATTTCTTCCATCAGGATAGCTCACCCGATAAAACTCCCCCTTCTCCCCTTTTACCGGCAGTAAGCACCCAAGGACAAGGTCGCTGACCACCAGCGATTTCGTATCAGGCTCCGAATACGAAAACCCATATTGCTTATCATAAACGATTTTTTTTGCTGCCTTGTACTTTTCCAATTGTTGCCGGTCAACTTCCACTATGGCATCGTCGTCGGTCCATGCGATGTATTTATTAGGCGTCTGCACCAAATACCACCCGTCTCTCATTTCCAATATCCTCAAGGGGGTGCCAAGTAGGGCCTGGGTGGCAATTTCTGCTGAATGCCGCGGCTCGGAACGCAGGTTTATAACTGAGTTGTTGGCAAGTGCTGTTACCAACCGGGCGCTTTCTTTTTCCGGCAACAATTCTATATGGGCATCAACTTCCGGGAAGTCCTTTGCCATTAAAGTTTTTACGATATTATAAGTAGCTTTATTATCAATGGCCAAGTCCAGCCTGCACGCCCCATTAGTTTTTTGTATATCCAACATCCAGAGCTTTACGCGCTTGTCAGGGGCATAAACCTTTTGTACTGAGTCAAGCACGGCACTTAAATCTTCACACAACCCGCTTTCTTCAACAATATTGGAGCATGAGGACGTTAAAAACAGGATGGCAGCCAGACTTAGCAGGGAACTTTGTTTCAATAGACTCATCATAATTATGTACTAGTTGATTTTAAGAGCCAAATTTAGTAATTATTTAAACCAACCAAATATTAAATTATTTTTGCTCCCAAATACTTGTGAAATGAAAAATATTGCAATTATCTGTGGAGGGTATTCCGGTGAATACCAGGTCTCGATAGAAAGTGCCGCTACCGTTCGCCGGAACATTGACAAGGATAAGTACAATCCATATATTGTTTATATCGAAAAAGACAAATGGTTCCATAAAGACGAGGAAGGCATTGAGCATTATGTAAACCGGAATGATTTCAGCCTCCTTATCAGGAACATGCCAATTAAGTTTGATGGTGTGTTCAACGCTATTCACGGAAGCCCGGGGGAAGACGGCAAGATACTGGCTTTTTTTGACACAATTGGGATACCTTATACCTCTTGCGATATGGACTTATCTGCACTTACTTTCAATAAACATCACTGCAATCACTTCCTTGCTTCTTTAGGAATCAAAGTCGCGAGGTCGGTTTCATTTTTAAAAGGTGAACATATCGACAAGGCATCAGTTATTGACGGGCTGGGACTTCCATTGTTCGTGAAGCCAGCGAGGAGCGGCTCCAGCGTGGGTGTCTCGAAAGTGAAAACAGAGGAAGACTTCGACAATGCCCTTGAAGTGGCAATAAACATCGATGAAAGGATAATTATTGAAGAATTCCTTGATGGACGCGAATTTGGCTGCGGACTGTTTATGAGCGATAAAGAACTGAAGGTTCTTCCATTGACCGAAATCATAGCAAAAAATGACTTTTTTGATTTTGAGGCAAAATATTCGGGATCCATGGCTGATGAAATAACGCCACCAGGGAAATTAAAATCTGATGCAGAGATTGATATCAAGGCTACATCTGCAATGATATACAGGAAGTTAGGTTGCAAAGGTATTATACGAATTGATTATATGCTTACCGGAACAGACCTTTATTTGATAGAGATCAACACTGTTCCGGGTTTGTCGCCGGCGAGCATTATCCCAAAGCAAGCCGAAGCAATGGGCATTAGCTTGAAGGAATTGTTCAGTGCCGTGATACGGCCGATGTTCAGAGATGGAAATCCTTGATTGAGACTTGTCTGCGTGAGTAGTTATATAAACCGGCAATATAAACCAATAGTCCGATAAGCTTTTATAACATACACCTTGTCAATTATTTGCGATGGCATAATAAATTTTAAGCATGCTTATAATTTGGTGTTATTCAGAAATTTGAGCGGCGCACAGCCCAATTAGTTACAATAATTTATTTTTATCAATAAGTTTATTACTTTTGCAAAAGAATTTACACACTAGTAAGCAGCGGTAATTGACGGGATTATTAATTGAGAAACTTGTTTTTCGGACAAAAACGCTTTATTCCACTACTCCCCTATTACGGTATTATCCACTTAATTAAATAAGAATGGCGAAATCGCAACAGACTTTCAGTAAAAAAGAAAAAGAAAAGAAAAGATTAAAGAAAAGACTTGACAAGCAGAAAAAACGTGAGGAACGACAAGCAAATTCAGAAGGCGGCGGCCTCGACAGCATGATTGCCTATGTTGACGAACATGGAAATATTACCGATACCCCGCCCGACCTCACTCAAAAAAAGAAGATAAAGGCCGAGAATATCGAACTGGGCGTTCCCAAGCGCGAAAAGGAAGATATTATTACAGAGCGTAAAGGCCGGGTAGAGTTTTTCAACGATTCAAAAGGGTTTGGGTTCATCAAGGAAAACGGGACACATGAGAAATTCTTCGTTCATATAAACAGCTGCCTTGAGCAAATTCAAGAAAACGACAGTGTTGTATTTGAAATAGAGCGCGGTTTGAAGGGCATGAACGCCGTCCGCGTCAAAAAGGCATAAGGAACTTCTATATATCTTTATAAGCAATAAAAAAAATCCGGCTTACGCCGGATTCTTTGTTTATTATATATCTTGAAATAATTATATCTAATTGTTAATCAGTATTTTTGCACTATATACAAGACCTTTGCCTCCGCTTAGCGTCATAAAATATAGCGCATTGCCACCGACATTCCCGAAACTGCTGACAGCATTCCCGTTAATGGTCTTGCTTTCAACAAGCCTACCCGACAAGTCGAACAATTGCAATTGGTATTTATCTTGACGCAGGCCTTTGAAGCTAATGGCCTGACCCGGGCGATAAGGGTTTTCGAAAATCGCCTCTATACCATTTCCTGTATTATCAGCAATGCTCATGATTTGGCTGTAATCAAGTATCATCTCCCATTTTCTCCAGTTGACCCATTCCTCTGTCCAATGATGCCATTTCTGGATAATTGTTTCGGTCATATTGCCGTCAGCATCGTAAGTATATGAAGCCTGCTGAACATTTACCCACTGGTCGCCCCACCATGGCATCTGTTGCCATACATAGTTGCTTAGAAGCTCTTCATCATTATATGTATAGGCAATATTGACATCGGCTATCCATTCCGAGCCCCATTCGCTCCAGTACTCGGCCAAATAATTCGAGACCTCATCAAAATCGGTATATGTATAATTATGACGGTGAGCGTCTTTCCATCCGGCATCGCCCGCCCAATATTGACTTACGACGGTTATTACATTATCGCCGGAATCATCATAGGAATATAGATAATTTCTTTCGTTCTTCCATTCGCCGGCCCACCATTTCCACCTATAAACTGTTTTGGTGGTCTTCAGCCCCAGGTCGTTATAATCGAAACTGCTATAATGATGGCTCAGCCATGCATCTGAATTAAAAGGCAGGAACTTTACCGTGTCGGCAGTCAGCTGGTCCCCGGCCCAGGTAAAGACCTTCATTTGGTGAGGAACCCAATCCTGATGCCAATGCGACCACCACAGCGTTTCTATTTCACTTAGGTTTTCGGCATCATTATAGGTGTTTATCTTTTTAAAGTAATTCACCCAAATTGATGAATCCTTGTTCCAATGCTGTATAAGAAGTTCCGAAAGGCTGCCGAAGGAGGTATATGAATAGTTGAACAACAAGCCATCCTGCCAATCGCCGTCATCATTCAAAAACTGGAAATATTTCTCCGTTACCAGTTCGTCGTCATTATAGTTTTTGATTATCCTGGCCCTGAGCATCCAATCCTGGGCGTCTTCGCTCCAGCGATAACCCAAAAGCGTATCGGTTCCCAGCGTGCGATTGATAAAAGAATAATATTGCTCCTCGGTTTTTACCTGCTCCGTCTCGTCATAATTAACGGTCAAGTCCAGATGCTCCTCGTCCATTTTTTCCTGAAGGATCTCAGGCAACTGTGGCATTTGAGCTAATAATACCAGCGAAAATGTCATTGAAATCAATAGAGATAGAAATTTTTTCATAATCCAATAATTTAAATATTTCCCCCAAAAGTAACAATAATTCAAGTAATTGACAACAGTTTTTTTGTTAAAACCATTAAAATGTGACTAATTTAACATATTGACTAAAGTGTTTTCATCTGTTTATAATTTTGTAATTAATTGCCATCTGGCATATTATATTTATCATTGGATTTAACAGATCAAGCGGATTTTAGTTTTTCGCAAGCGAAAGACATCCGTTAGATCCGCTTAATCCGATGACTGTATTTTTGCATAATAATCATTTTCCTGTGTGTTTAAAATTAAACATGGATGCTTCTTGTAATTATAAATCAGTTTATACCCGCTGAATACTGCATGGAACAATGGAATTAGACTAAAGCGCCAAAAAACCAAAGATTTTATAAATCATAACATAAATTATGTAATTTTTGTTTCAAGACTAATTATACTTTTGTAGCCTAATAAAAAAAGAACTGTTTTGATATCATTCGATGACATAAAATTTCATAGGCTTTTCCGGAAAGGAAAGGGGATGGTTATCGACACGTTTAAAACAACAAGCCTGATTCTTCTTTCCTTGGTCATCTTCATATCGAGTTCCGGGTTTAAGGTCAGTATGCACTTTTGCGAAAACACCTTATACGACATAGGTATTTTATCTCAAGCAGATAACTGTTATATGGATGCCAGCCATCACCATAACATGGAATGCTGCCTGGAAATGGAAAAAGTACCAAAGAACGCCTGTGAGAACGAGACATTCGAGTTTCACAAGCTGGATTCTTTTGTGGCAACGGCAATAAATATGGATCTAAGCTCAAATATAGCCCATGATTTGACGCCTGCCGTTATAAGTATTTTCAATTTACCTGAAGAACCCACAAACAAGCACATCACTGTTTTTGTAGAGGACTCGCCACCGCTGCGGCTAGCCACAACCCTGTCCTTGCTACAATCATTTTTACTTTGATTTTTTATTGGTAAACAATTATTTACGGGATGCAGTTATTTTACTACTTTTGTGAGTAGTAGTTATAAATCATTTGCCGTGAGACCGAATTTCAATAGATAAAATCAAATTAAAAATTAAAAATGTTAAACAAGACGATTAAATTTTTCTTAGAGAACAAACTGGTAACATTCATACTACTGGCTGTGTTCATTGGTTGGGGGATAGTAAACTCCCCTTTTAACTGGGATACCGGCTTTTTGCCCAACGATCCCGTTCCGGTTGACGCCATACCAGACATTGGCGAAAACCAACAGATAGTTTATACAGAATGGGCAGGGAGGTCTCCGCAAGACATTGAGGACCAAATCTCCTACCCTCTTACAACGGCCCTATTGGGCATACCTGGCGTAAAGACCATCAGGAGCAATTCGATTTTCGGCTTATCAAGTATTTACATAATATTTGACGAGGACATTGAATTTTATTGGGGAAGGACGAGGATACTTGAGAAGTTGAACTCCTTGCCAGCCGGCACCTTGCCGCCGGGGGTCTCCCCTGCCCTCGGGCCTGATGCCACGGCCCTGGGTCAAATCTACTGGTACACCTTAGAGGGGCGTGACAAGGACGGAAATCCCGCCGGAGGCTGGGACCCTCATGAATTGAGGACTATACAGGATTTCTATGTCGGATATTCCTTAACTTCTGCTAAAGGTATAGCCGAAGTTGCCTCCATAGGTGGTTTCGTGAAGGAATACCAAATCGACATCGACCCCAATGCCATGAAAGCCCATGGCGTAAACATCGCCCAGATAATGTCGGCGGTAAAAAACAGCAACCTCGACATTGGCGCCAGGACTATCGAGTTCAACCGCTCCGAATATCTGGTCAGGGCATTGGGTTATATCAAAAGCCTCGAAGATCTCGAGCAGAGCGTTGTTGCCGTCAACAATAACATACCTATAAGGATAAAGGACGTAGCCAAGGTTAATTTCGGCCCTGCTACCCGTCGGGGAGGACTTGACAAGGGAGGTTCTGAAGCTGTTGGGGGCGTCGTTGTTGCGCGTTATGGTGCAAACCCTCTTGAAGCAATAAACAACGTTAAGGAAAAAATTGCCGAGATAGCACCTGGGCTGCCATCCAAAACCCTTGAGGACGGAACGGTTTCAAAAGTTACGATAGTACCTTTTTACGATCGTACGGGACTCATTAAAGAAACGCTGGGGACTCTGGAGGAGGCTTTACCTTTGGAAATACTGGTAAGTATTTTAGTAGTGATT
The DNA here is from genome assembly GCA_024279935.1 of Bacteroidota bacterium. Lineage (GTDB taxonomy): Bacteria > Bacteroidota > Bacteroidia > Bacteroidales > F082 > BM524. The sequence continues at coordinate 87,176 of JAJRQZ010000135.1, forward strand.
GTGTTAGTTCTAAATTTACGAGCCTCTTTCCTGATATCCAGTCTGTTGCCCATAGGCGTACTGATGACTTTCATAATTATGCGGCGAGCCGGGGTTGATGCGAACATAGTCGCCCTCTCGGGTATCGCCATTGCTATCGGGGTGATGGTGGATGTTGGCGTTGTGTTTACGGAGAACATCATCCGGCATCTGGATATGGCGGAAAACCTTGGCGCAAGCGGCAAACGTTTGCTTACGATAATTTACGACGCCACCATTGAAGTTGCCAGTGCTGTAATCACTGCTCTTTCAACAACTATCGTCAGCTTCCTTCCGGTATTCGCCATGCAGGCTGCCGAAGGTAAGCTGTTCCACCCGCTTGCGTTCACAAAAACTTTTGCGATGCTTTCCGCATTGTTCATCGGAATTATAATAATACCCACATTGGCAAATGTCATTTTTGCCCTTCGCTTCGACAAAAAGAAAATCAGATATGTCTTCAACGGATTGTTGATAGCAGCAGGTATTGCTTTTGGCATAATTACCACAAATATTATTGCCCTCGTTTTGGTATTGGTCGGGATAAACAACTTGTTTGAGTATCGCTGGCCGGTAAACAGAAGAAAATATGTCAACTTAATAAATATAGTTCTTACCTTAACAGTTGTAATATTCTACTTGACAAAGATTTGGATGCCCTTGGGGGCACAAAACAGTTTTGTGGCCAACTTTTTGTTCGCGATAGCCATAGTAGGAACAATATTGGGCGTGTTAATGACGATAGTTCATTTTTACCCTCTGATTTTACGTTGGTGCTTAGACCACAAATGGCAGTTCCTGAGCATTCCTATCACTGTTGTGATCTTTGGGATAGTTGTTTGGCTGGGCTTTGCTAAAGTGTTCGGGTTTATGCCCGATTTTGTTGAGGAGACATCTTTTTGGCAGGCAGCAGACGAGAAATTCCCTGGAATTGGCAAGGAGTTCATGCCTTCGCTCGACGAAGGATCGTTTTTGCTCATGCCGACCACCATGCCCCACTCAGGCATACAGGAGAACATAGATGTCATTGCCTTGCTGGACAAAAAAGTAAATTCCATTCCTGAAGTGGAAAGCGTCGTCGGCAAGTGGGGACGTGTAAACTCCGCCCTGGACCCTGCTCCTACCTCAATGTACGAAAACCTTATAAACTATAAGCCGGAGTTCATTGTTGACGAAGACGGTTATAGGATGAGGTTCAAGGTTGACGACGACAATTCCTTTATACTAAAGGACGGAA